>CANQYC010000009.1 GCA_947627945.1 uncultured Clostridia bacterium
GTGGCTCCCGTGGGACCCGGCGCACCATCTGCTCCGGTCGCACCCGTCGCTCCCGTGGGACCCGGCGCACCATCGGCTCCGGTCGCTCCTGTGGCTCCCGTGGGACCTGCTGCGCCATCGGCTCCGGTGGCACCTGTCGCTCCCGTGGGACCTGTCACACCATCGGCTCCGGTCGCACCCGTAGCTCCCGTGGGACCTGTTGCACCATCAGCTCCGGTCGCACCTGTCGCTCCCGTAGCACCTGTGGGACCCGGTGCGCCATCGGCTCCGGTCGCACCTGTTGCACCCGTGGGACCTGTCACACCATCAGCTCCGGTGGCACCTGTGGCACCCGTGGGACCTGTTGCCCCCGTGGGACCCGTTGCACCTGTCGCCCCACGAGGACCTGCTGCACCGGTCGGACCTGTGATGCCGTTGGCACCTGTGGCACCGGTCGCACCCCTCGGTCCTGTGGCACCTGTCACACCATTGGCACCCGTGGCACCAATGCCGCCAGTCGGTCCGGTCGCACCCGTTGCGCCGGTGGCACCCGTGGCACCTCTGGTACCGGGAAAGCCGGTGGGGACAGTGGGTACCGGGAGGGGCGGCGGGCAGGGACAGGGATCCGGACAAGGATAGGGCTGGCATCCGCATGAATACATGGACATGGGAATTCCTCCTGTCTTTGATGAAAAATGCCGGACGGTCAGATATTTCCGCCGGATCGCCGCTGATCCCGGAAATACTTCTGATTTGCCAGAAAGCTGGCATCCTGCGGCTTGATGCGTCCGGCTCTGTCATTATATGCCTCTGCCTGCCGGAGGTTTCCAAGCCGGTCGTAGCAGACACAGAGCTGCATATATGGGATATAATCATGGCAATCCGGCTGGGAAAAGCCATCCTGCGGGAAGGGAGCGGCAGCGGCAGTCTCATACCAGAAGATCGCCTCCTCATAGCGTCCCCGCTCAAGCTTCAGTCTGCCGATCTCGCAGCAGATCTCCGCACGGGGACGGTCATAGCAGAAACTCTGGAGCAATGCCTGTTCGGCGATCTGCGGCTGTCCGAGCGACAGGCAGCACTGTGCGAGCTGCAAACAGGCACCGATGCGATCCTCCACCCAGCCATCCGGCTGCGCCAGAAAGTCCATAAAGGCACGGATCGCCTCCCGGTGCCGCCCGTGGAAAAGCAGTTCCCGTGCATAGTAATACTGTTCCCGTGGCAGCAAGGGCTTCCCGGCGGCGATCTGCTTTTCAAAGATGCGCAGGTTCCGGTCGGGATCGTTGACATGCAGTTTCCGGTGCAAGACGGCTGCCGTGCCATAGATGACCGTGCCCGCCGGTGTGATCGCTTCATGCACTGCACCGACCCAGCGAAACCCCCGCTCCCGCCGCAGCAGACGCTCCCGGAAATACGTCATGGTGGGATGTCCCTGTGCATCAAAGGCAACATGGTAGGGCAGCATCACCACATCCGCCGTCAGATCACGCTTCATCTCCGCAAGCGACTGCGCATCCTCCAGCACATCATCGGCATCCAGCCACATCTGGTAATCACATGACGCCTTGGAAAAGGAAAAATTCCGTGCCGCTGCGAAATCGTCGATCCACGGGAAGTCGTAGATCCTGTCCGTGAAGCGGCGTGCGACATCCTTGGTCGCATCCTCCGAGCCGGTGTCCACGATGATGATCTCATCCACCGCATGCGCTGCACTTTCGAGGCAGCGTCCCAGCACGGACGCCTCATTTTTCACGATCATGCAAAGACTGACAGTCGCCATGATACTCACTCCCCTCCCTGCATACTATGCAGACGGCGGAAAAATGTGTACATAAACACTATACCCCTCCCCCAGCGGCAGGCTGCCGCCTCCGATTTGCCTCCCAATGCGGCTGCGCCGCAAAGGTCGGCAGTGTTTCCCTGCACTCTCACTTTCCCACTATTGACCCCTCCCCCACCCCCCTCCCCTTTCAGGGGAGGCGGGCAGCGTGACGCTGCACCCGTGCGCATTCCGTAGTGTCAAGCTTTTGTGACGGTCAAAGCTTGCGCTGGACTTCGTATAACGCCTATCCCCCAATTCGCCTTACGGCGAAAAGGGGGATAGGCTTTTGTTCATCTCTCCCCTTTCAGGGGAGACACTGCGCCCCTTGACAAATCTTTCCGATCGTGATATAATGGACATATGTCCGTTTGCAGGAGGAAGGTCTCCCCCTGCGGTACAGTGTGCTTCTGAAGGAGGTTTTATCTTGTTATGTTGGAATTAAAGGGCATCAAGAAGGATTATCTTGCAGGGGAAAATACGGTTCATGCGCTCAAGGGGATCGACCTGAAATTCCGGTCGAACGAATTCGTTTCGATACTGGGACCCTCCGGCTGCGGCAAGACCACCATGCTCAATATCATCGGCGGTCTTGACAAGTATTCCGAGGGCGATCTCATCATCAACGGCAATACCACACGGAATTTCAAGGACAAGGACTGGGATGCCTACCGGAACCATTCCATCGGCTTTGTCTTTCAGAGCTATCATCTCATCCCGCACCAGACGGTGCTGCGGAATGTGGAACTGGCACTGACGCTCTCCGGCGTCAAAAAAGCCGAACGGCGGGAACGTGCCAAAAAAGCCCTCGAAGATGTCGGACTTGGGAACCAGCTCCACAAACGTCCGAGCGAAATGTCCGGCGGTCAGATGCAGCGTGTCGCCATTGCCCGTGCGCTCGTCAACGACCCGGATATCATCCTTGCGGATGAGCCGACCGGTGCCCTCGATACAGAGACCTCTGTACAGGTCATGGAGATCCTTAAAAAGATCTCCGAAAAACGCCTGATCATCATGGTCACCCACAATCCCGATCTTGCCGAGCAGTATTCCTCCCGCATCATCCGGATGCTCGACGGTGAGATCAAGGACGATTCCATGCCCCTGACAGAAGAAGAATGCCGGCAGGAGGCAGAGCTGGATCACAAGGCTGCCGAAGCCAACAAAAAGAAGAAAAATCCCTCCATGTCCTTCTCGACAGCATTCGGGCTGTCCCTGAAAAACCTTTTCACCAAAAAGGGCAGGACCGTCCTCACCTCCTTTGCGGGAAGCATCGGCATCATCGGCATCGCCCTCGTGCTGTCCATCTCACAGGGTTTCCAGACATACATTGACGCCGTGCAGGAAGAGACGCTTGCCTCCTATCCGCTGACGATCGAGGCAACGACCATTGATCTCAGCTCACTGATGCAGACGTTCCTCGGCGTGAGCAGTGAGGAAGTCACCCATGAGAATGATGCCGTCTATGAAAAACCGGCAGTCTATGATCTGATGGAATCCATGAACGAACTCGAAGCCTCTGAAAACGACCTGCACGCCTTCAAGGACTACATCGAAAAGGAACGTACAAACCCCGACAGCGACCTTTCAGAGGCACTGTCCGCAATACAGTATTCTTACAATCTCCAGCTTCTGGTCTATACCAAGAATGTGGATGGTTCCATCATCTGCTCCGATACACAGCAACTGCTGCAGGAACTGGTCAGCGAGAATCTGGATATGGATGTCAGCTCCATGGTCGAAATGCGTGACTCCATGTTTGGCATTTCCGCCTCACAATCGTCTTCTTTCGGCACGCCAGCCCTCTGGCAGGAAATGCTGCCCGGTGACAATGGCGCACCCGTCAGCGACCTGCTCAAAAATCAGTATGAAGTGGTCTACGGCAGCTGGCCGAACGCCTATAATGAAGTGGTGATCGTCCTCGATGAGAACAACGAGATCGACGATGTCACGCTCTATGCACTGGGTCTGGAATCCAAGGATGTGATGGACGCCATCATGGATGCCGCTGTCAACCACACCAAACTCGAGGACAAGGAGACCAAGCACTGGAGCTATGAGGAGATCTGCAACACGGAGTACCGTGTCATTCTCAACTCCGACTGCTACACCTATGAGGAACTGACGGATACCTATTCCGATCTGCGGGATACGGATTCCGGTCTGAAATATCTGTATGACAATGCGATCCCGCTGAAAGTGACGGGCATCATCCGTCCGAATGAGGATACGGATTCCGCCATGCTCTCCGGTTCGATCGCCTATACATCGGAACTGACAAAATATGTGATCGAGCAGATGAAGAACTGCGATGCCCTGAAAGCACAGCTTGATGACGACGGCACCGATATTTTCACGGGTCTCCCCTTCCCGGAAAGCACCGGCGACCTGACGGACGCCCAGAAAGAGACCGCATTCCGGGACTATGTGGAAGAACTCGATGATGCGGAAAAGGCACAGCTTCTTGTCCGGATGAAGTCCATCCCGACCGATGACGAACTGAAACAGATGACAGACGATGCACTCAAGGGCAAGACCCGTGCCGACATGGAAGCTGCCATGCTGCAGGTGCTGACCGAGCAGATGAAAATGGCAGAAGCCGATGTGAAGTCCTATATCGCCGACATGAGCGATGAGGACATGACAGAGGCATTCACCCAGATGACACAGGAACAGATCAAGGCACAGTATGCGGCAGAGACCGCAGGACAGATGGCAAACGTTCCGCCGGAGCAGCTCCTGACCATGCTCGACACCGAACTGGACGAGGACGATACCGCACGTTTTGCCGTGTACTATGATGCGCTGCTCGAATTCTCCGACAGCACCTATGAGGAAAATCTGGAGAAGCTCGGCAATGCGGATCTGGAAGAACCGGCAGCCATCCATCTGTATGCGTCTTCCTTTGAGAACAAGGATGTCATTGAGGACGTGATCGCCGGCTACAACGACACCGTTGAGGAGATCAAGCAGATCACGTACACCGACTACATCGGTCTGATGATGAGCAGCATCACGACCATCATCAACGCCATCACATACATCCTGATCGCCTTTGTTGCCATCTCCCTGATCGTTTCTTCGATCATGATCGGTGTGATCACGCTCATCTCGGTACAGGAGCGTACCAAGGAGATCGGTATCCTGCGTGCGATCGGTGCCTCCAAGCGGAACGTGTCGAGCATGTTCAATGCCGAAACGCTCATCATCGGCTTCACTTCGGGGCTGATGGGCGTGCTTGTGACCTATCTGCTGTGCATACCGATCAATCTGGTGATCCATGCACTGACGGGCATCATGTCGCTCAGTGCCGTACTGCCCATCACCGCTGCGGTCATATTGGTACTCATCAGCATGGGTCTGACGCTGATCGCAGGCGTCATCCCCTCCCGCAGTGCCGCCAAGAAAGATCCGGTCGTTGCACTCCGGACAGAATGATCCGAGCGCTGCAAAATACGGCATAAAACTGCCCCCCTTCCTTTTCAGGGAGGGGGGATCGTTTTGCGGGAGCCTATGCCCCCGCAAGCACTCTCGAGAAAAATTCCTCCGCCGTGTCGTCAGGACTGCGGTTATAACGATACAGCCCATAAAGGCAGCTGCTGTCACGGGTGATGTAATTCGGCTTTTCGTAGCACGTCAGCGTACAGACAAATCCCAGCTCCCGCAGCACCGGGATGCTCTCCCGGCAGATAAAGCCATAGGGATACGCAAACACCACGGGCGTGTACCCTGTTTCCTCCTGCATCCGGGATTGCAGCAGCCCGACATCCTGACGGAGCATTTCCGTGTAGGCTTCTTCCTCCTCTCCGAACAGGATGGAACAGCCGGCACGTTCCTCATTGCTGTGCAGGTCATAGGTGTGGCTGCCGATCTCGATCCTGCCGGATCGCAGCAGCGCACGGATGTCCTCCCACTCCAAGTAAGAATACGCCGGGACATGCGGATCCCGTGCAGCAGTGACATCCGTATAGTACCCGACCACCGATACCACGGCACACATGTCATACTGTTCGAGGAGCGGCAGTGCCGCAGACAGATTGTTGTAGAATCCATCGTCAAAGGTCAGCAGCACCGGATGTGCCGGCAGCGTGCCGGTACCCTCCGTATAGGCAAGCAGCTGCGCCACACTGACGCTCTCATAGCCATTGGCACGCAGATACCGCAGATCCTCCGCAAAGGCATCCGATGTGATCTGGTAGTCCCCGCTCGGATGCTCGGTAATGCTGTGATACATGATGACCGGCAGGAAGATCCCCTCCGGACGTGCCTCTGCGGAGAATGCCCTCCCCACCGCAGAACAGAACAGCCACAGCAGGACTGCGGCAATATCGAGCAACAGGAAAGACCTCAGCTTTCTTGCGTGAAAGCAATGAAACATTGCCATACCTCCCTTCTTCTGCGGGGATGCAGGATCCCCTGTTATGATCGTATGCAGGAAAGCGTCACAGGTTGCATGTCCGGGAAGATGTTTTCCCCTCTCTGTTCTATTCCTGCCCGTCCCTGCATAAGATAGACCAAAAAGGCTATACTGGAGGTAAGGGACATGCGTCGGAACAGAAGGGCGATCATCCTGCTTCTGCTGACGGGTACGGCGGCACTGCTCAGTGCGCCGGTACTCACGCAGGCACAGTCCGGTGTCACGGTCAGGGAATATGAATTTCATCTGTCACATGGCTTCGGGGACAGCTATCCCGCTGAAACGCTCTCGCAGCTGCCGGAGACGGTGCCGGAGCCGGAAACCATCCCGGTGCAGGCAGAGCCGACAGATGCCGCAGAGCCTGTCGATCCCGGTCCCAAACCCTACCCGGAGACATGGACGCTCACCGGCGGCAGCATCCTGCCCATGCACTATGACAAATACACCGGGGGACAGTATTTTGATCTCGAACGTGCCGGGCAGGTGCAGAACCAGACCACACTGACCAATGAGAGCCTGAAAGCGGAAAGCACTTTGCTGCCGGAGTTCCGCATCACCATGCACGGAGACCCGCAGGTACTCATCATGCATACCCATACCACCGAGAGCTTTGAACCGTATGAGCGGGAGTCCTATGATGATTCGTTCAATTACCGCACCACCGACCCCACCAAAAACATGGTGATGGTCGGGGATGCCATCGCCGCACAGCTCGAAGCCGCAGGGATCGGCTTCATCCATGCGGCGGACATCCACGATTATCCGTCCTATACCGGCTCCTATGCCCGCAGTGCGGAGACGGTGAAGCGGATCCTTGCGGAATATTCCTCCATCAAGGTCGTGCTGGATGTCCACCGGGATGCCATCGGCGGCAATGGTGTGCTGCAGCAGCCGACTGTCGAGGTGAACGGGCAGCGGGCATGTCAGGTCATGATCATCTCCGGCTGCGATGACGGCACGATGAACATGCCAAACTATCTGAAAAATTTTCGGTTCGCCTGTCTCTGGCAGCAGCAGATGGAGGAGGACTACCCCGGACTCACCCGCCCCATCCTCTTTGATTACCGGAAATACAATCAGGATCTGACCACCGGGAGCCTGCTCATAGAGGTCGGCACCCACGGCAATACCCTCGAACAGGCAGAGTATGCCGGGGAACTGGTCGGCAGCTCCCTTGCAAGGGCATTGATGAAACTATCGGAATAAGGAGAAACTATGGCGAACAACCACAGACTGCGCCGATTCGGTGCGGGACTTGCCATCCACAGCATCCTGAGCTTTGCACTTCTCGGCGGCATCCGGGTATACCAGCAGAGCTACAACACCCTGCACCGTGACCAGGTGCAGATGGCAAGCATGACCATACAGGAAGAACAGGCAGAGATCCGTGTACTGGGACGGCAGTATCTCCTGCCGATACAGGTCTTCTCGGAGGACAGCATGCTGTACTATGCTGCCTATGGGCTGATGGATGAGACGCTGTATAGCTGGTCATGTGCGTGTGTTCATATTTTGGATATAATATATTCATAAAATATTTTTAGAATTTCTATTGCAAAGCAGGGGCTTATCTGGTATAATAAAAGATGGCATGCAAGTGCCGCAGAAAGATGTGCCTGTAGTTTAGTTGGATAAAACAGAGGACTCCGACTCCTCAGAGCGCAGGTTCGAGTCCTGTCAGGCACATTCCTGCCCCTCCCTCGGGAGGGTTTTTTTATGCATTTCCGGGGACGAAAAAAAATTTTGAAAAACCCCTTGACAAATGCAAGTAGATGTGATATAATAAAAGCATACAAAACCAATAGGAATAATAGTAAAACAAAAAAAACAACAAGGAGGATATACTTATGAAACCTTATCATTTTGAGACCCTGCAGCTCCATGTCGGACAGGAACAGCCCGATGCTGTCACGGATGCAAGAGCCGTGCCGATCTACGCCACGACTTCCTATGTGTTCCACGATTCCCAGCATGCGGCTGACCGCTTTGGACTGCGGGATGCGGGCAATATCTACGGCAGACTGACCAATTCCACCCAGGATGTCTTTGAGAAGCGCATTGCCGCACTGGAGGGCGGTTCCGGTGCGCTCGCAGTGGCATCCGGTGCCGCAGCACTGACCTACACATTTCAGGCACTGGCAAAGGCAGGGGAAAACATTGTCGCTGCCAAGACGATCTACGGCGGCACCTATAACCTGCTGGCGCATACCCTGCCGCTTTACGGCGTGACGGCGGAATTTGTAGAGCCGGAGCCGGCTGCTTTCGAGCAGGCGATCAATGACCAGACCAAGGCACTGTTCGTGGAGACGCTCGGCAACCCGAATTCCAATGTATCGGACATTGCCGCCATCGCCGAAGTGGCACACCGTCACGGCATCCCGCTGGTCGTGGATTCCACCTTTGCAACGCCCTATCTGCTGCGTCCCATCGAATATGGCGCAGACATCGTGGTGCATTCTGCCACGAAGTTCATCGGCGGACACGGCACTGCCATCGGCGGCGTGATCGTGGAGGGCGGCAGCTTTGACTGGAAGAAGTCCGGCAAGTACCCGTGGATCTCCGAGCCGAACCCGTCCTACCACGGCATCAGCTTTGCGGATGCACTGGGTCCTGTTGCCTTTGTGACATACATCCGTGCCATCCTGCTGCGTGACACCGGTGCGACCCTCTCCCCGTTCCATGCATTCATCTTCCTGCAGGGACTGGAGACCCTGTCACTGCGTGTAGAGCGGCATGTGGAAAATGCACTGAAGATCGTGCAGTATCTGGAGGCACACCCGCAGGTGGAGGCGGTTCACCATCCGTCCCTTGCCAGCGAACCGACCCATGCCCTGTATGAGAAGTATTTCCCGAACGGCGGCGGTTCCATCTTCACCTTTGAGGTGAAGGGCACGCAGGCGGATGCGATGAAGTTCATCGACCATCTGCCGATCTTCTCGCTGCTGGCAAATGTGGCAGATGTCAAGTCGCTCGTGATCCATCCCGCATCCACCACACATTCCCAGCTGACGGAAGCAGAGCTTGCCGAGCAGGGCATCAAGCCGAACACCATCCGCCTGTCCATCGGTACGGAGCATGTGGATGATCTGATCGCTGCCCTTGATGAAGCGTTTGCGTCCATTAAGTAAGAGATAGCCGCAAAGATCAAATCTCAAGCAGAAGTCCAGAGGGCGCTGTCCTCTGGACTTCTTTCATAGCAGCGATTTCAGTGAATTTTCACATTACCCCCTTGCAATCCACAAAAAAATCTGCTATAATATTCACAGGATCAGAATACAGGGGAAAGGAGCCCATAACTATGAGCAGATTGCTGATCGTGGACGATGAGGCAAATATCCGCAATGTCGTCCGGGAATATGCAGAATTTGAGGAATATGAAGTCGAGGAAGCCGCCAACGGCATGGAGGCGGTGGAAAAATGCCGCAGCAGGGACTATGACATCATCATCATGGACGTCATGATGCCGAAACTGGACGGCTATTCCGCCAGCAAGGAGATCCGCCGCCATAAAAATATCCCCATCATCATGCTCTCCGCACGGGGGGAGGAATACGACAAACTCTTTGGCTTTGAGATCGGTGTGGATGACTATGTCGTCAAGCCCTTCTCCCCCAAGGAGCTGATGGCTCGTGTCAAGGCAGTCCTCGGCAGAAGCCGCACCGCTGCGCCTGCTGCCGTCCAGAACGACCGTCTGGACTTCGGCGGACTTTCCATCGACATTGCCGGACGGGAGGTCTATGTGGACGGCAAAAAAGTCTCCATGACCCCTAAGGAATACGACCTGCTGTTCTATCTTGTCCGCAACCGGGGACTGGCACTGACCAGAGACAAGCTCCTCGAAGCGGTGTGGGGCTATGATTTCTTCGGCGATGACAGAACTGTAGACACCCACATCAAGATGCTCCGTGGCAGCCTTGGCGCATACCGGAAATATATCGTCACCCTCCGTGGTATGGGCTACAAATTTGAAGCCGATGAAGGGTAGGAATCCGTTCCGGCACATGACGCTGCGCATGCGCATTGCAGCGCATTTTATCCTGTTTACGGTGATCGTCTCCGCCCTGCTCTGGCTGATGGAAGTCGTGCTGTTTGAACGGCTGTACTATGACGCAAAGACACGGGAGACCAAGGCGATCGCCGCAGATCTCGCCGTCTCCTGTGCCAACGATACCACAGAGGATTTCAAGGCAGTGCTGACAGATGCTGCGGTCAACAACCAGCTCTGCATCTCCGTGTATGACGGCAAGCGGCGTCTTGCCTTCCAGCGGGATGTCATGAATAACGGCTGTCTGCTGCATGGGCATGACAACATGCTGTTTACCTTTATCCAGGCTCTCGACAGCAGCAGTGACGGCACCATTTGTCAGCGTGTCTACGATGAACAGATCGGCATGGAGACCCTCGTGGTCGGCTGCCTGATCCACGTGGATGATGAAACGCAGGGCGTGATCCTCCTCAACACCATTTTAGAGCCGGTGGATTCCACCGTGGCGATGCTCAAACGCTTTGTCCTGCTGTTCACGGTCATGGTCATGGTGATCGGCTGTGTGATCGCCATTGTCCTTGCCAATCGCCTGTCGGCACCGATCGTCCGCATCACCGCCTCCGCAAAGCGCATGGCACGGGGGGACTACCACACCCGTTTTGAGGGCAGCAGCTGCCGTGAGGTCGATGAACTCGCACGGGCACTCACCTATGCGGAGCATGAGATCTCCCGTGCCGATTCCATGCAGCGGGATCTGGTGGCAAATGTCTCCCATGATCTGCGCACCCCGCTGACCATGCTCAAGGCGTATGCGGAAATGATACGGGATCTTTCCGGCGACAACCCCGTCAAGCGCAATGCCCACCTGCAAGTGATCATTGATGAGACCGACCGTCTTGCCGCACTGGTCAATGACATTCTTGATCTCTCCCGTCTGGAGAGCGGCAGCCAGAAGCCGGAGATGCAGGAAATTGATGTAACGAGCTGGCTGACGGACATCATTGCACGCTACAAGGGCGTCTCCGAACAGATGGGGTATCACATCACCTTCACGCCCGATGCCCCCTGTACCGTCACCTGCGACCCGGCAAAGCTCGAACGTGCCGTCTGCAATCTCATCAACAATGCCATCAACTACACCGGCGAGGACAAACAGGTGTTCGTGCGGCAGGTCAACACCGCTGACGGCGTGCGCATTGAAGTGCAGGATACCGGCAACGGCATTGAGGAAGACAAGATCAAGCTGATCTTCGACAAATACTACCGCAGCGAACACCACACCCGGGAGGTGGTCGGCACCGGACTGGGGCTTTCCATCGTCAAGGCGATCCTCAAACTGCATGGCTACAGCTATGGTGTCCGTTCCCGTGTCGGCGAGGGTTCTGTTTTCTGGTTCCTGATCAAGAAATAGACGGCATCTGCGCATATTACCGCAAGTTTCCAGTTCTAAATTATCACATGTCTATCACAAAGTCATCATGAAACTGTCACAATATATCTGTATAATAACATTGTTATTTATCTTTGGTAATAACGTTTTACCCCAACGTTATTATAAAATCCCCAATAATCCCTATATCATGCACAGATCCCCTCTTGGTTCCAAGAGGGGGTTTGTGTTTTTTCAGGATCTCAGGAGCAGATCATGCGAAAAAAGGAAAGGGGACACTTTTTGCGAAAAGTGTCCCTCTGTGTATTTCGCCGTCTGCGCTTCCGTGAGGCTCAGCGTCCATCCGTCAACAGGATCGCAGCCCATCCGTTGCTTTCCTGTATCGACTGCTGCCGGAAGCCTACCTGTACCAATGCGGACAGCACCTCCTGCGTGCGCTCGGAAATGATCCCGGAAACGATCAGATGTCCGCCGGGTCTCAGGAACTTTCCGAAAAGTCCCGCCATTGCGATCAGCACATCTGCCACGATATTCGCACACACCAGATCATACCCTCTCCCGAGCTTCTCACAAAGCGGCGCATCCGTGCAGATATTGCCGCAGCAGACCGTATATTTCTCCACAGGGATGCCGTTCTTCGCAGCATTTTCTGCCGCCGTGCGCACGGAATTTTCCGCAATGTCCACCGCTGCCGCCTCACCGGCACCGAGCAGCATCGCCCCGATGGAGAGAATGCCGCTCCCGCAGCCTACATCCAGCACCCGGTCGCCCTCGTGCAGCACGTCTTCGATCAGCGTAAGGCAGAGCCTTGTGGTGTCATGCTGCCCCGTGCCGAAGCTTGAGGCAGGGTCTATCTCCAGAACGATGCGCTCATCCTGCGGCGGTGCCGTCTCCCATGAGGGCTGGATGAGCAGCCGTTTCCCGACGGGCAGCGGTTTGAAATACTGTTTCCATTCGTTCGCCCAGTCCTCCTCCCGCACATTGCCGCAGGAAAGTGCGAGCGTGCCGAAAAATGCAGCATTCTCCCCTGCCCGAAGCTGTTCGAGCAGTGCCCGGATCCCGGCAAGCTGCTCCGTTCCCTGCGCATCCTGCGGCAGATAGAACGTCACACTCGTGTCGCAGTCTGCCAGTCCCATCAGGTCGTCTTCAATGTAGTCCCACTTGCCGTCCTTATCCTCCAGAAATTCCCGGAAACTCTCCTTGTCCGTGACAGAGAAGCCCCGCACGCCATAGTCTGTCAGCATCGCACACAGCACATCCACCGCAGGCGTCTCCGTCCGGACAGTGATCTCAAACCAGTTCATCAGGTCTCTTTCCTCTTCTTTCTTGCTTTTTTCTCCTGTTTCTGCTGCTTTTCATATGCCTTCCGGCTGTCCTGCCAGCGGACATATGCCGCCGCCAGCTCCTGCTCCGTCAGGGGCGGCTGCTGTGCATCATGATACAGAAGCTCATCTATTGCCGTAAACAGTTCGCCCTCCGTGCAGAACGGTGCCGAACAGGTCAGCAGCTCGCAGACGGTTGTGCTGTCCGGCAGTTTCAGCTGCCAGCGCATCCGGCAGAAAACTGCCGATGCACATGCCTGTGGTGTCATTTTCAGGATCCTGCTGCGGAAACGCTTCTCCCGGATCATCGGCATCATCAGCCAGATCACGCCCGCAAGCAATGCGATACCCAGGATCACAAAGCCCCAGCGCATGACATTCTGGTTCTCCGCCATGCCGTCTTCGAGTTCCATAGAAGCCACCGTCGGCTCAAAGCTCACCCAGCCGTAACCGGAAATATACACCTCCGGGAACGCATGGGCATCCCTCGCCTTGATCAGGTAGTTGCCCTCGAACCCACGGATATTCGATGCATACTGCTGGCTCATGTTGTACCCCTGCACATACCGTGCCGGCAGTCCGGCACTCCGGCAGAGCAAAACCATCGCCGTGGCGAATTCATAGCAGACGCCCCGGTGCGAGGTCGTCAGAAAGTCTGCAACATTCTCCCCCTCCGCCTTCTCATAGCTGTCATCATAGACATAGCCCATGTCGGTAAAATACCGTTCAATCGCCAGTGCCTTGTCCATGTCCGAGGTCAGACCCTCCGTCAGCTCGGCTGCCAGATCGTCGATCACATCATCATGCCAGTCATACTCATCTGCGATATACAGCAGCATCTTGGCATCCGACAGCTCTCTGTAGGCAGTGTACAGCACGTCCCAGTCTTCGTCGTTCCCCGTTTCAAAGGCAATTTCGACCGCATCATACAGAAGATCGTCGTACATGCTGCGATCGAGCCGCTGCAGGATCCGCATGGCAGCCTCAGAGCGGGCATAGCTGTCCGGATAGTATTTTGTCCCGAAATACTGTGAGGCGGGCAGTGCAAAGGTGTTGTTATCCGAAATGCGGACATCCCGCATGCTGCCGCTGTCGATGACCGCCTGATAGCTGCGTGTCGGTGAGGGCAGCACCCGGAAATTGCTGTACGGCGTAAACAGGTCGATCTCCAGCTCCCGCTGTCCCGGCAGTGTCATGCCGGCGATCTCCTTAAGACCGTATTCCGCTGCAAAATCCGCATCCTCCGCTGCGGCATCTGCGATCGCCTGCAGCAGTGCCTGCGGCTTATAGGTCAGCGCACCCTCCGGCAGCTCGTCCTCAGGTCTGTCCCAGTTCGAGACCGTCCAGCTGTCGTCCTCACCATAGTATGTATAGGTCTGTGTCCGCAGCCGCAGAGGCTCCGGCGCATTGACATAGTACAATGTCCGGGTGTTGTTGGTGACGGCGACCGTATTGTCCGTCGTCTCCGTGAACATCGAGATGGCACCCATCAGGATGTCAGACCATGAACTGAACGACATGGCGTTATCAATGAACTCACGGTCTGCCTGAAAAGCGGGCTTCGGGACAATGGCAGCCAGCACGCTGAATGCTGTCACATACACGGCAATGGAAATGCCGCTGTGCAGTCCGGAGACCTGCCGCACCTCGTCTGTCTCCCGCAGCTGACGGCAGTACACCATCAGCAGGAAATAGCTTGCGAGCAGCAGAATGACCAGCAATGCCGTCATTTGCAGTCCCTCTTTCGCATACAGCGACAGCGGGATGAGCATGATGAGGAACTGCATCGTCATGCGGTAGCGCACCTTGGCAAAATAGTACACCGTACTCGTCAGGAACCCGATCATCAGAATATAGATAGCGATCGTGTAGAGCAGGGAAAAATCCACAACGCTCTGCGGTGTCAGGAACCATACCCCGAAGGAGATCGGGTAGCTCTGCTGTCCGAGCGTGGTGATCATATTCACCGCATACAGCCCCGCAAACAGGTATACCAGATAGCAGATCGAGCCGAGAAAGCCCTTTCTTGCCACAAAGTCATAAAACCGCATCAGCACGAACGAAACAAAGACCGACAACAGCGTATACAGCCATGTATATTCCGAATGGTAGTAATCCATGACCGTCATGACCAGAAAGACCGCATAGAGCTGCACCGGGTCGCCGCATAGTTTTTTGAGGAACCGCACAGCCGGATGATCTGCGATGACTTTCAGCTTTTCCCACATATTGCCACCTCATTTCTGCACAGCCGTCATGGAGAAATCCTCCGACAGCTGCCAAAGCGCATCCGCACCGTCCAGTGCCGGCAGTTCGGGAAGCATCGGGAACACACAGCAGACATAGCCCATGTTCCGCAGGGCGGCAAGCTGCGCACCCAGTGCTTCATCCGGGCGGCTCGTATAGATCATATAGGCACCCGCACGCTCCTGCATGGCTGACAGATCCACACGGTTCCCGTCATGACGAAAATCTGCGGCTGCCAGTTCCACCGCTGCCATATGTACCGCATCTTCACTCTCCAGCGGCAGGCAGTGCCATTCTCCGTCCGTGGCATACCGCAGCGAACAGGCAACGCCCTGCTTCACCAGCAGCAGCAGGAATCCGAGGGCACCCTCCATGAGCGTCTCCCGGCGTTTCAGTGCCGCTTCCTCGGTCTCCGGCTGGAGATCGAGCAGGAGACTCGGGCGGACAGTCGCTGCCGCCTCATCCATGCGCACCATCAGCTTGCTGCGCTTTGCCGAAAGTTTCCAGTTGATGCGCCGCAGATTGTCTCCCGGCACATAGTCCCTGTGGATGTATCCCGGCGTGGACTGTGAGGAAAAGACCGCTGACGTCTCCTCTTCCTCCTCATCCTGTGTCAGTACGACATCACTGACCGCATGGAGCATGCGTGCCGCACCGGTCAGTGAGGGGATGGACGGGATCACGCCGACTTTCAGCGGTGCCGGGATCTGCCGCACATGGAACCGGAACAGTCCGAGATAGTCCGAAACGACCAGATCCTGCATATGGATCATCCCGCTGCCGGCATAGCGGGCGAGCATCCCCGCCTCGATCCTCAGCGGCTCGGCAGGTGTCATCGCACTCTGCACGCTGCGGGGATCATCCGGCTGGAAATTGGCATCCTGCTCCAGTGTACAGCGCAGAAAGGGGATGGGGAGCCTGCCGCCTGCGGTGACAGTCACCATCACGCTGAAATGTTTCCCCTTTGCCAGATAGCTCGGTGCCTCTGCCTTTGCAGAGATCTGCCGGCTGCCAAGCCATGCCAGAAGCAGCGACAGGAGCGGTGCGATCAGCAAAAATGCCCAGATGACCACGCCGATGTCGCTGTCAAGATAGAATGTGAACACATACGCCATCAATGCCATTGCCAGCAATCCGCAGACAAGTTTGACATGTTCCACGATCCGTGCAAACTTGCTTTTCCGTTTCATCATATCACCGCATTTCAGGCATCTGCCGGCACCGGCAGGCTGCTGAGGAGCTGCTGCACCAGTGCTTCGGGACTGCCCAGATGGTTGCGTCCCTTCGGCGAGAGCAGGATCCTGTGCGCCAGCACCGGCACTGCCAGTGCCTTCACATCATCCGGTGTCACAAAGCTCCTGCCATGCGCAAAGGCAGAGGCACGGACTGCCTTGAAGCAGGCGATGCTGCCACGTGGGCTGACGCCGAGAGATGCCATATCGCTCTCCCGGGTCGCATGGACAAGGGAAATGATGTAGTTGCGCACGCCCTCCGACACCCGCACGGCATTGACCTGCTGCTGGAGCGACACGATCTCCTGTGTGGAGACCACCGCATCCGTAATGTTCTCGATCGGGTTGTGTTCGCCGTTCCGGTCGAGGATGGCAAGCTCCTCCTGCAATGTCGGATAGCCCATCGAGATCTTCATGAAAAAGCGATCCATCTGCGCCTCCGGCAGATGGTAAGTACCGTAGGTCTCCACCGGATTCTGCGTGGCAATGACCATAAAGGGCGTGGGCAGGACATGGGTCTGCCCGTCAAGGGAGATCTGATGTTCCTCCATGATCTCAAGGAGTGCCGACTGCACTTTCGGGCTGGCACGGTTGATCTCATCCGCCAGCAGAAAATTACAGATCGCCGCACCCGGACGGTATTCGAGGGAGCCATCCTGCTGGTTGACGACCGAGTAGCCCGTGATGTCCGAGGGCATGATGTCCGGTGTGAGCTGGATCCTGTGAAATTCGCCGCCCACGGAACGGGACAGTGCGGCTGCGAGCTGGGTCTTCCCCACGCCCGGCACATCTTCGAGCAGCACATGCCCGCCGCACAGCATGGCAATGATCGCCTGAAGAATGGTCTCGTCCTTGCCGACAATGACCTTGCCGGTACTTTGCAGGATACTCTGCACTTCTTTCTGCATGATACATGACCTCCTATTGCATTGCTTTATAAAATTGCCTGATCGTCTCGCAGGCATCTTTTTCCTTGAGTGTCTTTTGCAGACCCGCTGTCAGCTTCTCCGGTGCTTCTCCGGCGACCGCACAGCGTTTCTGTTTCACATCCGCCACCAGCACAGTGTGGCTGCCCGTGCGGGTGCGCACTGCCTCCGCATAAGCGGCAAGCTGCTTTCCCTCGGGCGTATCATCGGGGATCTCCCCTGCGGGCACACTGTTCACCACCACGGCAAAGCATCCCTCTGTCTGCGCCGCTGAAAGTTCCCGCACCTGATCTTCCGTCAGGGTACCGCTCAGATCCGAGAGCCCTGCCGGCACCCGCTCCCCGACCGGGAGCAGCACATCAAAAGCTTCCGCATACGAGCCCTCGACCAGCAGCGGCGTTGCCTGTGCCATCGCCATCGAGGTGTCGCCGATCCAGCTCCGGCAGTCGCCCTCACAATAGATCACATCCTGCATGGTATCGTTGTTGATGAGTACCAGAAACCCGTTGGCGCCTTTTCCATATAATTTCTGATACCATGTCTGTGCAAATTCCGAAGCCGGTTTTCCGCCGAGATCCCCCGTCACCAATACCGCCGCCCGGAGCAGTCTCGTACTGCCGAGCCATGCCAGATACTGGTTATACTGTTGTTTGACTTCCTCTGTCAGTACCCCGCATTCATCATACAGGTATGTATCCTCTGTCTTCTGCATCTCCTTGACACGCTCGGCGATGGACGGCGGGCGTGTTTCCGTTTCCGTGGGTGCCGTATCTTCAGCCGTCTCCGCAGAGGAGGACACCTCTGTTTCCGGCGGATCCGGTTCGGAAGGCTCCTCTTTCGCCCGGCATCCCGTCAGACACAGGACGAGCAGCAGCGGCAGCAGAAATCGTCTGTTCATCCTCATTCCTCCGCAGACGGCACCTGCGTGCCAAAGACAGTTTCCCGCAGCAAATTCTGATTGGCAGAAAAATCTACCTGTAACACATCCTGTCCGCCGATCTGGGCACCCGACCATGTGCCATCCGCCGGGATCTGCTGCTGTTCCATCTGATAGCCCAGCACCAGCGGCGCACGCAGAGACAGCAGGTACAGTTCTCCCGTATTCATATTCGTGGTGAAATTGGGCATTGCATCCTGTATCAGTTCCGGTGCGCCGGTCACAAGGCGGGACTTCGCACTCTGCAAAAGTTTCGACATCACCTCACGCTGGCGGGAGGTGCGTTCAAAATCCGCATTGCCCACATAGCGCACTCTCGCATAGGAAAGTGCCTGTTTACCGTTGAGCTGATACGTTCCTCCGCCCGGCAGCATATCCGCCGAGGGATCGTCTCCGAGCAGTGCATTCACCTCATTGCGGAGGATGTCGTTGACAGCCTGTGCCTCCGCATCGCTCAATGTGATCTCCACACCGCCGAACGCATCAATGACCCCGGCAAATCCCGTAAAGCTCACACAGAGGTAGTCGTCGATCCGGATATTGAAATTCAGTTCGAGCGTATCCATCAGCAGTTCCGGACCGCCGTAGGAGTAGGCAGC
This sequence comes from uncultured Clostridia bacterium, assembly GCA_947627945.1. Lineage (GTDB taxonomy): Bacteria > Bacillota > Clostridia > Oscillospirales > Ruminococcaceae > UBA3855. Next base: position 18,851 of record CANQYC010000009.1, read on the forward strand.
ATTGAGCTTATTGCTGCCATGTCCGGGGATCTCCACATACATATCCCGCATGAAAGACGTCAGATAGATCCGATCCGTGCGGGAGTTGATCGTCAGCAGGATCATGGAATCCGACCGTCCCCGCTCCTGTGTCAGATCTCTCGAATCCGTACCGATGAGCAAAACACTGCGGGTATACGATGCGGCAAGCTGTCCCGTTGTCACTGTCCGTTCTCCCTTCGGCACCTTTTCCAGCCGGGAGATGAGTGCCAGCGACAGCAGCGAATACAGTCCGAACACGACTGCCGCAAAGATCAGCACGCCCCGCAACAGTCTGCCGAGCAGGCTCTTTTTGCGGCGGCGTTTGCGTGGTGCCGCCGGCATTTCCTGATACGGATGCTGCCGTGGGACATCCTGATGTGCAGAGCGTCTGCGCTCCGGCTCTCTCCGGGGCGGATGCTGCGGTGAGGCAGTACGGTGCGGCACCTCATCATAGTAGGGCGCATCCTCCCGTGCATATCTCTCCGGGGGAATGGTGATCTCCTCAGTATCCCTGTCATACCGCTGCCGTGAGGAGCTGCGCTCCAGGGCAGCGTTTGCGGGCTTTGCCGCCTTTCGCTGCGGGGCAGGTCTTCCGGCAGGCTGCGCCTTTCCGGGACTGCTTTCCCGGTGCGCCGGCTTTTCCGGCGGCACGGGAGAGGGCTTTTTGCGGGGTCTCGGCAGATCGGAGCCGTTTCTTTCGTCCATGATGTTGTTTCCTTTCTATGTATACAGAGGGGATGGGCAGTTATGGGGAATGGCTTCCCCTGCACCGCATGCCCTCAATAGATCCGCCGCAGATTCACGGCGATGAGCGTCGCCAGTGTGGCAACGAGCTGCATCAGGAGCATTTTGGCAGGTGTCAGCCCGACATGGAGCGTCGCCTCCATCAGCACGAGTGCCAGACCGAGCAGAATGGACACCGCCTGGATAAACACGCCAAAAGCAGCCGAATGCCGGATGATCTTCGCACCGATGAGGAGCTGTGCGACACTGGCAAACCCGCCTGTGCTTGCCATAGAGGCACTCATATGCTCCACCGGCTCCGTTTCTGCACGATATTCTCCATGCAGTTTGGCAGGGATGATCTTGAGCATCCCCTGCGGCACTTCGAGCATCGCCGACAGCCCCGCCAGCGTGATCATCGGATCCACGCTGTGCAAAATAAGGCAGATGTTGTTGCGCACCGTCTGCTTTGCCCAGAACTTCACCTGTTCATCTGCATGGAGCTGTACCATGAACATGGCAGACAGTGCCCCGGAGATGGACAGATAGATCGCCTCCTGACTGGCACCGAGCAGCTCCGTTTCCCTCGTGCGGGAGGGCATCCCCTCGATGCTGTGTGCTGCCATCAGCTCCCGGTTCCCGAGCAGCACCCGCTGGTTATGGATCCAGCCGCACAGCCCCATGGAATCCTCATAGACCACATTTTCCACCGGATAGAGCTTCTGTTCCCGTCCCTGCAATACTTCGCTGAAGATCGAACCGAACACACTGCCCGCCTGACGGGACAGGCTTGCCGCTGCGAGCAGCGTCTCCTCCTTCTTGGCATTGGTGTAGAGCTTCACCTTGGCGAGCGTCACCGAACCCGCCGGGAACAGTGATGTCGCATCTGCCATCAGGGCATTGGTGTCATAGAAATCGTCCACGCTCTGGTAGCCGAGCATCAGCGCACCGTTCCGGGACATCTGCTTTGTCGCACGCAGCAGCGGAAGATTTGCCGAAAAGGTGATCGCTGCACAGCTGCTTGCCGCCGTAAACATGGCAAACAGCGTCAGCCCGTATGTCAGTGATTCGCTGCGCAGTGCCGTCAGCGCAATAGATGCCGCCAGCGCAAACAGCGTGCTGAGCGGTGCCGCAAAGCGGCAGAACCGGTCGGCAAGGTCTGCCGAGTAGGTATATTTCCGAAAATCCGTCAGAGAATTGGTATGCCGCATGGTCGCCAGAACGGGAAAATCTCCCAGCACGCCCCGTGCCAGCGTATCCGCACGCTGTTCATCCTCCACGACATGCATACCATAGCAGTTGAAACGTCTCGTCGCCAGCCGGAGGTTGGTCTCCTCCCGCCGGATGATGAGCAGCTTGCCGATGCTGTGCAGCAGCAGGGCAAACACCGCACACGGCAGATAGTAGGGCAGCGTCTTGCCGCCGCTTGCCGCTGTGTAAATATTGGCAGCATTCGCAGCCGCACAGCCGATGAACGCAACTGCCGCCAGACTGTCCGTATCCGCCCGCAGGCGGAACAGACGGGAAAATCCATTTTTCAGCACCGGGAAACACACCACTGCCGCCGCCAGTGCCAGCAGCGTCTGGATGATCGCCGCCATGACCGGCGACATGTTCTGCACCCATGCGATATGCAGCGTCTCTCCCAGCACCAGCAGCCCGCTCAGGAACAGCACCAGTGTCAGCGAGGAAACACGGGTCTTGACGGCACTGCGCAGCTCGGCGATATCATGCCGGATCTCCGAGGCACTCTCAAGCTTCATCCGGTCGCTGATCTCCCGCTGGCGGCGTGTCTCCGCCTCCGCCTCCTCCGGCGAACGGCTGATGCGCACATCCAGTGCCTGTGCATCCGCCATTGCATTGCCCGCACTCAGGTCGATGCTCGTCTGCGGCGCACGGGGTGCCGGCTCCACCTCAATGGGCTGCACCGGCTCCGGTTCCGGCGGCTGCTCCACCGACACCACATCCCTTGCATGCAGATGGATGGTCTCCGTCCCGGCAGCAGTCAGATCTGGTGTGCGCCTGACCTTGCGCCGGTTTTTGGCACGCTGGGCACCGTGGATCTGGGTATACAGATACTCGCCGTCAGGACGCTCCCGGTCATAGGTGTAGCTCTCCTCCTCTTTCTGGCGGGACGGTGTCTTGCGGCGTTTCTTGTTCTTGGCGATCTCCCGGGCACGGGTGGAATCGCTCATCCGGCGGATCTTCGGGATGTCGCCGGTCACGGCGGGCGTTCCCTTCCGTTCGGGTGCGCTGTGTTCCGAGGGGTTGTTCACCCGCATCGGCATCGACTCCGGCTCGGCAGCGGCAGACTGCAAAAAGGAGATCTTTGTGCGGTTCACCTCCAGCTCCCTGCGCCGTCTCGGCGAACGGGCAGCCTTGGCGACAGCCTCCCGGATCTCCTCCTCATCCGGCTCCGTCTGCGGTGCCGGTTCTTCTTCCTCCGGCTCCCCATCGGGAGAGTAGGTGTTCAGTATCTCCTCCAGTGACATATCCTGTTTTTCCATATCTATGTAAACTCATCCTCTCTGACGCACAACTTCATACATAAAGATCCCGGCTGCCACCGATGCATTCAGGGATGTGATCTTCCCCATCATCGGCAATTTTACCAGAAAATCGCATTTCTCTCTGACCAGACGGCTCATGCCCGCACCCTCCGAGCCGATGACAAGTGCCACAGCACCGTCAAAGCGTGTCTCGGTGTAGAGCGTTCCCTGCATATCCGTGCCATAGATCCAGACGCCTGCCTCTTTCAGGCGGTCGATGGCGGCACCCAAATTCGGCACCCGTGCCACCGGCAGCCAGCTTGCCGCCCCGGCGGATGTCTTGTGAACGGTCGCCGTCAGTGCGGCACTGCGGCGTTTGGGAATGATCACGCCGTCCGCCCCGGCAGTTTCCGCTGTCCGGATGATGGCACCAAGGTTATGCGGATCCTCTATGCCGTCGCAGAGGATCAGAAAAGGGGCAGTCCCCTTCCGGCGTGACACATCGAGCAATTCCTCCAGCGTCACATACGCAGCACATGCGACCGAGGCAGCCACGCCCTGGTGGACGCCGCCCGCTGCCATCTGGGAGAGCTTCTGTTCACTGATCTGTTTCACGACAGCACCTGCCTCTCTGGCAAGCGCAATAATATCCCCCATGCCGCTGCTGCGGCAGAGGTACACGGTATCGACCGGCTGCCCGCTGCGCAAAGCCTCACGCACGGGATTTCTGCCTATGAGAAGTTCCGTCTCCGTATCCGGCATGAGATCACCCATTTCTTCGTTCTTGTTCCGGACGGCAACAGCCATCCATTATCTATTATAACATGCTTACAAATAAGTTGCAAGTACTTTTTCATGCCTTCAGAAAAAATTAATCCGCATCACCCGCCGAGCAGCCCCATCCCCCACAGCACCGCTGCCGCTGCGGCGGCACCGAGCAGGAACCAGAGCCAGCCCCGGATCCGGACACTGCGGTGCCGGTGCGGCTGTCCGCCGAAATAGCTCTGTGCTGCGTTCTGTGCCGCATGGAGCGGCACCTCATTGACCTCCGGACGGAGATACAGCACCGCACGCTCGAAATATTCACTGTCGGGGCGGTTGATCTCAATGACCCGCCTGTTTACGCCCTTGATCATGTCCTTCCTCCCTTTCCAGACTGCAAGTCGCCGTTCATGCCTACAGGCATAGCATGGGCATCCGGATGGCTGGGTATACAAGCTGTAATGAATTTTTCCACCGACTTTTCCACAATGCTGTGGAAAGATCTGCGGAAAAGTCGGTGTTTCGTGGACGGGTTTGTTGAAAACTCTGTTGAAACAGTGGAAAATCTGCGCAGGGACGGGCTGTTTTCGACTGTGTGGAAAATTTCCCGACAAAGGTTTACAAAATGTAGTAACCACAGGGCAGGCGGCGGCAAACCATGCCATCCGCACCCGGATCTAACAAGATATCCAAAAAACATACAGTAAGATTGGCACATCCTACAAATTTTCATATCTGCTCTTGACAACATACTGAAAAAATGATAAAATAATAAAATGTATCACTATGGCAAGCTGTTTTTTTATGCAGAATAGTATACCACATCCTGCGGGATTTGTCAAGCCCCATGCGCATGGAAACAGGCAGGAGGGAAACGCCTGTACCGCAGGGATAAGCCAGAGAGACACGCTGCGTGTTCTGCGAAAAATTTTGAAGGAGGCATCCGCCTATGGTAAATGTAACCGCCAAGCAGCTCGGAAAGAATATCCGCATGAGCTTCGGCAAGATCCCGGAAGTCCTGGATATGCCGAATCTCATCGAGATCCAGAAAAACTCCTACAAATGGTTCCGGGAAGAAGGGCTGAAGGAGGTATTCCGGGATTTTTCCGCCACTGACTACAACGGAAATCTCGTACTGACCTTCACAAACTACCGTTTTGACGATGAGCATCTGAAATACAAGACCATCGCCAAGGCAAAGGAACATCAGGCGACCTATGCCTCCCCCCTGCGTGTCACTGCCAAGCTGTGGAACAAGGAGACCGGTGAAGTCAAGGAGAGCGAGATCTTCATGGGCGATTTCCCGCTCATGACCGACAGCGGCACCTTCGTCATCAACGGTGCGGAGCGTGTCATCGTCTCCCAGCTCGTGCGTTCTCCGGGTGCCTACTATGACATGGAAAAGGACAAGACCGGCAAGGAACTGTTCAAGTCCACGATCATCCCCAACCGTGGTGCATGGCTCGAATATGAGATGGACTCCAACGACATCGTCTATGTCCGCATCGACAAGAACCGCAAGATCCCGCTGACGACTTTCCTGCGTGCCATCGGACTCGGCACGGATCAGGAGATCGAGGATGCGTTCGGACACGATGAGCGTCTGTATGAGACCATTCTCCAGAAAGATACCGCAAAGTCCGTCAATGACGGTCTGATCGAAGTGTACAAAAAGCTCCGTCCCGGCGAACCGCCCACGGTGGAGAGTGCGCAGTCCCATCTCGACATGCTCTTTTTCGATCCGAGACGCTATGATCTGTGCAAATTCGGACGTTATAAATATAACAAAAAGCTCGGCATTTCCTCCCGTCTGACCGGCAGGACGCTCTCCCGTCCGGTCGCCGATCCTGTCAGCGGAGAAGTGCTTGCGGAAGCCGGCGAACGCCTGACTCACGAAAAAGCCGCTGCGATCCAGCAGGCTGGCGTGACAGAGGCATACCTCACCGTCGAGTCCAAGCAGTACTACACCAACGAGGACGGACAGACCGCCGTGCGCATGGTGGAAAAGGAGATCAAGGTACTCGGCAACAACATGGTCGATCTTGCCGGCTATGTGGATTTTGATCCGGCAGAGATCGGCATCCGGGAGCTTGTTTCCATGCGGGTGCTGCGGGAAATTTTAGATTCCACCCCGGCGGAGGAGCTGAAAGAAGTCTGCCGGAAGCGTGCCGAGGAGCTGGCACCGAACCACATCACGCTTGACGATATCTTTGCCTCCGTTTCCTACTTCCTGAACCTCTGTGAGGGCGTGGGCAATATCGACGACATCGACCACCTCGGCAACCGCCGTATCCGCCGTGTCGGCGAGCTGCTCCAGAACACCATGCGTTCCGGTATGGCAAGAATGGAGCGTGGCATCCGGGAGCGCATGAACCTCCAGACACAGGACATGGATGTCATCACCCCGCAGGCACTTGTCAACATCCGTCCCGTCACCTCGCAGGTCAAGGAGTTTTTCTGCTCCTCTCCCCTGTCGCAGTTCATGGATCAGAACAATCCGCTCGCAGAGCTGACGCACAAGCGGCGTCTCTCCGCACTTGGTCCCGGCGGTCTGTCCCGTGACAGAGCCGGATTCGAGGTGCGTGACGTACACTATTCCCACTACGGCAGAATGTGCCCCATTGAAACGCCGGAAGGTCCGAACATCGGTCTGATCTCCTATCTTGCCACTTTCGCCAAGATCAATGAGTATGGCTTTGTCGAGGCACCCTACCGCCGTGTGGACAAGGCGACCGGCATCGTTACGGATGAAGTGGTCTATATGCCTGCCGATGTGGAAGACCAGTACATCGTCGCACAGGCAAATGAACCGCTGACCGAGGACGGCAGATTTGCCCGTCAGCGTGTCACCGCAAGATACCGTGACAAGATCCTCGAATGTGAAAATTCCCGTGTGGATTTCATGGACGTTTCCCCGAAGATGGTCGTTTCCGTCGCAACGGCAATGATCCCCTTCCTTGAAAATGACGATGCCAACCGTGCCCTCATGGGTGCGAACATGCAGCGTCAGGCTGTGCCGCTGCTCAAGACAGAGCGTCCCTTTGTCGGCACCGGCATGGAGTATAAGGCTGCCGTGGATTCCGGTGTCTGCGTTCTCTCTGAGACAGATGGCGTTGTGACATTCGTCTCCGCCGACAAGATCGTGGTACAGGATCCCGACAAGATCGACCATGTCTACGAGATGATCAAATTCAAGCGTTCCAATCAGGACACCTGCGTGAACCAGAGACCCATCGTCAGCATGGGCGAGACCATCCGCAAAGGGCAGGTGCTGGCAGACGGTCCTGCGACCTCGGACGGCGAGATCTCCCTCGGCAAGAATGCCCTCATCGGCTTCATGACATGGGAGGGCTACAACTACGAGGATGCTGTTCTGCTGAACGAACGGCTCGTGCGTGAGGATGTGTTCACCTCCATCCATATCGAGGAATATGAGCTGGAATGCCGTGACACCAAGCTCGGACCGGAGGAGATCACCCGTGACATCCCGAATGTCGGTGATGATGCACTGAAGAACCTCGACGAGCATGGCATCATCCGCATCGGTGCGGAAGTCACCGCCGGTGACATTCTGGTCGGCAAAGTCACCCCCAAGGGCGAAACGGAGCTGACCGCTGAGGAGCGTCTGCTGCGTGCCATCTTCGGCGAAAAGGCAAGAGAGGTGCGTGACAACTCCCTGAAAGTGCCGCACGGCGAGGGCGGCGTGGTCATTGATGTCAAGATCTTCAAGCGGGGCGAAAAGATCGCCGAGGACAGCGATGCCGAAGTCTCCGAGCTGGGAACTGGCGTCAACATGCTCGTGCGCTGCTACATCGCCCAGAAACGTAAGATCTCTGTCGGCGACAAGATGGCAGGACGCCACGGCAACAAGGGCGTCGTATCCCGCATCCTGCCGGAGGAGGATATGCCCTTCCTGCCGGATGGTACACCGCTCGACATCGTCCTCAATCCGCTCGGCGTGCCTTCCCGTATGAACATCGGGCAGGTACTGGAAGTACACCTTGGCATGAGTGCGAAAGCACTCGGCTGGCATATCATGACACCGGTCTTTGACGGTGCGCATGAGCAGGACATCCGTGCCTGCTTCCGTGAAGCCAATGAAAAGAATGCCCCCTACCGCAATGAGCCTTTTGACATCGGCAAGATGGATAAGGTCATCAATCCCCGTGCGCTCGAAATGAACGAGGACGGCAAGTTCACGCTCTATGACGGCAGGACCGGCGAGAAATTCGATAACCGTGTCACTGTCGGCTATATGTACTATCTGAAACTCCACCATCTGGTCGATGATAAGATCCATGCACGTTCCGTGGGTCCCTACTCCCTCGTCACACAGCAGCCGCTCGGCGGTAAGGCGCAGTTCGGCGGACAGCGTTTCGGTGAGATGGAAGTGTGGGCACTGGAGGCATATGGTGCAGCCTATACCCTGCAGGAGATCCTGACCGTCAAGTCGGATGATACCGTCGGACGTGTCAACACCTACGAATGCATCGTCAAGGGACAGAATGTGCCGAAGCCGGGCATTCCGGAGTCCTTCAAGGTACTGATCAAGGAGATGCAGTCACTGGGTCTGGACGTCAAGGTACTCGATGCCGATCAGGAAGAGATCGATCTCAAACAGCACTTTGACGAGGACGATGATCTGCCGATGCCGGCAGCCGACTTCTCGGATGATTTCCGCAGCGATGAGGATGAATTCGAGGACCACGGCTTCACCACCGGCGATGTGGAGGACATTGACCTGCCGCTCGATGATGAGGACGATGAGGATATGTTCGCAGAATCCGCTGATCCGGATCTGGATGCCGTGCTTGATGCGGAATTTGACAATGAGGATATTTTCTGATGGAACGGGACTTCCCGTGTATGAATAATGAACTTCTATGAAGGAGGTTACAAGGTTTGGAATCTACTGCTTTTGAATCTTTGCAGATCGGCCTTGCTTCACCGGAGCGCATCCGGAACTGGTCGTATGGCGTTGTGGAGCGTCCCGAGACCATCAACTACAGAACGCAGAAGCCGGAGACCGGCGGTCTGTACTGCGAACGCATCTTCGGACCTACGAAAGACTGGGAATGCCACTGCGGAAAATTCAAGAAGATCCGCTTCAAGGGGAAGATCTGCGACCGCTGCGGCGTAGAGGTCACCCGTGCCAAGGTGCGCCGTGAAAGAATGGGGCATATCGAACTGGCAGCCCCCGTTTCCCATATCTGGTATTTCAAGGGCACACCGTCCCGCATCGGTCAGGTGCTGGAGATCTCCCAGAAACGTCTGGAAGAAGTGCTGTATTTTACCAAGTATGTTGTCATCGAACCCGGTGAGACATCGCTGATGAAGAACCAGCTCATCACCGAAAAGGAATATCAGGAGACGCTCGAACAGTACGGCGATACCTTCATCGCAGAAATGGGTGCCGAGGCGGTACAGTGGCTGCTTGAGGAATACGATCCGGACACCTATGTGCGTTTCTTTGAGACACATATCCAGAAGATCTCCAAGGTCATCGGCATGAGCGAACGTGAGATACACAACTATCTCCACCGGTTCAGCTACTATGTGGAAAGTGCCGAAAACTCCGGCTACCATGACGGGGATGTGGTCGGCTATGCCGATTACAAGGAAATGCTCCTGCCCTACAACCGCAAGTGCGAGGACAATCCCTCCGACAAGCCGGCGGTCATCAAGACAGGCTTCCCGTATATCCTCGAACTGTTCGAGAAGAATTTCGACCCCACCGATGAGGAATATGCCGATATCCGGCGGGAAAACTGGGTCGGCGACCTCCAGTATACTGCCAATGAGCTGAAAGAGGAGCTGAAAGATCTCCCGAACGGTCAGAAGAAGATCAAGATCCTGAAACGTCTCGAGATCGTGGAGGCATTCCTCCAGTCCGGCAACAAGCCCGCATGGATGGTCATGAATGTCATTCCGGTCATTCCGCCCGATCTGCGCCCGATGGTCATGCTCGACGGCGGCAGATATGCTACTTCTGATCTGAACGATCTCTATCGCCGTGTCATCAACCGCAACAACCGTCTCCAGAGAATGCTGAAACTCGAAGCACCTGACATCATCGTGCGCAACGAAAAGCGGATGCTCCAGGAGGCTGTGGATGCCCTGATCGACAACGGCAGACATGGCAGACCCGTGACAGGTCCCAATAACCGTGCCCTCAAATCCCTCTCGGATATGCTGAAAGGCAAGCAGGGACGGTTCCGCCAGAACCTGCTCGGCAAGCGTGTAGACTACTCCGGACGTTCGGTTATTGTCGTTGGTCCTGAGCTGAAAATGTACCAGTGCGGCCTGCCCAAGGAGATGGCACTCGAACTGTTCAAGCCCTTTGTCCTCAAACGCCTTGTGGACACGGGCGTGATCGCCAATATCAAGTCCGCCCGCAAGATTGTGGACAGAGCCACGGACAAAGCCGTCTGGGATGCGCTTGAACATGTCATCAAGTCGCACCCTGTGCTGCTGAACCGTGCGCCGACACTGCATCGTCTGGGTATTCAGGCATTCGAGCCGATCCTGGTCGAGGGACGTGCGCTGAAACTCCATCCCCTCGTCTGCTCCGCTTTCAATGCGGACTTTGACGGCGACCAGATGGCAGTCCATCTGCCGCTGTCCGCAGAGGCACAGGCAGAAGCCCGTTTCCTCATGCTCGCCGCCAATAACCTGCTCAAGCCCTCCGACGGCAAACCCGTTGCCGTGCCCTCTCAGGACATGGTGCTCGGCTCCTACTACCTGACACTTCTCAAGCCCGATGATAAGGGTGCCGGCAAGTGTTTCCGGGATGTGAACGAGGCAATGATGGCATATTACGAGGGCGATGTCACCCTCCATGCCCCCATCCGTGTACGCATCACCAAGGATGTTGCCGAAAAGAAGCTCTCCAAGATCATCGACTGCACCATCGGCAGACTGATCTTCAATGAAAATATCCCGCAGAATCTGGGCTATGTGGACAGGACAAATTCGGAACGGCAGTTTGATCTCGAAGTATCTTTCCTCGTCAAGAAGAAGAATCTCTCGGAGATCATCGACCGCTGCATCCGCATCCACGGCACGACCACGACCTCCGAGGTACTCGATAAGATCAAGTCGCTCGGCTTCAAATATTCCACACGTTCCGGCATCACCACCGCTGTCTGCGATGCCACCATCCCGCCGCAGAAGCAGGATATCCTCCAGAAAGCAGACGACCGTGTCGCCCTGATCAACAAGCAGTACGATCTCGGCAGGATCTCCGAATCTGAGAAGTCCCGCTTAGTCGTCCAGACATGGAACGATGCGACCGAGGAGGTCAAGGATGCGCTGATCGCCAACATGGATCCGTATAATCCCATCCAAATGATGGCAGACTCCGGTGCCCGTGGTTCTATCTCCCAGCTTCGTCAGCTCGCCGGTATGCGTGGTCTGATCGCCAATACTTCCGGTGCCACGATCGAGATCCCGATCCGTGCGAATTACCGTGAAGGTCTGAACATTCTGGAATACTTCATTTCCTCCCGTGGTGCCCGTAAGGGTCTGGCAGACACGGCATTGCGTACTGCCGACTCCGGCTACCTGACCAGACGTCTGGTCGATGTTTCACAGGATGTCATCATCCGTGAGGTGGACTGTGGCACGACGGACGGCATTGATGTCTATGCGATCCGCAACGGCATGGAGGAGATCGAGAAGATGGGCGACCGTCTGATCGGACGTTTCCTCTGCGCAGATCTGCGTGACAAGGACACCGGAGAACTGATCATCAGCAAGGACAGACTGCTGACCGAAAAGGAAGCCAACCGCATTGTGGACATGGGCGTGGAGCGCATCAAGATCCGCTCCGTCCTCAAGTGTCAGGCAAAGCATGGCGTCTGCGCAAAGTGCTATGGTGCGAACCTTGCGAACAACAATCTCGTCTCCGTCGGTGAGGCAGTCGGCATCATCGCCGCACAGTCCATCGGTGAGCCGGGTACCCAGCTTACGATGCGTACCTTCCATACGGGCGGTATCGCCTCCGGCGGCGAGGGTGACATCACACAGGGTCTGCCCCGTGTCGAGGAGCTGTTCGAGGCAAGAAAGCCCAAGAACGCTGCCATGATCGCCGGGCGCAGCGGTGTGCTGGAACTGCGTGAGGACAAAAACCTGCGTACCCTTGTCATCCGTGACCCGGAGACCGGCGAGACGGATGAGATGAGTGTGCCTTATAACTACAAGTACTGCCAGAATGTCCGGGATGGTGCCGCCGTTACCAAGGGCGACCGCCTGACGGAGGGCAATGTCAAGG
>CANQYC010000010.1 GCA_947627945.1 uncultured Clostridia bacterium
AACATCCTAAACTGGACGATTATGATGAGATTTGAGCTGCATGATTCTTATCGATATTTAGTTGCCGGAGTAATAATAAAGGTTCCCACTTGATCGGTATAATTGCACAGAAAGTATCGCACAGAAAACTTACCATTATCTCACAATGGCTTTCACTCAGGTAATTGTTGTGGATCTGTAACAGGTAAATCAGATAACATGCAGATAACGGCATAATTTACGCTCTTATCATTTCGCATCAAATCAAAGCATTCATCCAAATTATCACGGTAGTCAGTCACATATTCTAATCCAGAGGTTGCGTCACGGTATTGCTCTGTTGTGATGTAACGGGTCGTTTCCTCGCCCGCATTATTCATTTTGCATGCAACAACACGGTCACGAATGATCGGGAAACTATATATAAGCTCCTGATCCGTATTATCATCTATGCCGATAATGATGTCGATCTGATCATCACGCAAAGCTGAAATAGCATCTTCTTTACTATTATATATAGAAATATCTGATGTGAGTTTTACTCTCATACATATCAGTCTTGCAATTGAATCAAAGCAGCCGGCAGTTTTGTTAGTGCCGTCTTCCGATCGTTCTTCAAAAGCAAACTTTCCGTTTTTGATCATGCCAATTCTTAATACACCATTTTCGTTAATGGTATCCCATTTAGAGTCATCGATGCTGTGATCTGTTTCAACAGGTTGCATCAGCACTTCCGGATTGACATAAAGACCAATACAATCTTTGATCTCTCCGCTGTTATATCTAAATAGATACGCATTCTTTACCTGTTCTGCTACAGAAGCTTCCTCAGCGTTAAAAGCCATATAATACAGTATTTCATCATCGGTAATATTTTCGACCACATAGTCTGTTTTGCTGTCTGCATTCTGTTCGTTGCTGTCATCATTTGTTTTTGAACAGCCGGGGAAACAAAAAACAACAGCGACCATTAAAAAAGCACAAAGTAATTTTCTCATGATGATACGCCTCCTTGTGATGTGCTTATAAATTTATTCTTCTGAAAGAGTGCCGCCGTTTAGCCTTACAACTCTTGTTGCATATGATAATAATGACATATCATGGGTTACCATAACGACAGTTCTTCCTTCTTCATGAATATCAGATAAGATCTGCATGATCACTTCTTTATTGGCGGGATCAAGTGAGCCAGTAGGCTCATCAGCAAGAATTATGTGTGGTTCGTTCACGATTGCTCTTGCAATTGCTACTCGCTGTTTTTCGCCGCCAGATAACTCCCATACTTTACGCTTTGCCAATTGCTCCATTCCTAACTTTTTAAGGGAATTTCTGCACTTATCGACCGATCCTGAGATACTCCTGTTTTTTGAGAAAAGCAGCGGTATCTGCACGTTATCTAATACACTTCGATATGGCATCAGCCCAAAGTTCTGGAGAATAAAACCTATTTTACTATTGCGGATCTTTGCTATCTCACGGTCACTCATGCCGCATACATTGTGTCCGTCTATAAAGTATTGTCCCGATGTCGGTTTAGATATGCAGCCTAAGATCTGCAGCAGGGTGCTTTTCCCTGAACCAGAAGGTCCCGTGATCATGATGAAATCACTTTTCCCGATCTGAAGGCTGACATTATTTAAGGCAGTCACTTTTCTCTTTGCGCTGTCATCATACAACATAGAAATTTGTTTTAACTGGATCAATGTCATTCTCCTTTCATTACTTCAGAAATATCCTCTTTTTTCGTTACCAAATACAACGCCAGCATGGAAAACAGAATATACACCAACATAAAACCACAGGATATTGATATTCCGACCGGCGATAGGGTCATATGCTGGGTTTTCTGTATCAGCAAGTATGCAAGCGATGTACCTATAATGGAAGCAGTCAATACTAATGCGATCATTTTTACTATCTCGATAGCGTAGATATTTTTGTTTTCAGCCCCGCATATATACATAATGGCAAACTCATTTCTTCTTCGATAGACATCAATGATATAGTGACCAAATAATGTTACAGAAGACAGGATCGCCAATGCGATCATTATTGTTCTATAGTCTTTAATGTTTTTTGTCTCATTATTTTTTGCATTTTTTATAAGATCTGCCCCTTTATATACGCATCCAAATTCTTGAAGGGCAGTACACAGATCCGAGATGCTCTTTTCATCTGAACGCTCTGGTTCTATAAATATAATGGATCTGTCTGTTTCAAAAGGGTTCTCAAAGCACTCGTCAGATGTGATGAATCCACAGCCTTCGTTATTTCCAATGATAAATCTGTCCGGATCATCTAAATTAACTCTGAATTCTGAAGCAGTGATTTCGCTGCCAAACGATGAAGAATAGAAAACAATGTCATTGGACAGTACACCGCAGACCGTCTTTTCTGTGAATTTTTGCTCCTGATATTCAGTATAGTACATGATAGAAACGGTATCGCCTACTTTATATTTTTTGCCTAAAGCAGAGGTTATGATAATTTCATTACTGTCCTTTATCATCCTGCCGTTTTTAAGATCAAAATTAAAATGCTGCAGTACATATTTATCATAATAAAGTGAAGCACACATTGTAGTATCTATATCAGTCAGATTGGAGGATATTTTGTGGTAGGCTTTTATGTTTGGCACGCTTTTACAAAGATCATCAGGATCATACTTTGGATGGGAAAAACTTAGGAATATCACATCTTCCATGTTCAGAAAAGCACTTGATGTTTTTGTGCTATCTTGCCCAAGAACGATCAGTGAATTAAACATCAACATGGTGATCAAAATTAAAATGAATGATATGACCGTCGAGCGCAGTGTGATCTTAAGAGACTTCAATGAGAAAAAAATATATTTCAACATACAGCCTCCTTATAATTGTTTTTGATATGGCGGATCGCTTTCCCTGCGGCTATGAAAGCTGAGACCGCAGTACAAAGAATGTAAAACATACATCCGAACATAACAGGGCAGGTCAAATTTTTATCGCTGTAATTATATAGCTCTAAATTGTTTGTGACAGCATAAACAATGATCCCTAAGATCAAGGAAAAGCATGAAAGCATAACATAAATAAACCAATATGCAGTAGTGATTCTTTTGTTGGATGCACCGCATAAAGTAAAAATAAATATCTCCTTTTTTTGAAGGTTGATAAGAATGCTGACAAACATCATCGAAGATGACAGGGACAGAAGGATCAGTACCAATGCTGAGATCAGCATATTTTTTGATGAACGCCATGCGCTCTTATTGATGCCATTGTATCTTTGTAATGTGCAGTCATTTCCGAAACTGTTTTTCATGATCGAAGACAATTGCTGATACTCTTCGGGATCCAGCTTATCTTCAAAGACAAACTGAATATAATCGACACTGTTGACCAGTTGCTGATATGTATGATACGATAATGTAAAGTCAGACAAACACCGCCGGATCGTGCCATGTCCCGACACGGTAAGATCTTTCTCTTTCAATGTGACATTGCGGAACAAGTCTGGATCACAGAATTGCATGATCTGATCATCAGAGGGAAAGCTTCCCCATGTCATGATCGTATCAGTTCCAATTAAAGCCGTGGAATACAGATGAACATTATACTCACCTTGTTCATATGCAACACAAGCTGAGCTGAGCTGTGGCAGCTTGTGTTCTATTTCTGGCAATAGTTCCTCATTTACAAATTCGATTTTGCTATCGCCCCTCAATTCAACATAGTATATGTTTGTTACATTTTCGTCCATTCCAATATAAGTGAGCGTGAAATAAAAGTACTGAGACAAAATAAGGCAAACATATGAAATGGCGCATAAAACAATGACCAGAACGATGCTGTAAAAATGATTTTCTTTGTGCCAAGCTAATATGTTTCTTATCATAAGCAGTTCTTCTTTCTTAATATAGTTGAATTGTTGCTATTGGTTTCATTGCCCCTTTGTAATTTCATTATAGCATATTTCAAAGACGTATGCGGGAAGGTGGTACGAAATGCCGGTTTCTTGGTACGAAATGACTAAAATCCCATTATCAAAGCAAAAGCAACACTGCACGGGAATCATGCAATGCTGCCATAGATCTCTCATATATACAATAATATATCGACTGTGAAATAATTGCCCGTGTAGTCAATATTCATGCAGCCTTTGTATTTTTTGACCGCCTTTTCTATATTGTTCAGCCCATATCCATGATGTCCGGGGCTATGATCAGACGACACGATCTTGCCATTATTACATACCACATTGCCAACATACGGATTGGATGTACGAATGATAAGCCTTCCCTGACTGAATACTGCCTTTATCGTTATGTTTCTCCTATCCTCCGGAACGTCAGAAAGTGCGTTTAGCGCATTATCGAGCAGATTGCCGAGAATGGCGACTAAATCAGTAGTTTCTATGTTCATTTCTGCCGGAACTGCTATTTCCGTTTTGACCTTGATCTTATCATTCAAGGCATTCTGCAATTTATAGTTGATCAGTCCGTCAACAATAATATTACCGGATGTACTATAAATAATTTTACTCTTAGTCAGTGCAGTGAGGTGGCTTAATTGCTTTTCCGCTTCTTCATATTGATCCGTTCGGATAAGCTGTGAAAGTACAATAAATTGATTATTCATATCATGGCGAAATTCTTGAAGTTCTTTTGTGGATGACTGCATGATCTCGCATTGCTTGCTATATAAGGTGTTTTCTGTTTCTAAAATAGAGAGTTTTGACTGCCGGACATAACTTTTTGAAAGTGAATCGTACAAATAAAATGCTGAAATATTGATAACGAACAGGATGATGACCGACAAGATGATCTTGTATTGAGACAGATCATTGTCTCTTACAAGCATGATCTCATAGCTCAAAGTAGTGATAGGGATCAGGATAGAAGATATCCACACATTCCAGCTCACATCCTGCTGTTCTCTGGATGTTTTGTAATTTTGCAGCAGCAATACTTCACTGAACATCATTATTTTCGATACAATGATCCCGATGATATTGCTATAACAGCCATCTACAAAAAACGAAAAATGCAGATACCCGGTAACAGCACCCACGATCAGTTCCGGAAACAGCATGAATACAATGATATATGTTGAATACATCATACGTTTTTTCATTGTTGATCCATACATCAGGGAAATGATAAATATGAACACACAATTTAGTGCAAGCGTGATGAGAGGAACAGCAAACAATATGTAAACCAATGATGTGACGATAAAATACAATGTATATGCAACATTTGTCAATAATTTGTTCTGTTCACTATTTGAAAAGAATAACCACATAAAACGTTGAATTATGAAAATGGTAAAGAAATTTGAAAGAAGGTATATCATATTATATGTCGTGGTTTCCATATTAGTGTCCTCCATTCTCAAAACGAAGCTGCAGCTTGGATATTTCATCTCTCTTTCCTTTTGCAATTGGTATTATATCACCATTTACCATAATGATAGCATAAGCTTGAAATGCCTTAATAAAGCGATAATTCACAAGATAAGACTTGTGCGGAGAGATAAAGCCCTGCGTACTTAGCTGCTCGCTCAGACTGCTCATAGTCCCATAAAATTCTTCCTTTGAAGATAAAGAAATGATACTGATCAGTTTCCGGTTGCTCTTGAAGTAAAGGATTGAACTTAAATTCACCCAGTAGGTATCATGTCCGTATTTATAATGAAACAAGTCGTTTTTGTCACCGTATATACGCATATATTTTTCAAGAGTGGTACGGATCACATCCGCATCGAACGGCTTCTCGATGAAAGAAAATGGACGAAAGGCAAAAAGCTGCCGATCATATTCTGTCTTTCCTGATACATAGATGATCTGAGCAGACTCATCATTCACTTCATTCCGAATACAATCACTGATCATAATGCCGGATCCATCATTTAGCTCTATATCAAGGAAAAATATGTTATACACGCTTCCGCTTATTAAGTGCTTTTTTAAGTTTGAACCTGACGAGAAAACATCTATTTCCGTCTCAATATGCAATTCCCTGCAAGCCTGCATAATAAAGGATTCAAGCTCCGAGCAAACAGCGTCCTCGTCGTCGCACAATGCAATTCTGAGCATATATATCACCTCATAAATAAAAAGAGTTTTTTATTCATTATAACATATCTCGCTGCTATTGTCAATATAATATCAAAGAAGTTCTTCTGTATTGGAATACAGAGGGATAGTTTATATGTCTCTTTTCGGGTTCTATTCTCTTTCCGTGAGGCTTGATAATTAAGGATGTCCAGAAAATTTCTCACTAATTTGTCACTCAACGATCTTTTGTGATCCTTCGGCCATCGGTCTGGATGATCTGTTTGCATTGTGTTACAATGTTGGGAATATGAGTGTCAATTATAATGGTGTATCCCTGACTGAGCTATGTCATTATATAGTTTCGTGTCTGCCCATCCCTAATGCCCAATTTCAATTTTTGCGAAGAAACGCACGCCACAACCTGCTGTCTGTCTTTGACGGTAAGAAGATTTTAAAGCACCCCCTTTTCTGACTGCAATATATTACATACAATTTGATACTTTTCCCAGAGTTTTTTTCAGATACCGGCTTGTCAGGATAATTTTTGCCAAATCAATCACCCTTTACTTTTTTTAGAAGCCCTTGCCTTTTTCTTCCAGAAAACTATTGGCTTTTTCATTAGGATGGTGTATAATATTGATATATTTGTATAAATCGGGATTTAGGAGATCAGAGTAATGAAACTTGAATACAGAAAAGCAACCATTGATGATTTGAACATCTTGACAAAAACTCGAATTAAAGTGTTAAGAACTGAAAATGGTCTTGACGATAATACTGATATGTCAAGAGTTGAAAAAGAGTTTCGTGCTTATTATAAGAATGCTTTAGCAAATGATCTTCATACGGCATATTTGGTTTCTGATGGAGAAGTTTTTATTGGAGCCGGTGGGATCAGCTACTATACGGTTATGCCAACATTTCATAATCCAACAGGCAGAAAAGCATATATAATGAATATGTACACCAGACCGGATTGCCGGAGAATGGGCATCGCCATAAAAACTCTTGACCTGCTCATTCAGGATGCCAAAAAGCGTGGTGCCACATCTATCAGTCTTGAAGCAACAGATATGGGAAGAAAACTGTATGAAAGATGTGGATTCATTTCTATGTCTTCCGAAATGGAGTTACCAACTAAGTAAAATTAGTTTTCCGTCCCGCAAGACTGACAGCATTGAGGGGCATTCTCACTTGCCTGAAAGCGTGTTATTCAAGGTCATTTCTTTTAGGACAGTGGGCATAGAAAAGTTTCAAGTAACAACGATAGACTGATACAGCAAGCTAAACAGGCACTTCTCATTTTGGGGACTGCTTGCCTTTTTTCTTTAAAAAAACTATTGACAATTTCAATAGGATGGTATATAATTTATGTATAAGTGTGAATGTTCAACTTTTCTCTTGAAATACGATTATAAGGAATGGATCATTATGCTCAAAGAAGAGATTGAAATTATGAAATTACTTTCTGAAAAATATTCTGAGAATATCCAAATTCATTTTGAAGCTCCAAAGAAGATCGATGAAATAAGAACTTTTGAGAAGAAAATTGGAATACAATTGTCTGCTGAACTTAGAGAGCTATACCAATTGACAAATGGATTTAATAGTTTTATGACGTATATGGATCTATGGAGCTTAGAGATGATCATTGAACACTTCAATGAAGGATATAATGATTGGATTGAGGAAGACGATGGTAATCGGTATATCGTGTTAGGTTCTGATGGCCCTTGTGGATTTCTTTTGATGGAGATCACAACTGGTCATTATCTCAAGTATGGCGATGAAGGTGAAATTACAAATATTGATTCCATAAAAGACTTGATGTGTTGGAATATAGATGCTCTTTACGATAATATGCGTGGCTTTTAGGAAAATGAAATAGTAAATAATTATCTTGAAAGAAATGCAGATAGAATATGATGTTACTTACAAGCTGTGAAGCGTTTACGGCTCCACAGCTTTTTTTATTTTCCCCATAAACATCTTAAGGGTAAGAAAAGTTATATGGCGCACGGGGTTTCGGGTGCAATGAGAAAAGACAAATTATTTACAGCCAAAATAATCAGAGAGGCAGGTAGAGAAAATGATACTCTCGCTGTAAAAGCGTAGGGTAGATAAGCTATATGAATAATAACAATACTGCTATAAACGAAGATAACGCAGGGATCGTCCGCCGTATATTTTAGATTTCTCAAACAAAAGAGAGCGCATATTGACATTTGAAAGATCTCCGAGTATGATGAAATGACAGCCCGTTCGCAATCCGAAAAACAGGACGAGAGAGATGTTGCGGAGTTTATCAGCTGCCTGAAACGCTATGCAGGAGCAACGGAACTTACCCGTGAGATATGCCTTGAACTGCTCGAGTATGTGATAATATATGAAAATCCAAGAGACATTCATGTACCTCGTGACATTCATTTCTATTACAAGTTGATCGACAAGCCGCTGAATGACAAAAATAATGCCCTTGCGTGATGCAAGGGTACAAACTGAAAAACAAGTGATCGATATTCTGAAAGCTATTTTGTTGGATCGAAATAAACTTACTACCTTTTTCAAACTGTTACATCATCAAAGAGTTGTTCAGCAATACAACTTTTTACTATTTCAAATAGATCTGGCAGCACTTTGCTCGCCTCCATTTATTTGTCAATAAGATGAAAAATGCAAGTGGTAAATAGCATTTTTACAACGCCCGGATAAGCCGCCCCGCCTGCACGCCATCATACGCCGTGTACGTCAGCGGGCGTATATCGCAGAACATCCCATGTTCCCATAAGCCGACCTCCTACCATTTATCATACCACAAATTTGCCAAAAAGTCAAGGTGATCATTCCTATTTTTCAAACCTTCCCGATCCCATGCAAGCCACACCACGATGTGGCGCATTCTGTAAATATATGCAAATTATCCACCCTTTCTGCAAATCGTGGGTTGCATACGTTGGCGGGGTAGTGTATAATGGGATGAGAAGTATCCGCCATGTACCGTGAATGCGTTCCATACTGACAAAAGGGGGCTTGGTGACTGGCAGAAACGGAGCCGTCTTGCTATGTATCTGATACAGAAAGGAATGATCTGACAATGAAAAGAAGCGTGCGCAATGCACAGAAGCAATGGAAAAGACTGCTGAGTCTCTTCCTGGTGTCCATACTTATTTTTAACGTCTGCATGGTCTCACCGCCGGAAGCGAAGGCAGCTGAAACGAACGGAAGATTCCTCTACGTTGCCGAGAACGGCAATGATGCATCGGGGAACGGTTCTTCCGAAAAGCCTTACCGATCTATCAAAAAAGCCGCTGATGAGGCGACAGCGGGGACAACAATTTTGATCCGTCCGGGCACTTACATCGAGGATGACATCCGACCAAAGGAGTCCGGCACGGAGGATGCGATGATCATTTTCAGACCGGAAAAGACTTCCGACATCGGCAAGGTGATCATCAAGCACAAGGATATTTTTGATGGCTCCTCTGTCACACCGGCAGTAAGGGCGCAGTGGCTGAGTGATACGGGCTGGAAGGAAGAAGAGGTGCAGCATTATGACAATGCGGGCATTGAGTACTCCATCGCAGCACGGAAAAATGAGCTGACAGATGTGTTCAACCTGTTCGGGCGTGATTACATCTGGATCGAGGGCTTTGTGTTTGAGGACTATAAATATGCACGCAGCACCATTGACATCATGGGTGAGGGAAATGTGGTGCTGAACAACCAGTTCAAAAACATCGGTTGCGTTTACAATGCACCATGGACATGGACGGCGGGCGGCGTGTATCGTCCTGATGTGACGATCCCTGTAGCCGGAAAGAAAAATGTTGTACGGAACAACTATTTTGAGAATGTCTACGGTGAGACACTGTGCTACGACAACCACTCGCAGGACTGCATCATATCGGAAAATACATTTATCGGCAATATCGGCAAGAACGCAGGTGCGGGCGGTGCAGAATCCTCCACCCTCGGCAGCAGAGCGGACGGCAACAGAAATAATGCATTCGCTTTCAATTACTCCGGCGGTTCGGTCAACGGCGGTACGATATGGCTCGACATCAGCGTAAGAGACTTTACTGCGGTGAGAAATGTGACACATAACACGGCATATTTCATGTTCAATGAATCGGAATGTACAAGAAACTGGGCATATGAAAATATTGTCTATAACAAGCCGCTGGACGAAAACAAGCGTATGCCGGCGGGGGAATATTTTTCCGACTTCCCGGCGCAGCGCATTGAAACAGGGCTGTATTCCGCATTCTGGGACACCGGTTCGACATGGGATGCCCATTGGGTGAATAATGTCACCTACAACCTGAAAACCGGCATCTCGCTTGACAGATCATGGAATAATGAAGTCAGAAACAACATTGCCTACGAAGATGAAAACAGCATGTACAGCAGCAATGACACCGCAGGCATCGTGGTAAAAGAAACAACGGTAAACGGGTTTCATGCATGGCACGGCATCGACCTGAAAGGCGGCGGTGTGCAGACATTCCGCAATAATCTGTGGTATTCGCCCAGAAAAGCGGACTATGTGCGCTACATGGATCCTGCACAGCCTGCCATCACGGTCGAAGCATTCAATGCACAGACGGATTCCAAAAATCTTGCCAAAGACCCGCTGTTTACAAATGCCGCCGCAGGGGACTTCACCCTGAAAGCAGGAAGCCCTGCCATCGGTTCCGGCGACAACGGCGTCAACATGGGTGCCTATGCTGTATACCCCAAAACCGATGTCGGATACGACAAAACGCTCGGTCTGACAGAAAATGTAAATGTCAGCTTCGGTGAGCTGAATTCTTCCGTAAAGCCCGGCGACACGATCGACCTTGAACTGAAACTGAGCAAGCCCGCATCGGAGACCATGCATTTTGAAGTGGCTCCTGTTGCCGGGGATGCCCGCATTGACAAGGACTGCAGCTTTGTGGATGCGCCCGAAGTGACATTCCAGCCGGGAGACACCAGCAAAACAGTCCGTGTGAAGATCTTAGAGGGCTATGACCTTGACCAGCTCCTTGTGTTCCGTATCCTTGCGGCAGGCGATACCAAAACAGAAGCCGTCGGCGCAAGAGACATGCACCTTGTCAGGATCAACAGAGCCGAAAAGCGTGTGCTTGTCATCAACAACGTGGGCGACTGCATGGGGCATTCCGTGGTGGAATACCATGCACCGGGCGAACTGGTGACCATTGATGCCAAGACAAGACCGGGCTACACCTTTGACGGCTGGCAGGTAGGCATTGATGCGATGGAAGTGACGCCGATAAACGCAGACGGCTCAAAGGCTACTTTCATCATGCCCGAATACAATCAGAGAATACAGGCAAAATGGAAGCTGAACGGACAGCTTGTGAACGTAACGGGGATCACCCTGAACCATGACACACTTGCCTTAAACGCCGGCGAAACATCTGCTCTGTCGGCGACTGTGCAGCCGGATAATGCGACCGATAAAGTCGTGATATGGACGTCATCCGACCCACTGGTTGCTTCCGTGGACGATAAAGGCACCGTGACAGCACTGTCCGAAGGCACGGCAGAGATCACGGCAACGACACTGGAGAACAGTGACAAGCAATTTACGGCAAAATGCAAGGTCACCGTCACGGGAACGCTCGCACCTGCCGGCAATGTCATCGAGGCGGAGGAATATTCCGTGCAGTCAGGCATTGACATTGAAAATTGCAGCGAGGGCGGAAAAGATGTGGCATACATCGAGGACGGCGACTACCTCGGCTTTTATGGGATCTTATTCGGCAGAGGAGCTGAGTCCATCAACTTCCGTGCGGCTTCCAACGGCAGCAACGGCACGATCGAAGTACATCTGGATGCCCCCGACGGAAAGCTCATCGGCAGCATGGATGTCAGCGACACAGGCGGATGGCAGAACTGGACGACACAGAAATGCAGCATTGAAAAGACGACTGACGTACACGATGTCTATCTTGTATTCAAAGGCGGGGAGGGGTATCTGTTCAATCTCAACTGGCTCAGTATCAATTACCCCTATGAAAATGACGATCTGATGGGTGACTGTAATCTTGACGGCACGGTAAGTGTCGCCGATGCGGTCATGCTGCAAAAGTGGCTGCTGCGTGAAAGCGATACACTCACCTGCTGGCGTCATGCGGATCTTTGCAAGGATCAGGTGATCAATGTGTTTGATCTCGCCCTGCTGAAGAGAATGCTGAGGGGAGAGTAAGGAATTTCTAAAAAATTATAAACACCGCACTGTATTTTTGTGCAAACTGCCAATTGCCTGATCGTGTCATATCTGGTATAATAAATAAAGAGAGGCAGGGGTGCTGATGCCGATGTAGCCGCACTGCACCGGCGGAGGCATCCCCCTCACTTTGAAAGGAGCGAAGTTTATGATACATTTCAGGCGTTGTGCTGCTCTGCTCGCCGGGGTGGCACTGACAATGGCGAACATTCCGTCTGGCATCACCGCAACGGCGCAGGATCCATACAAGATGAATATCTCTGTCGATCTTGCCGGTGAACAAAAGGCGATCAGCCCGTACATCTACGGCATGAACAAGTACGATGATGAGACTTTGCTGGATCAGATGCATGTCAATGCGATCCGTCAGGGCGGCAACCGTCTGACGGCATACAACTGGGAGACGAACGCTTCCAATGCCGGCTCAGACTGGCAGCACAGTTCGGACAACTTCATGTCCTCCTCCGATGAACCGGCAGCCTGTGTGCAGGAGTTTTCGGAGATCGGCGTAAAGCATGACATTCCGTACCGCCTGACGACATTGCAGCTTGCGGGCTATGTGGCAGCTGACAAGGACGGTACCGTCTCAGAAGCGGAGACAGCCCCCTCTGCCCGCTGGAACAAAGTCGAATTCACAAAGGGCAGCCCGTTTTCCATGACGCCCGATCTGACGGACGGCACGGTCTACATGGATGAATATGTCAATTATATCGTCAAGACACTTGGCGATGCGGGGACTTCCACGGGTATCCAGGCATACAGCCTTGACAATGAGCCTGCCCTCTGGGAGCATACGCACAGCCGCATGCATCCGGAGCCTGTCACTGTGGCGGAGCTGTCGGAAAAGTCGATCGAAGTCGCAAAAGCCGTCAAGTCCATTGACCCGAAGGCAGAGGTCTTCGGACCCGCCCTGTATGGCTACACGGCATATGACCACCTTGCAGATGAGGACGACTGGGATGCTGTGAATGCCGACGGGAAATACCATTGGTATCTTGACAAATATCTTGATGATATGAAGCAGGCAAGCGATGAAGCCGGTGTGCGTCTGCTCGATGTGCTGGACATCCACTACTACACAGAATCCGGCAGAAACAGCACGGTGGACAGATTGCAGTCTGTCCGCACACTGTATGAGAAGGGATTTGCCGAAAACAGCTGGATCGGAGAATGGTGTCAGGAGAACATCCCGATCCTGCCCACCATCCAGAAGTCCATCGACACCTATTACCCCGGCACAAAGCTTGCCATATCGGAGTATAATTTCGGCGGCGGCGATGAGATGAGCGGTGCCATCGCACAGGCAGAGGCACTCGGCTGCTATGCGGATGCAAATGTCTACTTTGCGACCCTCTGGGACGGCGGGGAGTATATCTTCTCAGGCATGCGGCTCTATACGAATTATGACGGCAAGGGCGGTCATTTCGGTGATACGCTCGTGCCGACCGTTACGGATGATGTTTCGCTGTCCTCGTCCTATTCTGCGATCAATCAAAATGACGACAGTCAGGTCACTGTCATGGTGACGAACAAGAGCTTTACCGATGCAGAAAATGCTTCGATCCAGCTCAAAAACAGCTCGACAAACTATGAGGCAGCTGCGGTCTATGCCGTATCCGGAGATTCCTCCGAGATACGCCTGATCGACATTGTGGAGGATATTTCCGGCAACACGGTCAATGTCACACTTCCTGCCTATTCTGCGGCAATGGTCGTTGTGACAGACGATGCGTCTGATTTTGCGGGTCTTGAACTGTACGACCCCTCGAAGATCACGGAAGTGACCGAGGAATTCACGGACATCGACAGTCTCATCAACAAAAACGGCTATGTGGAGATCCCGATCTCTGATGCGGCAAATCTGAAGAGCGTCACGCTGACGGCGGATGTGACTTCGAGTGCAGGTTCTTCCTATGGCGGTGTCGGCGGCGCGCTGTGCGTGGATGTGGAAGCCGAAGACGGGACACAATTCTGGTCGAGCAAGTCATTCACGGTCGATCTTGGCAGCAATAAGAAGGCTACCGTCACATTTGACGGCACGTTCGACAATGACGGCGATCCCATGAAGGCAGTGATCTACGACGGCAAGATCGAGGTGCAGACATGGTGGGACTACTCCGAGAAGAAGGAAGAAGATCTCGAAGATACGCTCACAATGACGATCACGAACATCAAGGTCGTGTACAGCGTCCCGGATGTGATGCAGGGCGATGTCAACGGCGACGGCGCATTCACAGTCGCCGATGTGGTACTGCTCCAGAAATGGCTCCTGGCTGTGCCGGATGCGAAACTTGCTAACTGGAAAGCTGCGGATCTGAGTAAGGATAATAAGGTGAATGTGGTGGATCTGGGGGTGATGAAAAGAGAGCTGCTGAATGAATAAAATATTTTCTGTCAGGATAAGCGTCCCCGTAAGAATTTCTTACGGGGACTTTTTATTGATCATTGAAAACATAATATTTACCTATAGACCTACAGATAAAATACGCATTTGAAAAGAAAAATGAGGGATATGCTTTCCATTTGTGGAGGGTAATTTTGGGGAAAGAAAGTACTCCCTGAACGTGAATTGACCCCCAAAAAGTTAGACAAACCTTAGAGTAAAACTCCTGTAAATAGAGAAGCTCAGTTTTCAATAAACTGAAGAAATTTTCTGCAAAAGCATTGTCAAGGCAATTTCCTTTTCGCAACATACTTTGGCGGATGCCTTTATCTTTGAGCATTTTCTGGTAATGCTTGTGCTGATACTGCCAGCCTTGATCTGAATGCAAAATCGATCCGGTACCGTCTGGGATTTTGGCAAATGCCTGATTCAGCATATCTGTCACCTGGCTTAAATTCAGGTGCTAACTCAAGTTGTAGGATACAATTTCACCATTGAAAAGATCGATAAACGGTGACAAATACAGTTTGATACCAAACAGCGAAAACTTTGTCACATCTGTTACCCACTTCTGATCAGGCTTATCCATCTTAAAATTACGCTCAAGAAGATTAGGCGCGTCCAGCCGACCTCATCCTTGAAAAAGTTGTGCTTTTCCATACGTACACGGCAGAAAATGCCCATTTTACGCATTAACCGAAGAACTGTTTTGTGATTGATCTTATGTGTTTTTTGCAGTTCTGTTGTAATTCTGCGATAGCCGTATTACCCTTTACTTTCATCATATATCCTGCGGATTTCTCCTTTGATCTCAGCAGATTTATCCGGTTTTGGATCCTCGAACTGCTTGCTGTAATAGTAGGTGCTGCGAGGGATCCCGGCAATATCAATGAGCAGTCCTCCTTTATGCTTATGCCTCAGTTTCCATATCACTTGTGCTTTTTCTCTTGCCGTACTCTCTCGGCAACCAAGGCATTCTTTTTTTAAGTAGTCATTCTCCGCACGAAGACGCTGTACCTCTGCAATCAGGTCTTCCTCAACTTCTTTCTTCAGCTTTGGTGAGCAACCTGTGAATTTTTCATCCACGGCGTTCAATGCATAGTCCCTCTGCTCCTTCTTCGAGGTGGATGCGCTCCCATGCTGCGGCACGTCCATGAGGCAGACCATATTCTCTTCCTGCTTCCTTATGGCTCATTCCTTCCTTTTCCATTCTTTCCACAACCATGATCTTGAAATCTGGTGTATACTTCTTGTTTGGCTTTCTTTTGGGCATAAAAATGCCCCCTTTCATTTGACTTTGATGCCGTATATCTTTATTATACAACATTGTCTAACAAATGGGGAGCATTTCATGGACTGCGCCTTGCTCTTTCTATGGGTTTGTGTGAATACACGCGCACAGCACTTCTCCACATAACCATCAACCGTTGGTCAACAACCTTTTCATCATCCCCAGATCCAACACATTCAAATCCGCATCGCTCAGAACATCGGTCGCATATGCCTGTTCTCCGCTGATCTGCTTTACGCCGAGCAGATATTTCTGCACGAGTACGACATCCGCAACTGTTACTGCTCCGTCAATGTTCACATCCCCCTTAAACCAACAACAGATGCCGCCTTCACATTGACCGGACGGATCAGAATATAGCAGACGTTGATCGCCTTGTCCTCCGAACGGATGCTGATCTTCAGTTCGCCGCCCGTCACTTCGGCTTCTCCCTTGACAGCCGTGCCATCCGTCGGGGCGTTTGTGATGATCGCCGTTTCTTTCCCCGTTCCGGTGCTTGCATATAACGTAGGATCTTTGGAACAGCCCCACGGGTCGGCAAATGCCATCTCTACGGAATACGTCCCGTCCGGAAAGTGTGCCGGTGTTATGACCTCCGCAGTCTACAAAAAAGCAATGCTGCTGTCATTGTCATACAGCGGCGTAACTGCCTCCATGTAGAGGAAATCGCAGACCTTTGCCGATTCCTCTGATGTACCGTCCGCAGAGAATGTCACATCAAGCACATTGTGTTCCGTACCGTCTGCCGTGACCGGATAGATGCAGCGTGCCCGCACATCGTCCGGTACGACCAGTTTCAGATCATACACTTCCTCTGTACCGGAATAGTCCAGTGTTCCGGCGTAGAGAATGGCATCTCCCACACGAATGCGCAGTGTCTTGCCGTTGTCTGCCTTTCGCAGTTTGACATGCAGCACAAGCATCGGTGCGCTGTCATCCACTGCCATCCGGTAAGTGAACCAGCCGCCTTTGTCCGCATAACGGTAGGTGCTGTCATTCGTCACGCCGACAGAATACAGCTCCACCATGTGATGCAGGTTGTCGCTTTCATACTGTCCGTAACCGGGCTGTACGGTGTCTGTGATCGTTGTTTTGGCACGGGGCAGGCGTTCCTCAATGACCGTGCCATTCGGGATGAATTTCCAGTATATGCCGTAACGCTGTTCATACTGCTGATAGTGCGGCGTGAATGTCAGTTTCGTGTTGGTATCGTTCAGCGTGAAGCACAGGGAATCCGGCTCCCTTGTGAGGTGTTCGCTGATGTGCGCCATGAAATTTGTCACGGACTGCCCTTCCTTGGCAAGGGTGATCGTTTCACTTGCGACCTTTTTCTCTTTCGGAATCGTGACCCACATACCGGTAGAATCGGTCTTCATGTCCTCCTTGCCAAGCTCTGCACTCAGGACGACAGGACCATATTTGAAACCGTACACATCAGGTGCATCAGGGAGTGCATAGGCTTTTACCTCGGCAGGAATGTACAGTGTGATCTTGTCGCCGTTCTGAAAGTCCCCCGTGATCTGTGCATAGCCGTCTACGGTCTTGTAACTGTATTTCTTGCCGTTGAGTTCCGCTGTCATCGTGCCTGCGATCCAGTCGGGAATGCGGAACCGGAGATCCAGCGCACCGCTGCCGCTGACGGTAAAGTTTGCGGTATCGCTTACCGGAATGTCCGTCTCCTGCGTGATCGTGACATTCTGCGCCTCCCAATCCAGTGTGGAGCTTTGGTAGAAATTCACATAGAGCGTATTGCCCTCCTGCATATAGATCGAATCGCCCAGTTTGGTGAAGCTCTCCATACCGCTTCCGGTGCAGCACCAGAATTTGTCCCACGGCGTGCTGTAGACTTTGAAATAACCAGTCGCCATCGGCTGGAAATAGGTCGTCATACCGGTCTCGGGGTTCTGTGAGGAGAGAATGGAATTGTAATAGGTCGTCTCGTAGTAGTCCATGTATTTCACATCGTGCGTGATCATGAACAGCTCACGGGACAGTTTCAGCATATTGTAGGAGTTGCACGTCTCGCAGTTGCAGTTGGTATGTTCCGCATCCAGAACGTCATCCTTCCCGAAATGCTCCCATTCACTGTTGCCGCCTGTGATATAGGTGTGATGTGTTGTGACCATATCCCAGAAAGCCTTCGCATATTGCAGATACCGTGAAGCATCGACCTTTTCGCCGTTGACAGTCTTGCCGTCCAGAACGATATAGCGTTTCAGCGCACCCAAAAATTTCGGGATCGTTGTATTGGCATGGCGGTTGTTCAGCACATCCGTCCCACCCTTGAGAACAAGCTCATGCAAAGCCGTTTCATCAAAATAATGCGCAGCGACAGCATGGTTGTCTTTTCCGGTGATGGCATACAGTTCATACATACAGTCATTCATACCGCCGTACTCGATCGAGAGGACAGTCCGCTGTGTCTGTTCGTTCCACTTGCTGCACCGGTCATACACCCAGTCACCGAGTGCAGAACCAACGTCCTTTGCCGGTTCGTAGCCCGTCGCATTGTACACATCCACGATACCTGCGATCAGCTTATGCATCGTGTACCACGGCACCCATGCATCATCGAAGATATTCGCCTTGCCCTGTTCCACACGGTCGAACTGCCGTTCCACATTGCCGTCCGGCGGTATCGGGGCAGCCCAGAGAAAGCCCGCCTTGCCACGGGAATGCCGCTGACAGACCTGCATCTCATCAATGAGGAGCTTCATCCGTGCGTAGAGCGTTTCACGCTGCGCCTCGGACAGCTCCGGGTGCTGGCAAGCCTGTGCAAGTGCCGTCAGGTAGTGCCCGATGCAGTGACCGGGTCGCACCGTTGGTGGGAAGCCCAGCTATATCTATGAACTGGATACCCATTTTCGTATTGGTGTATTGGGGGCGATCATTTCTGATTCTGCAAATTTTTCCAAAAACCTCTAAATACGGCACATCACACTGCGGAACGTACGTTTCGTTTTCCGTACATTTCCGATAGTTTCTGCCTATTGACAAATAACGTTCTATGTGCTATAATAGAAGTAGATTTCAAGAGGAAGATGCCGGATGAAAAGATCTGTCCGGCGTATTCTTAGAAGGATGTGAATTTATGAAACGATCAAAAAGCAGCTTCTTCTATGCCTTTTTTATTATAATAATAGCAGCAGTCATTTTTTTAGCAGTATATGTGTACTCCATTGTAACAGGAAATATCCTCGAGGATGCGGCAGTCAGCAATATCAGGGAAGTTGCTGTGCATGACCGTAATACGATTACGATGTTTATTGAATATAATTGGAAAAATCAGCAGCGTATCGGCGAAAGGCTGAAGCGAAACAGCGAGAAACTGAAAACCGTAGATCAGATCAACGAGTATCTGGGACTCGAAGCGTATGAATCCACATTTGATAAAGTTTACCTGCTTATGGAAGACGGTTCCTACTATACGGACATTACCTATAGAGAAGACAGCGAAACGCCCGATTATTACCCGTATATGGATCTGTTCGCAGATACGGATAATTACAAAGTCATCGGTTATGACCCGCTCCCTGTGATGGGTTCTGATAATGTCGTCATTTACGGCTATAAATTGTCAGGGAATCCCAAAGATGGAATATTATCCGGCATAAGAATAGGAGAGGATCAGAAAGAAGTCTATGCGGTGATCGGTATTTGTGAGCGGTCTACGATCATGGACGGGCTTGTCATTGAAAATTATGCCGATGATGCAGGCGATCCGCAAGGGTACAGTTCGGTCGTCAATGAAAACGGCGAATATGTTGTGGACAGAAAAGATGCGGCAAGTTCTGATCCTGACAGTTTGTTTGATATGATAAAACGATGCGACAATTCTGACCTCACGTCTTCTGATGTACAGGAAAAAATGCGTGCAGGCGAAGAGTTTTGGTTTTATATGGAAAAGAACGGTGTCCGTGAACTGAACTACTGCACGCCGTTGAAAAGCAGCGTCAATTGGTATTTTATCATGTCAGTAAACGATAAGGTAGTGAAAGACCAGACAGGATTATTTGTTTTGCTTATCATTGCAACAATGAGTGCTGCGGTCATTGTCATCATCACTGCTTTTGTATCGGCTATTATCATGCAGAGAAAAACGCAGATAGCTCACGCACAGGAAAAGGCACAGAGCGAATTCCTGTCCAATATGAGCCACGAGATCCGCACACCATTGAATGGTATTGTCGGACTAAATTACCTGATGATGAATGCGATCGATTCGCCGGAGAAACATCTTCAGATCAAAGAGTGGCTCAAAAAATCACAGAATACGGCGGAATACCTGCTTGCACTGATAAACGATGTGCTGGACATCTCCAAACTTCAGGCGGGGAAAGTGGAAGTTACCCGTGCGCCGATGCTTGTCGAAGCGATGTCAGAATCTGTTTGTTCCATGCAGTATGACAATATCACAGGACGGGGCATCACATTTGTAAAAGATCTCCATATCACAGTTCCCTGTATACAATGTGATGAAGTACACATCAAACAGGTGCTTATGAACATTGTCGGCAATGCGGTAAAATTCACACCGGCAGGCGGGACGATCCGGTTTACGGTAGAGCAAAGGATGCTCGACGAAGATCACGTCATGACTACATTTGTCTGTGAGGATACAGGCTGTGGCATGAGTAAGGAATTTTTGAATGAAATTTTTCATAAATTTACCCAAGACCGCAGCAGCACCTCCAACTCCACCAAAGGCACAGGCTTGGGCATGGCTATCAGCAAGCTGCTTGTCAATGCTATGGGAGGAGAGATATATGTAGACAGCGAACTGGGCAAAGGCAGTACGTTTACGGTCGAAGTCCCCGCTGAAATTTGCGAGATCCCCGACTATCTGAAAACAGATACAGATGCTGCCGAAAAACCATCTGACACTTCCGGTAACGGTGTCGGGGCAATGAAAATTCTTGTAGCCGAGGATAACGAGCTGAATGCGGAAATACTGCTGGAGATATTGAGCCAGTTCGGGTTTGTTCCCGTACATGCGCAGAATGGTCAGGAGGCTGTGGAGATCTTTGAGAGATCAAAGATAAACGAGTTCAGGATCATCCTCATGGATATGCGGATGCCTGTTCTGGACGGCTGTGAGGCATCGTCAAGGATCAGGGGACTTGACCGTGAAGATGCCAAAACGGTCACCATATTTGCCTGCACCGCAAACAGTTTTCAGGAGGACAGGGAAAAGGCGTTAGCCAGCGGTATGAATGACTTTTTACCAAAGCCGATCGACATCAATACCCTGCTCCGCAAAATGGAAAAAATCGAACGTGAAAAGCATAATGTGCAATAAGGAGAAGAAATGAGAAGAAAAATTACTGCGTTTTTATTGCAGATCGTTTTAGCAGCGACATTCTGTCTTTCTGGTTGTTCTAAACCGCCAAAAACAGAAAAGGAAATTATTATAAAAGTACCTCATACCAGTACTATGAACTGCATTTCCAACAAAGAGATAAAAAATGTCCGCACGCTTCTTGAACTCGCAAGTCAGGATTTCATGGCACAGTACGACAAGGATGTCAAAATACAAGTTGTGGAGTTTGAAGGCGGCGAGGAAACGAAAGCCATCACCAATTCTTTCGGGAAAAGTGATGCGGCAGATATATTATATGACGGATTTTTCAATATGAGTTCGTTTATCCATACGGGAAATGTCGTTCCGTTAGACGATGTCCTTACACCTGAAATGAGAGAAGATATATACCCTGTGTTTCTGGAACATGGACAATATAATGATAAGCTCTATATGCTGCCATATATGTGTTCTGAAAACATTCTCATATATAACAAGGAAATGCT
The DNA here is from genome assembly GCA_947627945.1 of uncultured Clostridia bacterium. Taxonomy (GTDB): domain Bacteria; phylum Bacillota; class Clostridia; order Oscillospirales; family Ruminococcaceae; genus UBA3855. The sequence goes on from CANQYC010000010.1 coordinate 21,733, forward strand.
TGAGGAATATGGCTTGGACGAATATATTGAAGAGGGTGAAGTGATTTCAACATGGAGTATGGATGACTGGACAAAGATACTGGATACGCTTGCGGATGGATTTGCAAAAGAGGGCAAAGGCAGAGTTCCCATGATGATGTACGCAAAGGATAATCAGGGTGATACGCACATCATGACCATGCTGCGTGCTTTCGGCGGAGATCTGTTTGACAGCAACGATCAGTTTGATCTTGCGGAGAATCCCGAAGTGATCGCTGCACTCAAGTGGCTTCAGGATGGTGTGGATCGGGGCTGGTATCTGCCTGCTCCCTATTACAAGACCATGTCCGACAACAGCAGTAAATTCAAAATGGATGAGCTTGCTTTTTATAACTTTAATCTGGGAAGCTCCACGTACAGCAGGGTAAAAGAGGACTACAATGCGGAAACGAAAACCTTCCAAAAATACGGCTTTGTGAATTATCCCGGCGGTCATTGTACGATATTCAATGAAGGATTTGAGGTTTTTGATAACGGCGACAGCGAAAAAATAGAGATCGCTAAAGATTTCATCAGATATTTCTATGAGACCGATAAATGGCTGGAATGTTCCGCCGGAAGTATCCCGGTAAGTAAAAAAGTCATGGAAAAATATAAAGATGACATATTACTTTTGGGGGCATTTTCACAGAATTCCGTCAATTCCGTGGATTATACGCATAATCTCCCGAACTGGCAGGGAAATGAAGATTCAGTCAGGAATGTATTTTACAAAGAAATAGCACAGCTGATGCTCAAGGATGCGGATGGCAATTTTGCTGTCACACCCGAAGAATGTGCGGAAAATTTGCAGAAAAAATTAAATGCAGCTATATCGGAAGGACAAAAAAATAGTACGCTGCATGACTAAAGAGATGCAAGGTAAATGCTATGAAAAGGATATGCTGTCTGTATACGGAGAGTGTATCCTTTTTATAAGGAGAGAAATAATGAGCAGTTTACAATTCTCGACAGCGAAGCGAGTTCTGATGGCGGAAGTGCTTTCTCGCAAAATTTCACCACTTTTTGCGTATCGGAAAGCCATCCTGACTGTGTGTTCAAGACGACCATCAAGGGAGCTGGTTCCGGATATGGTATGTTTAAGGATGAATATGCAAACGGGATCCTCAGTCAGCGGATCCAAGAGTTGGCTGAGGGAACGCTTGCGGATGCATTTGGGGATCATTTTCTTGCGTGTTATCTCTATCAGAACAACAGTCTGATCCTGTCTGACTGGGACGATCTGACTTATGAGATGTATTTCGGCGGACTCGATCCGGACTATCCGGATCAGAAAACAGGTTCTCTGATCGTGGCTTTCGTACTTCTGGCGAACGCAGATGGGTATGTTCCCATAGATCACGGCGAAGAATATGATCAGATGGTGCATCTGCTTGATGAAATGTGCAGTGAGCTGCAAGTGAACGCCCACCTGTTTGTTACCATTGCGCCGGAGCTTCTCTATCAGCGGGAATGCGAATGGATAAAGACGCATACAGCGAGCTATGCAATGCTCACCAAAATTGTATCACTATGATGACGGGAGCGATATTCCGGATGAATATTATGTACTTGGCTGGGATCGAAACGACCGGGAATTATGTACATCCTATGGCTCCCGACTTACCTCTAGGGAGGACTACATTCAGAAATGTACACAGGCGGTATGGGATATTTCAAACGATGTCATCACCGAGGAAAAACGGTTATTGATGTAGTCGGTATTACAATAGTGTAGCGTGACCACACTGAAAACATTTCCGAAAATTGGTATGTCATAGAGCAGTTACACATTGATGACAATGTAATCAAGCATCCACAGGGGAAATATATCAGATTTCTCCCAATACCAAGCCAAAGAAAATATGTGATCCTTTCGTTGAATATGTTTGTATCTGAAAGATAGATGCTGATTAGACTATGATTCTCAATATAATTTAATTATTCCCCATAAGGTTTAATTTCACCCCCTCCTGTTTCTTTCCTCAATTTTCAGCCCTTTGATACCAAAATAGCACTATATTTCAAAATATCGAATCGCAGAAAGTGCCGTAAATAGGGTGCTTTCTGCGATTGGCTTTTGTATCATTTTCGGTGTTTACATAGATGACGGAGTGAGTGGCACGACTTGGGAACGCAGTGGATTTAAGGCGATGATGGCAGATGTTGAGGACGGTAAAATCGGCGTTGTAATTACCAAAGATTTGAGCCGTCTGGGACGTGATTATCTCAAAACAGGTGAACTTATTGAGATAATTTTTCCCGAATTTGATGTCCGCTATATCGCCGTGAATGACGGAGTGGACACCGCCAAAAACGAAAACGAGTTAATGGCGTTCAAAAACATCTTCAACGACTGGTACGCCCGTGACTGTTCAAAGAAAATCAAGGCGGTTTTCAGAGCAAAAGGCGAATCGGGGAAACATCTTTGTCCGCCCATTTACGGCTACAAAAAATCTGATGCCGATAAAAATTTGTGGGTGATTGATGAACCTGCCGCAGAGGTCGTCCGCAAGATTTTTCAGCTCTGCATTGACGGCTACGGTCCGACACAAATTGCTCGTATCTTAACGGAACAAAATATTCCCACGCCGACAGCCTATGCCCTTTCGCAGGGAAGGGACAATGGCAGACACAATGCAAAAACTTCTCGTTGGGGTACGCAGACGATTTGCCACATTCTTGAAAAGCCCGAATATTGCGGTCACACGGTCAATTTCCGCACGCATATGAAGTCTTACAAGGTTCATAAAATCGTGTATAATCCGCAGGAGGAATGGCAGATTTTTGAAAACGCGCAAGAGCCGATCATCAGCCAACAGGAATTTGATCTGGTGCAGGAACTCCGTAAAAACAAGCGTAGATAGCAGAAATTTGACGGCGAATGAGGAAGAATTTATCCGTAAAGCGATGAAAAATTCCACGGCAAAACAGTCTGCTGAATTGAAAAAGGCAAAGAAAACACGCACGCAGTCTGAAAAGAGAATTGCCGAACTTGACCGCCTGTTCACCCGACTTTATGAGGACAATGTTTCGGGGAAAATTTCCGATGAGCGTTTTGAAATGATGTCGGCAAATTATGAGGACGAGCAGAAACGTCTGAAAATAACCGTTTCTGAACTGACGGCTTTCCTTGCAAATTTACATCTTTTCAAACCACTTGTGCTTCGGTTTGATTTCGGAATTCATCGCAGAAATGTTCATGTTTTCCATAGGAAAAAGCCTCCTTTAATTAAAATAAATTTGTCCGCAGTTTCCCCAATTTTTCTGTATTTCGGCTCCTTCACTGCCCGAATTAAAAGCCGACATATATTTTTCAATTTTGTCAGATCCAACTTTCTTTACGACTTTCATATCATTTTATATTTTTCAAGATCTCAAACATTAACAAACATGATAAGAACTGCTGATTTTTTTAAAAACCATTGACATTTTTAACAAGCTGATGTATAATATTGATATAGTGAAGATAAGGCAAAGTGAGGTCAATACTATGGTAAATGAAAAGTACTATGAGGGCTGTGAAGGTGATGAGGAGATCCTTTTCAGACTATATATAGGCAAAAAAGAAGTTGAAAGTGTCGGCATATGGGGCGGTTACTTTTCCACGATTATCGAATTAATACCACCTAAAGAGGAGGGTTGGGTTGGCTTCTCATATTATTATCACTTAAATAGTGGCTGGTATGATGAAGAAAACTGGTATGTACCCGATATTGATTTGTTTTATGAACAGCTACTAAAAATAGACGAAAATAAACTTGCATATAATGCGGATAAAGAAGTGCTTGACCTTATCCGTTCGATGTTTAGTAAGGCTAAGAACTTTTGCGGAGAAATAACAATTAGTAGTTATTAAAATAATAGAATTACCATGTAAAGCAAAATGTATTTGAACGTGATGGAGAAAGTTACATCATCTCGTGATATGGTAAACACTCTTTTAGGATCAAAATGAGGTAATGAAATGGAAAATCTAAAATATGTTATAAATTCAAAAGGTGATGCTAACTTTTACTTTTGCAGTATTAAAGGGAGCATTGGATTCGATTATTGGGAAGATTTTCTGATCATTATCGATGTCATCAATAATTACGTTTTTCCCGAAGAAATCAAATATTCTGGCATCACAGATATCTTTGGATATTTTATAAAAAATGGATTGAAAGTAGATATGGAATGCGCCTCAATGCTTGGTGTTATATTTACTATTCCAAAAGACCGATTTACTAATGTGGAATTCGATGATGCCTATAAAATGTTAAACTCGATTTGGCTAAAAGCAATTAAAGTGAAAAATCAAAAATATGATCCGAAGCACTTGTAGGATCTTCAAAAATGTGTAGCTTATTGGCATACTCACAAATGTTGGCGTATTATTTTTATTTTTTTAGAGCAAGATCCACATCATACTTTCGTGCGGTTTTCAGAAAATCTTCGATATTTCGGTCTGAAGCAGCTATGCTGTCAAGCTTGAAAACGTACTTTTCCTGTAAATGCATGTAGGTCACACGTGCCTTTTTCCCAGCTCATTCAAAAAAAGTGTTGACATTTTGAATAAGTTGGTATATAATATTAGTATAGTGAGGATCTTATTATCTTCATATAAGTCAAAAATCAAGGAGAAATATCTATGAACAAGAAAAAAGAATGGATTTATTTAATAGTAGGTTTTTTAGGTTCCATGTTGGGGCTGCTTGGTGTCGTATCGTTCAATCAATTCGTACTTATGTCCTTACCTTTAGGTTCAAGAATGGTGAGCATGATATTCGTATACTGGTTGATTGCACTGGTTCCTGCAATTGTAATGGTTGTTAGAAAAGATAAGTTAACGGATTATGGATTCAGCAAGAGAAAATTACCATTTCAAATTATTGTAGGTGTCATAATAGGTGCTGTAATGTCTTTGATACTCACACTAATACCACATCTATTGGGATTTGGTGAATATGTAAATAGCGGCAAAGGATATGAATACTTGTGGCAATTTATTTATGAATTCTTTTATTGTATATTTGCAGTTGGTTTTGTTGAAGAATTTGTATTTCGAGGATTCATTTATGAAAAGATCAAAAGCATCGGTCAAAATAATAGGATAGCAATTATCGGTTCTTCTGTTCTTTTTGGATTATTTCATTTATTTGGCGGCAATATAATTCAAATTGTAATGACGGCGTGTTTAGGTGCGTTTTTCTGTTTTTGCAGATTAAAAATTAAATATTGCTCCACCTTATCCTTAATAATAGCGCATGGAGTATATGATGCCTTGATAACTGTTTTGGCATTTGTTTTACCATACTAATGGAGCGTAGATTCCGATAGAAAAATTCAGATCTATAGGAGGAGCAATTACTTGGAATCGCATATTTACCAGTTTATGCACACGGCGGCGGTATTTTCCGCCGTCTTTTTTTCTGCTTGACCATTTTCATTCACCTCACGTTCGTAGTCAAACATCATGTTCACAATGTATAGTTTATTGGCAGCAAAAACGCTACCATAAGTTTTTTGTACTTTGTGAAGAAACTTTCTACTATTGAAATCTCTGACTGCATTCTCTATCTCTTCCTGTTTGAAGTGAGATAGCTTGATGCAATGACAGAGTTCCTCGGCTGTTGAATAATCAATATCAGGACAGTTAAGCATGACGGTCAGCAACTCCTTGCTGGCATCTGCCCGGAAGCCGTAATTGAGCAGACTGATCAATGTTGGATTTGGCATAGAAAGCCCTCCTTGACATAGTTCATCAGAAATAAAAAATGCTTCTCATCGATCTGCTTGCATACAGGCTCAGTGAGAAGCTCGGTCATCTACCAAGTTTCTACCAGTCTTGACGGACTGACCTGTCTACCGATTTTCTGCCTTTTTTGATAATTTTAACTTTTCACCATTGTGTGATTTGGGAATTTTTGAACTTCTATCAAGAAAAATTCCAATTTTTCAGTATCATATGTCAATCTTCCCGTATCTGTTGGAATTCATAAGCATTAACAATGGGGAGTTTCCCAAAAAGACCTTATTCCGATAAAAATCCAATAAAAAAGAAAGAGTGTCAATCTCCAATAACGGAGACTGGCACTCTTTTTGTATATATAGACCTTTCAACAAAATAGCTAAGTTTATCAATTTCTGTTGTAAAACTGTTTCAAAAAAATAAGAGCCGTCCTGCTTTTGCAAAACGGCTGAATAGTTTTCGTAAATTTTCGTATTTAATGTTAGTAACTGGTTGTTACTTTTCACCAAAGATAGCGGTAATTTATTAGATTTTATTATACCACATCACCGAGGAAAAGTCAATACAAATGCGATGATTTTATGAATTTTGTGGAATGTAAACAGTTTTAGTGTCGATTTTTAAGTATTATTAAACAAATTAAGCCGTCAATTTTTTTGTAATCTATACAAACAGTTGATTAAATTTGTTATAATAGATGTAACAACTTTCAGATAGAAAGAAGGAACTACCATGAGTAAAAGAGGACTTAATATATACCGCCGTAAAGACGGAAGATACGAAGGGCGATATGCAGATGGTTATAGGGAGAATGGAAAGACAAAATACCGTTCGATCTACGGAAAGACATACACTGAGGTCAAGGAGAAGCTCCTAAAAATCAAAGCGAAGGTGACTATTCCAAACATTGAAAGCGGATTGACGGTCAAAGAACTTTTTGCAGAGTGGCTTTCTGCAAAGCTCACACAGACAAAGGCTTCTACCCACGCAAACTACGCTTTTAAGGCAGAAAAGCACCTTATCCCTGCTTTTGGCAGCTTAAAAATTGAGCGACTGTCACCGAGCAAGGTATATGATTTCATAATGGAAAAGCGGAACAAGGGACTTTCTAACAAGTATATCTCTGATCTTATCATCGTTCTTAAAAATATGACAAGGTATGCGGCAAGGGTACACCATTGTGTCAACCCGATTGCCGATGTAGAGCTGCCAAAGAAAGAAAAGCATGAGCTTGACCTTTACAACAAAAATGAGCAGAACCGCTTGAAATCGGCTCTGCTCACTAATATGGATTTGACTAAGCTGGGTATTATGATTGCCCTCTACACAGGTGTGCGCATCGGAGAGCTTTGTGGCTTGAAGTGGTCTGATATTGACTTGAATGCTAAGACTATCCGAATAGAGCGTACCGTACAGCGTATTCGTGTAAATGGTAAAGCCAGCAGAACGGAACTTATCGTATCCACTCCTAAGAGCCACACCTCGGTGAGAACGATACCTATTCCCGAATTTCTTGCTCGTATGCTTAAAGCATTCAAGCCGTCAAATGCTGATGCCTTTATCCTTTCAGGTAATGCTAAGTTTCCTGATCCGAGAACTATGCAGTACCGTTTCAAGGCTCTGCTTATCAAGATAGGTCTTAGAACACTCAATTTCCATTCGCTCCGTCATTTATTTGCCACCAATTGTGTCGAGCTGGGCTTTGATGTTAAGACACTCTCGGAGATTTTAGGTCATAGCTCCGTAGAAATTACTCTCAACCGCTATGTGCATTCCTCTATTGAAAGGAAAAGACAGTGTATGGATATGCTGTCGCTTGATGTGGCGTGAATTTTTATGCCGTCAGAATTACCGTAGCTTGAAAACTGAATATGTAGGAATAACGGCACTTTTGAGACGAATTGTTTTTGAATACGAAAATTTACGAAAGAACTGTTGTACATGAGGTAAAAAATTTATAGAAGAAAACTTGTTATCATACATTATTATACCACTTTAGTCATAAGAGAACATTTATTGTAATGTGTAGGTGATAGAAATTGTTTTGGACTATCTTTGAAATAATACTAATCGTTATAGGAATTATTGCTGCAATCAAGTGTATTGAGGTTTGCGATTGTGCTATTTATGGCATATCAGTAAAGGGAGTTCTTTTAGGTTTATGCAGTCTGGTAGTATTTGGCTATTTTGGAATCGTGGTCATTTCTTCTCGTAACTATATACCAATTACTATGGGCATAGATACAGCAATTATTATACTAACTGTGTTTACCAGTAAAAAAGAAGATAAAATTTGGCAAGAGAAGCAAGATGAAAAATATCAGAAACGCTGTAATTTTGTTGTCCGCAATGCAGTCAATCAAACATTAAATCGAAATGTATCAAGTTATTTAAAAACTGGATATGTATATGATGACTATTATTCGTATAGCTATGTATCAGATTATTCCTCAAAACTTAATAAAGGATTTGAAGAGTTTATAAGTGAATATAAGTACCGATTGTTGGAACAGGCAAAGAACTCTAAAGATTTTAAGATTTATCAAACAGAATCAGGTATGTACGCTGAGGCTTATCTCGGATATTTATTCTATAATGAAGTATCAGACGAAGAATATTTCAAATTCCCGTATGCTTGTCTAAATCCATATAATCATTCAACTTTTTTCTTAAGGGTGTTTGAGCGATATGGAATAATTCTTGATCGCAATTGGGATCTAACTCCAGAAATGAAGTCTAAAAACATTGCTTATGATGTTTATGCCTATGTTAAGCTATGAATATATCATCAAATGTTATAAACTATATCATATCACAAGTTCCCAACCAGAAAAAAGAGTCTGGCGGTTTATTAGGCTTTGATAATAATAGAACCATTGTACGCATAGAACTTGATTGTGGATTAGTCAATGGTAATGATAAATATACATATTATCCTAATATTCCACTATTCAATCAAATAATTTGTGAATGGGCAGAGATAGATATATCGTTCGCTGGTATTTTCCA
>CANQYC010000011.1 GCA_947627945.1 uncultured Clostridia bacterium
CCCCTTTCCGATGGAAAGGGGCTTTCAGCTTACTGTACATCCTCCGGTGTGGTATCCGGCGGGAACAAGGGCGTGGTGGTATCCGGTGCCACCGTCTGTGTCTGCGTCTGTTCCTGCGTGAATACCGGCTCCGTGGCAGTGTCCACCGGCGTCATCCATGTCACAGGTGCCGTACTCTCATAGACGGGTGCGGTGGTGTACAATCCCTGATACGGATCTTCCCCGTACTGCTCGTCCTGCGGGGCTTCGGTCTGCGGCGCATAGTACGGTGCTGCGGTGGTCTCGTAGCCATAGCCGTAGCTGTTGTCATCCCCGCTGTCATCCGGTCCGTGATACGCCGGTTCGGTGAAATCGACAATGGATGCCGACCATGTCGAAAGCGTGTGGGATGCCTCTGTCTGGGTGGAAGATGCCGTGGTGCTGGCTGCTGTTTCCTCCGTCGCCAGAGTCCCTATGATACCGGGTGCCTCCACCTGCTTGTCCCGCTTCTGGATGGGAAACAGCATCAGAAACAGCAGAATGACCGCCGCCAATGCCAGAACACAGGCACAGCAAAGCAGCGTGATCTGCGTGGGACGCTCCAGTCTCCCGAACAATTCTTTGAGCTTCATGCAGTTGATCTCCTCTTTCGTTTATGATCTCTGATCTGTTTTCATGACCCCTCTCCGGGGTCGTTTGTCTCTTTGCTGATACGGCGGTAGGCGGTCGCCGTCATGCCGGTATGCCGCTTGAACTGCCGCATAAAATATACTTCTATGTCAAAGCCGCACTGCACTGCCACTGCCGAGACGGAATCCTCCGTTGTCGTCAGCAGCTCCTTGGCAAGCTCGATCCGGCTGGCGATCACATCCTGTTTGAACGTCGTCCCGAATGCCGAAAGATAGAGCCGGTGGAAATTCGACCTGCACATGCCCATGTCGGCGCAGATCTCCGGGACATTCCAGTCATCCGCCGGGTGCAGATAGATATTGCTGCGCAAAGCAGCGAGCTTGTTGAAATGCGGCACCTGCGTCATGCGTGCCCTGTGGTTCCCGCAGTTCTCCCACAGCAGACACAGCAGCAGCTCCAAGGCATAGGCTCCACGCTCCTGTGCTGCGGGCGTCTCCTGCGCCTCTTGCAGCAGTTCCCAGAGACTGCTGACCATTACCGGGCGGGAAATGGTACAGACATCCCCCGGCAAAAGCCCATGCCCGGCAAGCAGCTGCGCATAGCGTTCCGACATCCGGAAATGCACACAGCGGTAGTTCGCCGCACCGTGGGTCTCCACGGCGATGCTGCCCTGTTCAAAGGGGTGCAGCAGAAAGGTGAACGGCTGCATCACATACTGTCTGCCGTTGATGCGGACGAGGGAGCGCACCTCACACAGCAGGAGCAGATGATCCTCCGTCTCCCCCGTGAACCGCCGGCATCCGGGGGCTTTCTCCTCATAGCAGCCGTACAGGAAAATATCCTCTTTTTGCCACATCGTCTCCCCCCTCCAAAGCTCTCTTATCTATCATACTACATTTCCGGAGTTTTGTCAACCGCCTTCAATGATTTTACAGGATATTTTAAGATTTTTCTTTCAATTTTGTGGTTTTTGGGAATGTTTTGAAATTTAACATAGATTTAACTTGACAAATCAGTCATTCCTATGCTATAGTAGAAATAAATAGAAATATGGACGGTCGTGACTGCATGTCACTTTCATGGACGATCCCCGGTGCTTACCCTTACGAAAGGAGGAACTTGTATGCCGTCAGAGACTTTCTTCAGGCTCCCGCAATCCAAGCAGGAGCGTATTGTAGAGGCGATCAAAAACGAGATCTCGCAGTCTGCGTTCGATAGTTTTTCGATCGGTCCCATCATACGGCAGTGCGGCATCTCCCGTGGAAGCTTTTACCAGTACTTCCAGAACAAGGAGGACATCTACCTCTATCTCATCTCAGACTACCAGAGCCACATCCTCGAGCATGGGCGTGAATCCATCCGGAAGAACGGCGGCAATTTCTTCGCCACGTTCGACGACACGTTCCGGTTTGCTGTCCGGATGCTCTGCTACAAGGACTCCAAAGCATTCCGGCATAATCTGTTCTGCAACACCCGCCTGTATGAGATGCTCTGGCGCAGGGATAAATTCTTCAAGGAGGACAGGGAGAAGCTCGAACGGCTCAATGAGGTGATCAACACCGATCTGCTCCGGGTGGACAGCATCGAGGAACTCGGTGTGCTGATGGACATCTGTCTGGTCACGGCGATGAAGGATGCCGCCGGCATCTTCATGGCGGACGACAGCGAACAGACTGTGCTGAGCCATTTTCTGCCGAAACTCGAACTGCTGAAAAAGAAGTATCAGAAAGCTGCCTGAAACCGTATACATCACATCAGCCCGTTCCGCCGTATCCGGCGGGGCGGGCTGTTATTGCTGCGGGGCGATGCGTTCATATTCACAGAACCACAGCCCCTCCCCCTGCACTTTCCGGGTCAGGCGGAACTGACCGGGGGGGATGGGGGGAAAATACACATCGCCCTCATATGCCGTCTGCAATTCTGTCAGGTACAGACGCTGCGCCGCCCGCATCCCCTCCGCATAGATGCGGACACCGCCGCAGAGAAAGACATCCCGGTCTGCAAACCGCTGTGCGAGAGACAGTGCCTCCGGCAATGTCCGTGCGCTGTACACGCCTTCCGGTGCAGAGGCACTGACGACGATGATCTCCCGTCCGGGGAGGGGTCTGCCGATCTCCTCCCATGTGTAGCGTCCCATGATGAGGATGCCGCCCTGTGTCAGGCGGCGGAAATGTGCCCTGTCCTCCGGGATCGTCCACGGGATCCTGCCCTGTGCGCCGATGACCCCGTTTTTCGCAACGGCTGCGATCAGACAGATCATGCCTGCTCCAGACGGGCAAGCAGCTCGGCTGCCGTCATGCCCAGCAGCGGATGGCGGTAGTACGGGGCGATCTGTGCCAGCGGTGCCAGTACGAACCGCCGGTTCTGCATGTCCGGATGCGGCACGGTCAGGCGGCTGTCGGAGATCACCGCATCGTCATAGAAGATCAGGTCAAGATCCAGTGTCCGGGGTCCCCAGTGCAGCTCCCGTGTGCGGTGTGCCTGCTGTTCGAGTGCCTGTAAGCGGTCGAGCAGTGCGTGGGGGGCATGGAGTGTTTCACACAGCAGCACGCCATTGAGAAAATCCGGCTGCTCTGTGACGCCGTAGGGAGCGGTCTCGATCAGGTCGGATAGCTGCACGCTGCGGAAAAAGGCATCCTCCCGGAGCTGTGCGGCGGCGTCCATCAGGTACCCCCGGCGGTCTCCCAAATTGGAGCCGAGGGCGATGACCGCCGTGTGCCATCCTCTGCGGAGCTTTACGGAGACGGAACCGAATTCCGCCGGGATGGGTGCCTCCGGCTTGCGCACCTCGATGTCCACAGACTGCACGAGGGGGAACTTCCGCAGCACGGCATAGGCTGCCGCCTGTGCGGCGGCTTCGATGAGCTGGTAATTCTTCTCTGTCATGACATCTGTGAGACAGCCGCAGACAGCGGCATAATCCACGGCGCAGGACAGATCGTCCCGCTGTCCTGCCTGCTCAGTGTCGAGATACAGGACGGCATTGATATAGAAATGCTGCCCCTCGGCGGTCTCGGATGCATACACGCCGTGATGGGCAAACACACAAAGTTCCTCGATGCGGATCTCATCCAGCATAGGAATACCCCCTTCCGACTGCCTCTGCCATGCGGATGGCACGGACATTTTCCCGGACATCGTGTACCCGGACGATGCGGACGCCTTTCATGACACCGATGACAGTGGTGGCAAGCGTCCCCTCAAGACGTTCGCTGACCGGTTCTTCGAGCGTCAGACCGATCACGGATTTCCGGGAGGTGCCGAGCAGCACGGGACAGCCGAAATGGCTTTGCAGCTCATCGAGCCTTGCGATCGCTTCGAGGTTGTTCTCGTAGCTTTTGGCGAAGCCGATGCCGGGATCGAGCAGGATGTTGTCCCGGCGGATGCCGGCTCTCTCTGCGATGGTGAGCGACTGCGCAAGATCGGAGAGCAGCTCCGCAAAGAAATGCTGATACACCGCCCCTTTCCGATTGTGCATCAGGCAGCAGGGCAGCTTTGTCTCTGCCAAAAGCGATGCCATTTCGCCGTTGTCATAGCGCAGTCCCCAGATGTCGTTGATCATGTCGGCTCCGGCGGCAATGCCGGCTTTGGCGACCTGCCATTTGTAGGTGTCGAGGGAGATCGGCACATCAAAGCGTGCCCGGATGGCTTCGATCACGGGGACTGTCCGGGCGATCTCCTCCTCACAGGAGATCTGCGTATAGCCCGGACGGTTCGATTCTCCGCCGATGTCCAGTATGTCCATGCCGTCTTTCAGCATCTGTGACACATGCCGCAGTGCGGCATCACGGGCTGTGAACTGTCCGCCGTCCGAAAAGGAATCCGGTGTGACATTGAGGATCCCCATGACATAGCAATGTCCGGGATCCAGCGCAAGATGACCGATCTGCATAGATTACCCCCGTATGTTCATGTTTTGTTTTTCCGCTTCCCAGTTGCATGCCCCTCTTGCGGGACAGGCAAAGCACTGGCGGGAACGCTTGTCGGCAAGCGAAAAGAGCTGCTCGAGCATCCCGCCGCCGCCCTCCCGGTGGCTGGCAATGAGCGAGAGGATCTGCGCCTGTCTGTCCGGCGGGCAGTCAAGAGAGGAAAGCACGCTGCATGCGAGCGACAAGCCTGCCTCATCATGGGACGTGCCGTCCGCATACTCCGTGACACGTCCGATGTCATGCAGCAGTGCGGCGGCGTAGACGATATCCGCCTCTGCCCGGACACCGTTCTCCCTGCACAGCAGCAGCGTCAGCCTTGCCACATCCAGGCAGTGGGCAAGATCATGCCGGCAAAAGATACGATCCTGCTCCATCCGGCGCAGTGTCTCCATGCTCTCAAGATATGCCGGTGCGTGCAGGATCTGGTTGGTAAGTGGAAGATCGAGTTCCGTTCTCATGGCATTGACCGCCCTTTTCTGAAAATACCGCAAAGGCGGGCAGAAAGCCTGCCTTTGCGAGCTGCCTGTATGACGGATGCGGCAGCCCTGAAAGGTCAGGCTCTCAGGATCCGGCTGACTCCGGCAGCTCATATACCCGGCTGCCGCGCAGACGTTTTTCATATTCATCATGCGGCAGAGGCTTATCGAACAGATAGCCCTGCACCATATCACAGTGGATGCGCCGCAGGAATTCCGCCTGACTGCGTGTTTCCACGCCCTCCGAGACGATCTCGAGATCCAGTGCCTGCGCCATCCGGAAAATATTTTCGATCACGACTTCATCTGCCCTGTGATCTCCGCCCTCCTCGGTGAGCTTGTCAAGGAAAGATTTGTCGAGCTTGATGACATCCATGTTGAATTCCCGCAGCATGTTCAGGGAAGAATACCCGGTGCCGAAGTCGTCGATGGACGTGCAGATGCCATGCTCGTGCATGCTCTTGAGGAAGGCGAGCATTGCCTCATGGTCACGGGCACCGGACATCTCGGTCAGTTCGACTTCGATGTAGCGGCTGTCCACCCGATACCGTTCGAGGACGGCGATGATCTCATCCGCCAGACGGGTATCATGCAGATGCTGCTGGGAGAAATTGACAGAAACACGTACCGGATCAATGCCGGCATCGAGCCAGCCCCGCAGATCTTTGCAGACCTGCTCGAGGACATAGAAATCCAGCCGGCAGACGGTGCCATCCTTTTCCAATACGGGGATGAATTCCATCGGCGGGACGATCCTGCCCTTATGGAACCAGCGCACCAGTGCCTCGCTGCCGCTGAGGGTGCGGTCCTCAAGCGTGACTTTGGGCTGATAGTACACCAGAAATTCGCCGTTTTTCAGAGCTGACGGGAAAAGCTGTGAGATCTGCTTTTCGTGCATGGCACGGGCATGCATGACCGGATCAAACCACATCTGATCCGCTGCCTGTCCCGACTGCCGGGCAGCCTGCATGGCGATGCTGGCGGAATTCATGACGGTGCTGATGTCGTCCTCCTCGTTGATGTCGTAGATGCCGACATGGGCATACAGGGAGAATGACCGACTGCCGTTATCGGTGCTGACCTCAAGCTGCACCTCGTTGAGGTAGTCGAGCATCGCATCCGCATGGGCACGCTCTGTCAGCACAAAGAACGTATCGCCGCCCGGACGGCAGACCCGCTCCTCGCCCGTGAGCCTGTCCCGCAGGGCACGGCTGTAGGCAGTCAGCAGGACATCCGCTTTCCGGTAGCCGATGGACTGGTTGATATATTTGAAGTTTTTCAGATTCAGATAGATGCCGACATACCCCGAGAGCTTTCCCTCCTGCCGGAGCGTGCCGCCGTGGCGCAGCATCCCGTGTTTGTTGAGGGCACCGGTGAGATAGTCGAGCGAGGCGGCATTTTCGAGCATGCGGCGCATGAGGATGCGGCTGCACAGCAGGAACAGGTCTTCGCCCAAAAGCTGCACGGCGTCATGCTCTTTGGCATCCCAGACATGTTCGGGGACGGGACACGCCGTGACCCAGAATACGCTGTTGCCGTCCATGTCGAAGCGCATGTTCTTCTCGGAGAATGTGGAACATTCCTCGATCCGCCCGTAAATGACTTCCTGTATCGTGTCGCCGTCCGGCACCAGCACACTTTTCTGTGTCTCCATGCGGACAGTCAGATAGCCGATGTGCAGTTTCTCCACAAGCGGCGGAATGGCGGCTGCGATCGCCTCCCAGAGCCTCTGCTCAGATGAAAAACTGCCGCTGACGGCATGCATAAAATCTACGAATTCCTTGGAACAGATCCCTCCGCCCTGCATCTCGTCACCCCCTGACTTTTTCATTATACCACACATCCCTACAAATGTAAATCATTTTTTTCAAACATACAGTAAGTTTGTACAGGTTTATCCATTTTTATCCTATCCAGTTGGGCATATCGCACAAAAAGCCCGGGAGATCCTCCCGGGCGCAGTGCGGGTAACAGGAGTTGAACCTGCATGGATCGCTCCGCCAGAACCTAAATCTGGTGCGTCTGCCAATTCCGCCATACCCGCATAAGAACAGTATACCACAAATGTGGTGCGCTGTCAAGTTAAGGCTGCCCGACCCGGAGATCAGGCAGCCCGTACTCTGCAAAAGCTGGTAGTCGGACTCGAACCGACGACCTGCGCATTACGAATGCGCTGCTCTACCAACTGAGCCATACCAGCACAAGAAATATTATACCACAGTTTTTGCAGATTGTCAAGCCCCGAACGAGGAAAATTTTTCGCCCCGGGGAAAGCCCGCCCCTCTGCACACGGAGGGAGGGGCTTTCCGGGGCTTTCTGCCGGCATCAGCCGGACTTGCGTCCGGCACGGGAGAGATGCCGCAGATCCTCGAACCGGGGCTTGAACTTGTGGTAGACTACCTTGGCACGCTGTCCGTCACGATAGAAGCGTGCCAGCGCATTGTTGAATTCCACAAGCGTGTCGGAGACCGAGATCATCTGACATACACGATCCACCGTCTCCTCGTCCGTATTTTTTCCCAGAAGATTGCGGACGGTATTGTGATACTGCACGGTGAACAGCGGTGCGGTCTCCTGCGGCGGTGCATCCAGCTCCTCGGGCTTTGCATACTGTTCGCAAAGCTGTGCAAAGCTCGGGGTCTCCGCCTGCTCACGCAGGGCATTGACGAAGCTCTCATACGTCCCTGTCGGGGCAGGCATCGTCATCGGATCCGCCGGTCCTTCTTCGGCAGGCTCCGGCACCGTCCGGAGAGATGTCTCCACAGAAGGAATGATTTGCAGGGCGATACCTTCCTCACGGATGAACCGCTGGAAAAATTCGGTCCCCAGCAGAAAATCCTTGTCACGGCTGACGATGTAGATGGCATCGGACTGTCGGGTACCGATGAGGTAGCCGGCAAACATCATGAGCTGGATATCCAGTGCATTCTTGACGGGATCACTGTTTTTCAGGCTCACGGCGACCTCATTGAGCTGCACCTGTGCCCGGCAGGAGATCAGCTGTTCATACAGTCCGAAGGTCAGTCCGCAGCGATTCTGGGTGTAGAAGATATGGAGCCTGTCCGCTTCTGTCAGCGACTCCACGCCCTGCAGGCCTTCGATGTAGACATTCTCATAGTCCACGAGATAGATTGCCATGGTCTTTTTCACCTCCTTTACATTTTATTATACCACATCTGCGGGGATTTGTCAAATGGAACATTTCCGGCGGCGGAAAGAGGTCACCGGCTCTTGCGGATGATGACGCCGTCATTCTTCCAGATGCTCTCCTCCGGCACCACGCCCCGCACGCAGCTCGTCGGGTAAATGCTCGAATCCTGTCCGATGATCGTGCCGGGGTTCAGGACGCTGTTGCAGCCGACTTCTACATGGTCGCCGAGCATGGCTCCCATTTTTTTCAGTCCGGTCTCCTGCCATTGCCCGTCCATCTTGACGACCACGGGGGTCTTGTCGGACTTGACATTCGAGGTGATGGATCCGGCTCCCATATGGGAATAATAGCCAAGGATGCTGTCGCCGACGTAGTTGTAGTGCGGGGTCTGCACATGGTCGAAAAGGATGACATTTTTCAGCTCCGCGGAATTGCCCACGACACAATCCTCGCCGACCAGCGCATTGCCACGGATAAAGGCACAGTGACGCACCTCGGTGCGTGCGCCGATGATGCAGGGGGCTCCGAGATAGGCACTCGGAAAGATATGGGCGGTCTTGTGTACCCAGACGTGCGGCGAGGGGCTGTCATACTCCGCCGGGTCGAGCGTCTCCCCCAGCCGGAGGATCATGTCCCCGATGCCGGCAAGGGCTTCCCATGGGTAGGTGAACCCGGCAAGATAGCTCCCGGCAAGGGTGTGGGTGAGGTCAAACAGTTCAGTGATTCGGATCTGGCTCATGGTGGTTCCTCCTGTGGTTTTTCTTTATTATAACACATTATAAAAAGGTTTGCAAGTGTTTTCCGGAAATCCAATGCGGACGGGGCGGAACGGCTGGCATTTGTGCATATTGCACATAAGTATTATACTTTTATTGGGATGTTTACCAAAAATGAAAAAAAGACTTTACTTTTAGCTGTAAATATATTATAATGAAACATGATAGGATATAGTCGGTATGGATGTGTCCTGTCTGTCTGTAGAGTATTGCATCCGCTTGCACTGCGTGGATGTGATATAAAAAACTTTTTTATTTTATTTAGGAGGGTAAACCAATGCTGAAATCAAAATTCGGCAGGAAGCTTGCGGCAAGTGCTACTGCGCTGGCTATGGTAGCGACTGCTTCTGCTTCCTCCATCTCAGCCCTCACGGCTTCCGCCGGCAACCTGCTCGGCGAGGGTACGTTTGAAGAGGGTTCTGCTCTGCCGTGGCATATCTGCGAAAACGGCACAGCATCTATGGCATTCACCATTGATGATGGTGTGTATTCCATCCTCATCAAGAACCCCGGTGGTGCTTCCAACGGCGGTGAGGACAGATGGGACTGCCAGTTCCGTCACAGAACCCTGAGCATTACATACGGACACAAGTATCGTATCACTTACTCCGTATATGCTACCAACTCCGGTAAGTTCTACTCCAAGATCGGCGACATCAACAACAACGACGCTGAGTACTGGCATCAGTGCGGTAACAAGCTCGGTCTCGAGTACAAGGAGCATATGACACAGGATGAGCTGGTGTCTGCTCTGAAGAGTGCATCTCCGAGCAAGGAGACCGACAAGAGCAACCAGTCCTCTTGGGATGTGCCTTACTATGAAGGCTGGAATTCCTGGAAGGCTGACACGATCTCTGCCAAGAAGTGGACAACATGGTCCTTCGAGTTCTACATCGACAAGAGCTACATGGAGAACGTAGCCGGCAACGAGCCGGAGGGCAAGGGCACCGTTGAGTGGACATTCCACTTCGGCGGCGACGGCTCCTTCACTGATTCTCCCTGCTTCCCTGAGGGCACGATCATCAAGTTTGATAACCTCGCACTCGTTGATATGGACGGCGATCAGGACGACTACGTAGCAGAGGAGAAGGTCGCAAAGACCGGTCTGGTCTACAACCAGCTCGGCTACTATCCGGGTCTGGACAAGGTCGCTACGCTGCAGGTCAAGGAAGGCACTGCTGCTCAGGAATTCTCCATCGTGGATGCTTCCGGCAAGGTCGTTAAGACCGGCACGACCAGTGCGACCAAGTATGAGTCCGCTGCCGACGAGTACTGCCAGACACTTGACTTCTCTGATGTGACCGCAGAGGGCACCTACAAGATCAAGGTCGGCGACATCACGTCTCATGAGTTCAAGATCAGCAAGGATCTGTACGGCAGCATGCTGACAGACGCCCTGAACTACTACTATCTGAACCGCTCCGGTATCGACATCGAGGAGAAGTACGTTGCCAATGCCGGCAAGAACGCCAGCAAGTCTGCACTTGCCCGTAAGGCAGGTCACAATCCGGATAAGGCTTACATTACCGATGAGTGGGTATTCATCTATGATGAAAAGACCAACGATGAGATCGCATCGAGATATTCTTCCAACGGCACAATTGATGTGACCGGCGGCTGGTACGATGCCGGTGACTACGGTAAGTACGTTGTAAACGGCGGTGTTTCCATGTGGACACTGGCAAACATCTATGAGCGTGACGCTGTCAAGAACAATCTTGACAAGTGGAAGGACGGCTCCGATGTGATGAACATCCCGGAGACCGGCAACGGCACACCGGATATCCTCGACGAGCTGAGCTGGGAGGCAGAGTTCTTCCTCAAGATGCAGCGTGAGGATGGTATGGTATACCACAAGATGCATGACTACAAGTGGACTGGTCTGGGCGTTATGCCGTATGACGACGTTGAGGGCACTGGTGAGGCAGCAGAGAAGGAGCGTAACACCAACTTCCCGGCTCGTATCGTAAAGCCTGTTACCTATACTGCTACCCTGAACGCTGCTGCAACACTGGCACAGCTGTCCCGTCTGATCAAGCCCTATGATTCCGCAAAGGCTTCCGAGTATCTGGCTGCTGCTGAGAAGGCATACAAGGCTGCAAAGGATGAGTATACCAAGAAGTATAAGGACATCTATGCATCTGGCGTCACCGGCAATTCCGATGATGATCCGATGTTTGCACCGCTCGACCAGAACAAGGGCGGCGGCCCCTACGGTGATACCCAGGCTTCTGATGAATTCTACTGGGCAGCCTGCGAACTGTATGTGACCACCGAGAACGATGATTACTATGCAGACGTAACTGCTTATCCGGATGCTTTCGAGGTAACGACCAACCTCGTCGGCGGTGAGAACAAGGGTTCCCCCACATCCTTCACTTGGGGTACTCTGAGCGCACTGGGTACTGCTACCCTCGCACTGCATGAGGATCTCGTCAAGGATGCCGCAGACTACAAGAAGATCGAGCAGCAGTTCCAGGAGGCTGGCGACTTCTATCTGAAGACTGAGAATCAGTCCATGTATGGTACACCTTATCCGGGCTGCACCTATGATGCTGTTGTTACCTATGTAGAGGGCGATACTTCTACAGAAAAGACCGTTACACTGGAAGGCGGCTACGAGTGGGGTTCCAACTCCATGGTCGCTAACAATGCAATGATCCTTGGTATGGCTTATGATGTGACCGGCAACGTGAAGTACCTGAACGGTGTTACCACTGCATTCGACTATCTGCTCGGCAGAAACCCGAATGAGAACTCCTATGTAACTGGTTACGGCTTCAGCACGACGGAGAACCCGCACCACAGATACTGGTGCCACCAGCTCAAGAACGACTGGCCGTCTGCTCCGAACGGATGCCTGTCCGGCGGTCCGAACTCCAACATGAACGACCCGATGATCCAGGGTGCCGGCTACAAGATCGGCGAACTGGCTCCGATGAAGTGCTACTATGACCAGGTAGATGCATGGTCTGTAAACGAGATCACCATCAACTGGAACGCACCTCTGGTATGGGTAGCTTCCTTCGTAGAGGATGAGGCTCCGAAGGCTGACGGTTCTGAGATCGAGGATACAACAGATCCTACAGATCCTGGCAAGGTGAAGTATGGCGATGTCAATGTGGACGATACTGTTACCATCTCTGACGTTATCGCACTGAACAAGTACCTGCTCGGCGATGCGAAGGCAGCTTCCGCACAGGGTCTGATCAATGCTGACGTGGATGTCAACAATTCCATCGACTCCACTGACTCCCTCAACATCCTGAAGGCTTGTGTACAGCTTCTCGATGCTGACAAGGATTTCCCGATCAAGTAATTGATCCCTATCCAAAACAGAATGAGCAAGACAGTCATTGACTGTCTTGCTCTTTTTCTGTGGGGGCGGGGTCTTCCAGATCGAGGTAGAAGTCGGCGGTCTGTCCGATCTCCCCCTCTACACGGTAGTACATCCGGCAGGTGATGCCGTCTGCACCGGTGTGATATTCGAGGCGGCGGTCTAAGATGGTCACATCGGAGAGGATGTTTTTTTCATAGCGGACAATGGCGGCATGGAGGGCGAGTTTGGTCTCCTCCTCTGTCCGGGTGATGTCCGTGACAGTGGTCTCGGCGATGGTACGCTGAAAAATGCCGCATGGCAGCTCGGCTCCCAAAAAGGTAAATGGCGTGTCGGTCTCTGTGACATGACTGCTTTCGTATGTGGGATGTCCGGACGGCAGCGGCAGGCGCAGCCCGAACAGCCGGAGATAGCGTTGTTTTGTGATGCGTCCGGTCTCCTCGGTGGTGCGCTGGGTGAAGTATTCCGTCAGCTCAGCCTCACGGGTGTAGATGCCGGTGATCTTCGCATTGGCATGGCGGTAGAATGTCCTGCCGTTTTTGTCCTCAAGCACGCCGGAGACGATCAGGTCGCCCTTTGCGACGCCGTCCCCGATCAGCCGGCACAGTCTGCCGCTGTAGACCTGTACATCGGTGATCTGTGCATCACGGGCGGAAACGATGTTGCAGGGGGTATGCTCGCTGAGCATTTCCGGTTTTGGCTTGCGCTCCGTGACTTCCACGACAAGGCGGCTGCCGGTATGGCGGATGCCGACCCATGCAAGCTCCGGCACGGCAGCACGCAGACGGCGTTCGCAGTGCGTGAGGTCGAGTGATGCGATCCAGACGCCCTGCCGGATGCCCTCCTGTTCGAGCAGGGCGGTGATGGTACTGGCGGGCACGGCGGTGTTGCCCTGCACTTCGATGGTCTGTACCACATTGGACTGGTAAAAGATGAGCATGCCGCCGAGCAGTATGCCCGCCGCAAGTCCGATGCGCAGCCGGTAGGCTTTCAGCCGACGCTGCAAAGACCGGTGGCGTGTGACCGTCAGCCGGATGGCATAGGCATCGGCAAGCTGCCGGAATTCTGCCAGATCACGAGACAGGATGCGGCAGAAAAATATATTGCCTTTGCAGTGCTGTTCGGTGCAGAGTATGGGGCTTTCCCGCACGGCATTGATGAATGGATAGGGGTTGCGCCCCTCTGCCTCGATATCGCACAGATCACGGAGCTTCATTTGCGTTCCCGCCCTTCCTCCAGCCGCAGCGATGTGATGTTGCCGCTGACCAGTACGCTGTTGTCATTGTAGTCAAATACCCGCAGTCCGGTGCCCCAGATCCCGATGGTGAGATCCCGTGTCCGGAGACGGACAAGTACGTCATTATATTCCAGTATCCGGCGGCAGTTCTCCACCCGCAGCTCCCGGTTGCTGTGCAGATGCAGGTAGGTATCCAGATACATCCAGCTCATCATGGTGCGTTTCCAGCCTTTGCGCAATGGTATCACCTCATTGCAGTGTATGACGGAAAGGCAGCTTGTATGACTGGAAGCCGTGCATTGGCATACATCTGCGGCGAATGACATAGGGTATAGAGGTGATGCAGATGAAACGAGGGATACAGTGTGCCGGGCTCCTGCTGCTGATGGCGGGGGCGGCGGTGTTTCATGAGGCGGTTGGGCAGGCAGTATGGCAGGCGGGCAGCCGGTGCGTGACGGTGCTGGTGCCGTCCTTATATTTCTTCACGATCTTAGCGGGGCTTTTCGTCAGCAGCGGGATGCTCGAAACGGCAGCTTTGCCGCTGCGCAGACTGCCCGGCGTGGATGGACGTCTGCTGATGGCGGTGCTGTTTTCGCAGATCGGGGGGTATCCGGTCGGGGCGCAGCTGCTGCACAGCATGTACCGCTGCGGCAGTCTGACGGCGGCGCAGGAACGGCGGATGCTCTGCGTCTGTATGGGGTGCGGTCCGGGGTTTCTGCTGGGTACGGTCTGTGCGGGGCTGCCGCCGCAGATGAGCGCATGGCTGATGGTGTCGGTCAGCTTGCCGAATCTGATCATCATGCCCTTTCTGGCACGGGGCATTTCCCTGCCCCGGCAGGACAGCAGAAAGCAGGACGGTGTGCGGCTGCTGACGGATGCCGTGGAGCATGCGGCGGCGGCGATGCTGAAGATCTGTGCCATGGTGATGGCATTTGCGGCAGTGACGGCGGTCTTGGGCGCACTGCTGCATGGCATGCCGCTGCCGCAGCGTGTCACGGCAATGTGCCGGAGCGTGCTGGAGATCAGCTGCATCACGGAGTACATGGCACGGGGCGGGAGCTATCCCGCCGCTGCGGCACTGCTCTCTTTCGGGGGGATCTGCGTGCATTTGCAGGCGGCTGCCATCTGTGAGGGGAATGTAGACTGGCTGCGGTTCTGGCTGTGCAGGGGGCTGGCGGCGGTGCTTGCCTGTCTGCTCGCAGCGGTCGGCGTGCATTTTCTGTTTGCGGATGCCTTGCCGGTGCAGCTCAGTGTCCCGCAGGCGGCACTGGAACATGGCAGTGTGCTGCCGGGCTGCTGTCTTCTGCTCATGTCCGTGATGCTGCTGCGGACGGCGGATCGGCGGAAAACGGCATGATACAAATGCAGATCCCCACAGGCAGTGTCTGCAGGGATCTCAAACTCATCGTATGGCTGCAAAGATGCTCCGGAAACGGCTGTGGTTGGCATGTACACCGTCATCCGGCACATAGGCGGTGTCTGACATGGCTTCGAGACGTGTCAGATAGGCATCCCGCTCCGGCGAGGGCGGCTGCTCCCCTGCGATGCGGCACAGCTCTGCTGCCGGGAACTGCGGCATCCGGTGGATGTACACCAGTCCGCAGACCTCCCGTTTCCATCCGCTCGTCGCAAGCCAATAGATCGGACGCTTGTGAAAGCGGCGGCAGTGATCCGGGTAGAGATCCATCCGGCAGTAGCGTGTCAGCGGCTCTCCGAGTGCCGTTTCCAGCCATGCAAGATCTTCTGCCAGCGTTTCCCTGCCGAATGCCGTTTCCAGAAATGCAGACAGGTACTGCGGCAGGGCATCCGGCGGCAGGAAATTATCCGGCAGAACGGGGATCCCCTCCCGGCGGTACCGTCCGAACAGGCAGCCCACCACATAGCTCACCAGACTGCGGGCAGCATCTGTCGGATCGGGTCGTAACAAGGTGGGGGCGGGCACGGTGCCGGGCAGCTCCTGCGCCAGTCCGTAGATCTCTGCAAAGATGCGGGACAGCTCCCTTTCGTTGCGCTGCATGGTATCCCGGCGTACCTCACATTGTGCCGCATAACGGGCATATGCCTCTGACAGTGTCGCTGCACCGGTCTGTAAGAGCGGATGCACTGTAAAATCCCAGCTTTCCTCTGTGCTGTCCCAGTCCTCCCGGGCGATGCGGAGATTCTCCCGCACCAGTGCCTCCACCTCTGCACGGCGGTGCGGAGCGATGCGCAGGGGCAGATTTTTGAGATTTTCTGCCTGAAAATTCATGGTAGGATTGTACAGTTTCAGCATTTCCAGCACGGTCTCGGAACTGAGCAGTCCCATCACATAGAGCAGATCTTCCTGTGCCGGAAAGAGACAGGAGCCGGAAACATCGAACAAAAAGCCCTCCGGCTGGAAACGCACGCCAAAGCGGGTGCTGTCCGTGATGAAGCTCCATGTCACTGCCGGACGGAAATACATGTCCGCATTTTTGAGTCTGCCGCCTGCGTGCGCCTTGCGGATCTCTGCATGGAATTCCCGTAGCTCCTCGCCGTTGTTGGCATAATTCACCACATAGCTGTGATTGCCGTACCACCGGCGCAGTCTGCCGCCCTTGTTGTAGGGGAACCATGTCTTTCCGGAGGCGGCGGCTTCCTCTGCATTCCGGCAGCCAAAGGCGATGCTGCCGGGGGGGACTTCATACCACCGCCGCAGGAACCTTTTGTTGTCGGAAGTGGTCATGCCCTGACAGATGCGGCAGCTGTCTCCGAGCAAAGGCGGACGCATTGCCTCACGCATCCGGTCGCTCATCCAGTAGCAGAGCGGACGTCCCGGAAGATCGGCAAAGCGTTCCGCAGTGCAGACATACCGGAGGGAGGGGTCGAAAAAGGCGGTTTCCTTATCGTCCTGTTCCGTCAGGCGAAGATAGGTCGTCCGGAAGCCGGGTATCTGTCTGCCGAAAGCGGTGAATGCCGTGACCTGTACGATGGTGCCCACATCTGTCAGCGAGAATGCCTTTGCACCGAGGTGTACCATGCTCTGGAGCGTGCAGCGGCACATCCGTTCCCGCAGCTCACGGTAGCTTGACAGGAACATCCATGCATGCTGGGTGATCATGGAAAAGCAGCCGGCGGGGCTTGTCAGCTCTGCACAGCGTTCCATGAATGCGGCGAACAGGTCGGCTTTTCCGGCGGGATACTGTGTGCGGACAAATGCCGAAAGCCGGGGATCCATCCCGCTGCTGCCAAGATAGGGCGGGTTGGTGATGACGGCATCGTAGCGGGCGGAAAGTGCCTCTGTGAGCTTTCGCACGGTGCCATCCCCGCAGGGCTGCTGCCGCAGCAGTGAGCCGAACAGCGAGGCATGGGGGACGGTCTGTTCGAGTGCCGTAAAATCATACAGCTGCATGGGCAGCACCTGCCGTGCCAGACGGGGGGCAATGGCGGCGGCTTTCATGTAGAGGACGAATTCTGCCGTCAGCACGGCTCCCCTGTCGATGTCCATGCCGCAGAGCGACCGGGTGAGGATGTGGACGGCTGCCGTTTCGGGATGCCAGCCGATGGATAAAAATTGTGCCATGAGGGCATCGAAGACATAGGCAAGGATATGCCCGGTACCCATGCAGGGATCGAGGACGGTGATGGCATCCGGCGTTTTGCAGACGGGCTGCGGCTGTGCGGGCGGGAGATAATACTGCCAGTCCGGCAAGGGAGAAAGCAAGGTGCCAAGCGCATTTTGCACCATGTAGCGGACGATCCAGTCCGGGGTGAAGAGCTGTGTCGCAGCGGGGAGATGTGCGGCAGAGACTTTGCGGCTCCGGTGTATCCTGTCGGTGACGGCTTCCCGTTCGGGCATGTTATAATATTGATACAGCCAGCCCGGCAGTTCGGGATGCCCTCTCCAGGCGGAGGGGGGGAGCTGCCGGAGAAACTGCATTGCCGGCAGGAGACAGGACGGTGACGGGAGATCATCGTGGAACAGGCGGATGCCGGGGAAAAAATGGCGGGCATCGGTCATGCGGGACAGCATTGCGGCTTCGTCATGGGCAGGAGGAAGGAGCTGATTTTCCATCAGGCAGCAAAGTGCGCACAGCCGGCAGAACCAGAGACGGACGGTATATTCCGGCGCATCCGGCAGGGCATGCTCCAGCATTGTCCGCACATGGCGCACGATCTGACGTTCGTTCATGGGGAGGAGCCTCCTTTTTGGGGATGTATCTATTATAGCATACTTTGGGAGAAAATGCAATATTGGATCTTTCTATCATGCTCCTGTGGGGGTGGTGGGGTCGAAATGGGAAGCTCCGGTGATTTTTTATCCATCCAAATCCAGCTCATGCGGGACAGGCTATCCCTGATCACTCCCCTCTGTCCCGGCGATCCGTCCGTCAGAAATGGTCACGATCCTGTCACACCGGTTTGCGATGTTCGTGTCGTGCGTGACGATGATGATCGTCTTCTTCATTTCTCTGCACAGATCTTCCAGCAGCTCCATGACTTCGCCGCCTGACTTTGCATCCAGATTTCCTGTCGGCTCATCACACAGCAATATATCCGGGTCGTTGATCAGTGCCCTTACGATCGCTGTTCTCTGCTGCTGACCGCCTGAAAGCTGTGAGGGATAGTGTTTCAGCCGCTCTGCGATACCGAGTTTTTGGCACAGTGCATCCACATAGCTTTTTTCAGGCTTTTTATGCAGGATCATGGATGGAAAAAGGATGTTCTCCAGTGCTGTCAGTTCGGGGACGAGCTTGAAAAACTGAAATACAAATCCTATTTTTTCTGCCCTTAATTTCGCAAGCTCCTTGTCCCCTAATTTCAGGATCTCCTGTTCTTCAATGCACACCTTTCCGTCAGCCTGCTGGTCAAGTCCGCCGATGATGTTCAGCAAGGTGGACTTTCCGCTGCCGGATGCCCCGATGATCGCTGTCATCTTCTCTTTTTCAAACGAGATCGTGACATCCTGCAGGGCTCTGACGGCGGTTTCGCCCTTGCCGTAAATTTTTGATACATTTTCAGTCCTGATGATCGCATCCATATTTCTACTCCTTTCTGTCTGAAAAATCGTCTGCCAGTTCCGATGTGACATGTTTCTTCTGCATCACTGCTACACATACCACACATATCACGCAGATCACAAGTGATAAAACGGCAAATGCCGGCAGCCACGACGGCACCCACATTTCATCTGTCAGCAGATAATCGTACCGAAGTGACTTGAGCTGTGCGCTGACGATCGCCTCTGCGGCTTCATCGCCTATATCCATAAGTTCTTGCCGCTTTGCTGCCAATTCGCAGTACAGATCATATTTGTCGAGCAACAGTTTGCGGAAAATACCGATGGCTCCCGCACCTGCGACCATGCTGATGAGCGGCTGTTTCAGGCTGTCCGCAATGAGGTAGCCGGTGAGCTTTTTCCGTGCAAGCCCAAGGCTGCGCAAAATACGGAAAGTCCCCGCTTTCTGCCTTAGCTGCAGCTGCAATACATTGCAGTACCCGATGATATAAATGGAAAACAGCAGGAGGAACAGGCATATAATGGTGGAGTATTTATTGACATTATTGTAAATATAGTCCCGCTTTAATTCGTAGCGTGTCACGGCTCTCATTCTCATGTCAACTGTCATAGAGGCGGCGAGTATCGTTCTGAGCTGTTCCTCATCCCCCTGCGCCGAGAAAAGGACTTTGTCATAGGAATGGTTGAAGATCCCCAGTGTTTCCGCATATTCGCCGTTCATCAGAAGAAATCCCGTATAATATCTGAGGTCAGACAATACTGCCGAGGCAAATTCGTCTGCACTGAGCGTTTCGGCATCGGTATGTATCGTGCTGCTGACTGTCATTTGCCGTTCGAGAATTTCTTCGGGCATCCAGCCTGTTTCGTCTGCCTTGGCAGAATAGATCGTATACGGCGCATCGGCGGCAAGCGTGTTTTCGTGATCTATGACAGATACCCATGCTGCGCCGTCTGCCGGGATCTCTGCGCCGAATAATTTCCGGATGAGGTCATCGCTCATCAATATGCAGGGGATGGCGGACATATCCTTTTCAAATCCGAGTGACTGACGGATATCCTCATTCATCAGATTTGACTGCAAAACAGCATTTTCAGTCCCGTTCGCATCTGCTAAAATATAGAACGGCTCACTGTAACCGTAGATAGTTTCTGCGCCGTTTTTGCGGAGTGTTTCCATGTTGCTGTGCGTCATGCCGCTGGCGTAGTTTGGCGCAAGAAATGTTGCCTGTGCCATGCCCTTGTTGGCGGTCAGATAGCAGTCACAGCCGAGCGCATCGAGGTCGATCCCGCTCTCTGCTTCATAGATCCCGGTCTGCGCAAAGTAACTGCTGAGCGATGTCTGGGCGACAACGGTCTCGCCCTTTCCGTCACTGACACAATACAGATAGCACACAACGCTCGTAAATATCACACATACCAGAGATATGATCTGTAAAACGCCGACGGCACGGAATGACAGTATTTTGGAAACTGCACCTGATGCAGAGCGTATCGTCCTTCGTGATGTGATCCGCTCCCGGTCGGCGGTCATGTTCATGTCACGGCTCACCTTGCCTATGACGATCGCATAGGACAGGAGGATCACGGCAGCCGTCAGGAGGATCGCCGTCAGAAACGGCTGGAATGTCTTATGTGCAACGACCCATTCGGTCACATATCCACGATACGGAAGTGCATGAAAGATATTTGTCTGTAAATAATAGATCCCCTCATAAATGCAGATGCCGGATAAGATGCCCACCGCAGTACCGACGAGAAAGACAAGCAGTGCCTCAAAAAGCAGCAGTCTCTGGATGCGTCTTTTGGAATAGCCGATACACTGCATCAACCGGAAGGAACTCATCCTGCCCTGCATGATCGTACTGGTACCGGAGAAAAGCGAAATGATCGTAATGATCAGCGCAAAGATGGAAACGAATCGTATCATCTGCGACTTTGAGGACACATTTACTTTTTCGGGAGCATCCGCCGATCCTATCATCTGAACGCCACGTGATCTGCCTGTGCCGGCGGGATAATATCCACGTTCAAACATTTCATGCCGAACTGCGTCGGCTTTCTGATAGCGGGGATCGGATTCAAAGTCATCCCCTCCGGCGAGCAGCGCATATTCCTCCCCGTTACAGACCTGCAGCATCACATTGGTATAGCCGTTTTCAAACTGCGATGCTTCTTCATAGGACAGCAATATCTGGGGATCCGAGTGGTCGGGATCTCCATTTGTGGCGTCGTCTTCAAATGTCGGCCTGCTGAAATCCTCCATGATCCCGACGAGCGTTCTTTCCGTTTCATCTATCAGAGTGCCGTCCGCATCATACATAGGTATCGTTACAGTTTCACCAATTTCGGCAAACGGGCAGAAGGTATTATAAATGCCCCGGGAAAGTGTGATCTCACCTGTACTCCGGGGCAGCCGTCCCTTTTCCATGGGATAATGCGCCAGTTCCGCCGCTGTCTCATCTCTGAATGCGCCAAAGGTCACTGCCGAGCCCGCATATTCCGCCTTGCCGACACAGTACACCTCGCCCGACACCTCGACAGTGTCGTTGTCTTTTATAAATGCAAGGGAATCATCGTCCACATTGAGGTATTCAAAATCAAATGCACCGTCTGCATCGTAGTAGGTGTGCAGATCCCGCCGCAGATCGGAACGCTCCGTCAGCAGGGATGTGGTTATCATTATGGCAAGAAACATAACGGAGAGCAGGATCGTGAGGAAACTTTTCTTGTGGAACCGCCAGTATTTTATCAGAAATTTAACATCTGTCAGCATGGGATCTTCCTTTCTGGGGGGGGACGGTTTTGGCTTTAAGATCGGGGATTTTTATCAAGGTGGGAAAATTATGGAGCTGTGTTGCTATGCTTATATTATAGCACTGTGTTTTGTATCTTGTCAATAGGTATTTTTCACAAAAATGTGGGGGTGGATTTTGGGGTCTCCAATTCGATTTAGGGGTGATGCAATTATATCCGTTTTTTCATTATGCAAAAATTTTCTGATCCTCATGCGATCAACCTGTTTTTCTTGTAAAACGATTGACTTTTATGGTGGATCGTGCTATAATTAAGAAGGTGTTGATCTCTTGCAACAACATTGAATTTATAATGATCTTCATGATGTCCGTCTCGTGTATGGGCATAGTAAAATATAAGGAGGAATATTATGGCAAACAATAAAGTGTCAAGTATAGAAGAACAGATCGAAGATCGGGTGAAACAATACTTCAATCAAGAAAAAATTCCTTATCTGACAAAAACAGAGGCTATGGATCCGGAAATTGACGATGCCCTAAAGATAGAAGAATCCAAAAAAGGGTGGAAAAGGCGGAAATTACCCTGATATTAAACTATTCATCGAATTGGATTCTTCTAAAGTACCGGTGATGATCGAATGCAAAGGGACAAAGGGAGAATTATGTAAACTTGATGAAAACGGTGTACCTGCAAACAAAGCTAAAGATGGTTCCAATAATTTGAAGAATATAAGTAAATATGCCGTAAATGGTGCAGTTCACTATGCTACAGCCATATTCAAATATGCAGATAGTTATAGCCGTATAATAGCAATTGGTGTAAACGGATATAAAAGCGGTAATAATACTGTCTTCGAGATCTCTGCATGGCTGATCTCAAAGAAGAACTTTGGTGTTCCTAAAAAAATCGGAGACTACACCGATCTGAGCTTTCTTAAAGCATGTAACAGAACTGAGCTTGCATTAAAACTCAAGGATATTCTCTTGACAGATGCTGAAAGAGAACGAATGGCATTTGAGTTTGAAAATACTATTGAAGCCAACTTAAAGATGTTAAATCAAACCATGCATGATGATCTGCATATTGCTGTTGGTGATAGAGTTGAACTGATCGCTGCAATGATCATGGCAGGTCTTGGAGTAAAAGACGAAGACGGAAATGATATAGTCAGCGGTTTGACGACATCTGACCTTAAAGGTGACAAGGGTAGAAAAACTCATGACGGATATGCTATTTACAATAGGGTGGCAGAATTCCTTGATGCTAAAAACCTGCCTGCTGATAAACGTGAAAGCATAAAGAACACCCTTGAAAGGGTCCTCCTGCACTCTATGCTTGAAGAACCAAGAACAGTTAAGGCTACAAGCAGAGTAGAGAGCAGGCTGAAAACAGTATATAGAGAAGTTGAACAAAACATAATGCCTACTTTTCTTTCTGCTGAACACCTCGATTTTACAGGCAAACTGTTCAATGTACTTAATGAATGGGTGGACATTCCGGATGGTGAGCGTAATGATGTTGTCCTTACTCCCCGGTATGTTACTGAGTTTATGGCAAAACTTGCCGAAGTCAATATGAATAGCTATGTTTGGGACTATGCGGCAGGCTCCGGTGGATTTCTTATTTCGGCAATGAAGCTGATGCTGAAAGATGCAGAACAGCAATATAAAACAAGCCCTGAGAAATATGCAGATAAGGTAGACGAAATTAAGAAATTTCACCTTTTGGGTTGCGAAATACGTCCTGACATATATCTGCTTGCCGTTCTGAACATGATCTTAATGAAAGATGGCTCTGCTACCATATTGAACGTAGACAGCCTTGAAAAATTCAGCGGTACATATGAACAAGGAGAACGCAAGGGGCAGGATTTCCCTGCTGATGTATTTCTGCTAAATCCCCCATATTCATCACCGGGCAAGGGATTTGTTTTCGTTGAAAAGGCACTGGGCCGTATGAAAAACGGTAAAGCTTGTGTACTCATACAGGAAAATGCAGGCAGCGGAAACGGATTACCATACACTAAACATTTATTAGAAAAGAATACTTTACTTGCAAGCATCCACATGGCTGATATATTTAGGGGAAAGGCGACCGTTCAGACAGCTATTTATCTGTTTGAAGTCGGCAAACCCCACGACATAAATAAATATGTCAAGTTTATTGATTTTTCTGATGATGGATATGCAAGACAAAACAGAAAAAAGTCAAGCCAAGAAGTGAATTTGCGTGACACAGGTAATGCAACTGCACGCTATCAGGAAGTTGTGGATATAATACTCGGGCGCAAATTACTTAGAGAGTGTGAGTATCTTACAGAAGAAACCTATATTGAGGATAAGATAACCGAAAATGGTGATGACTGGACATTTAATCAACATACTATTATTGATCTGACGCCAACAGAAGATGATTTCAAAAAAGTCGTTGCAGATTATTTAGCTTGGAAAGTAGGAGCGATACTGAGGGGAGAGATAGAAATTGAATGATAAACGAGCGATGTTCAAAGTCGGAGATCTGTTTGACATCTATCCAACCAAAAGTTATAAAATGACTAATGCTGATATTTATCAAAAAGCCGGAAAAACGCCTGTGGTTTCAAATTCATCAGCCGGTAATGGCATTGGTGGGTATGTAGATCTGATGCCAACAGAAGAAGGCAATGTGATAACTTTTTCAGATACAACAACCGGTGCAGATACGATGTTTTATCAAGAGTTCGCATTTGTCGGATATCCTCATGTTCAAGGAATGCATCCTTACATTCCTAAATTATGGAATAGGGAATGTTTTTTATATGTGATTGCAACAATACGAAGTTCTGCCGGAAAAGGGTGGAGCTATGCCAATAAATTTACCCGTGAAAAAGTAAAAAATATTATGATCGAACTTCCCGTTAAAAGTACGTATGGATCGAATCATAAATATACTGTCTATGATATAGATTTTAATTATATGCAGGAACGCATTCGGGAACTGGAACAGGAACGCATTCGGGAACTGGAACAGGAGCGTATTCGGGAACTGGAACTGTATTTGAAAGTGACAGGACTTAGTAACTGCATCCTTAACGATGAAGATAGAGAGATCCTTGAAAAAACCAGAAAAATAGGAAAAAATCAAAATATGGGGCTACTCCGTAGCTTCAAAATGAAAGATTTGTTTTCCTCAAAAACAGGGGATGTTGATTTACAGCAAAAAGACATCAATGGAAAGGGCTGCTATTTTATCAATTCCGGTGTGGACAACGCAGGTGTCAAGGGCAAGACGGACAGACCTGCGAAAGTGTTTCCTGCAAATACGATCACTCTTGACTTTTGGGGAAATGCGTATTACAGATCGTTTGAATATAAACTTGCAACTCATAATCATGTCTTTTCTCTTTCTGGTGAAGTGATCAAAAACGAGCAAGTCGGGCTTTATTTAGTTATGCAGATGTCATATTTCAAAAAGCTGTTTTCGTATAATAAAATGGGGACATGGAATAGATTTAAGGAACTTGAAATATTCCTCCCTATATGTGTGGATCCAAATGGCAAGCCTATTTTAAGTTCACAAAGCATCTATCACTCTGATGGCTATATTCCTGATTTTGACTACATGGGAAAATATATCAAAGCAATGCAAAAGCAAGTAATTATGGATGTCATTAAGTATAAAGATGATATTATTTCCAGAGCAAAAAAAGTGGTCTCTTAATATTAAGATATAGATTTATCCTCAAAAATATATCAGAACAGCACAGCTTTGATTGTATGCATATTCACTGTGACGATGTTTTTGAGGCCTCAAAAAGACCGTCATCATCGACGCACATTGTTACATTTTCAATTTTGGGAGCATGAACTATCGAAATTATCAACACTATCGAAACCCGATCGTGCCGGAAATGCTGATAGTTCAGATTTTAGGATTTACGAACTTTAAACTTTTTGAGCATTATGTAATTACAAAGTGTGCAAAATGCGGAAAGTTCAATTTCCGGCTCACTCCCGAATTATGTATAAACGCAAAACAGATCATAATAAAAACAAAGATTACTATGATGAGACCAGCAAAAGCAACTGTCGGTCTTATCTACATTGTAGAATGATCCAGCTACAGTCCTGCTGCCGTCCTTTCCATATGAATTAAGTTAAGGAAATCCGAATTTGTCAAATGCAGAACTGAACGTGAATCCCATCATCATCGATACATAAACCGCATCGATTATCATGATAGCAACTTCATGCTTTTCTTCGATCGTCAGGCTGTCCCAATTTTTAATCTATTCTTTCAGGAGATTCGTGTCGATAGCTTTATGTTTCATTTTGTCTGGAGCTTACTCTCCAATTGGGACTTAGCCTTGTGAAATTCCTTGACACGTTTCTGAATGTAGGCAAACAGCACCTCATCGGCATCGGGAAGTTTATCCATCAGCTTGCGAATATCATCATCATATTTCAGTATCTCAGCTTTGAGAGATTCTGTTTAGGCATCTGGTGTATCTTCCTCGTACCTTGCAATTTCAAGGCTTTTGATTTTTTCACACATTGCCATATAAACAGCTTCCTCAACTTCACTGAGCCTTGTTTTTAAGAATCGACGTTTACAGCCATTGCGTGTGAAAAAACCAAAGTCGATCAGATATTTCCATGTCCTCGTTTTTTCCTTGTTATGCTGAACGTTGTAACCTTGCTGGATTTTTTAAGTGGCATTTTCATCTTACGCAATATTACCACTGAGGGGGCAGAGTATTTTCATCAAGAGCATCTGTTGTCCTGATAAATCAGGTGGAAATTATGACAAAACAGAGAGTCTCCATCTTGACAGAATTTGTGCCTGTGTAACAAAATTGACATCTGTAACAATAATAACTCACATCTCACCGTCTCCAATATTTATAACCTTGTGACACGATTAGCCTATCTATCCATCTCTCGAATCCCCATTGATGTATTCAAACTCATCCACTGAGTCACATTCGTCGCCATCGATTATGTAATTATTTTTATTATAGTTACTTACATCGGTATCAAATATTAGTATATCTTGATCACCGATCCAACTTGCAAAAACAAGCCATGACTTAGGGAAATTTCTCCACGTTCTGATTTCCTGGTTAACTTGCATAAGTTCTGATAGTCCGTACACTTTACATCCCCACTGACCATATTTTGTATCTCTGA
This sequence comes from uncultured Clostridia bacterium, assembly GCA_947627945.1. GTDB lineage: Bacteria > Bacillota > Clostridia > Oscillospirales > Ruminococcaceae > UBA3855. Next base: position 26,416 of record CANQYC010000011.1, read on the forward strand.
ACAAAATAGCACCATTTGATATTCTCAAAAAACCCTTAAAGCTCGAAGGGAGTACTAATCTATTGCTATTTTCAAACTGTTCAATTTCTAAACTTGAAGCAGGTCCTGCCCATAAAAAATCTACTTCCATAATAAAGCCCCTCTCACTTTGCACCACAAGGGTATTTTCTTCAGAAAGACGTTCTTTTAGTGCTTCAATCGACTTCATTTTTTCCTCCTATGTATCTGGGTAGGTACGCAGTAGTGGGCTTGTCTTAGCATATAACAATATTATACACCTCTCTATTGAAAAAGTCAACAGTTTTCTGAAAGAAAAAACGAGCACTCTCCCAAAAAAAGAAGTGCCTACTTATATAGCTTGCTGTATCGGGCTATTGTTTTTTCTCAAAATTTCTATATGCCTACTGCCCTAACTGACAGGCTGAGACCGTCAAGGCGGCCTATTCAAAATATTAAAAGATTTCTTTTATTCGATAAAAATTAGTTTTGCAATTCTCTGAATTTATTGTGAATTGCAGTTAGAGCAATTTCAGGTTCTGTAATTTTCCGAACTGCCGTTTCATTCGGACATGATCCGGTATTATCACGATTTCTGACAACATCGGTCAACGTTCATATTGCACGCTGATTTTGTATTTCTCAAGCGTTTCAAGTGCCGATTTACTGATGATTTTCGCATAGAGCATTTTTACTTTCAACGCATAATTTCGATAACTTCATTTGATGCAAAATCTTTTTTTATTCGAAGAAACTCCACATTTACGACTTGTCAGGACGGAGCAGAAAGCAGTATGCCGACAAGAAAACAACCGTCTGTCACTTTGATATACCGCCGATATTTTTCAGCAGACGTAAAAACAAGTTTTAATTGATTACTGAATGTGTTTCAATTATCTTCTGAAAGTTCTATTTTGTACAATAAATTTGCATTTTGGTTTTCAAAATGAATGAATTCTCCATCATCCGAAATATATATTTTTTTAAATATAGTCGGCTCATCCCGATATTTTTCAAAATCTATCATAAATTCATCTTTAGATTTTACATAATAATAGAAAAGTCGAAAATCTTTATCAATGCATTTTTCATTTGTCAACGAAAAAGTAGCATATTTCTGTTCTTTGGCAGGAAGCATAATTCTTTTACATTTTTTGCAGTACAGCCCTATTAAGTGCTGGAAATTTCGGAGTTCTCCAAATTCATATTTTACCCTTGAAGCCCAGTTGACAAGATCATACAGATAAATAATACTTTCATCATCGATCAATTGTAAGTTGATCAGCCATCCACATGGACACCTTATTTGATGTGCTGACAAGGACATATCAACGGTTGATTTGTCATATAATATTTTTTCAGAATGATTTTCATGATAAATCAGCCGATGATTATCTGATACTGACTCCAATCTGAATACAGCGATTTTATCATGAAAATTCAGCAGAATTTGTCTGTTTCTATCTGTGAATGTAACGGGATATGTGCCATCATAATCATCTGTAATATACGACCCATATTGCTCCGATGGTATCGGATTTTTGTCTTGTTTTGATAAAAATACTTTATCAAGCCAATATACAAAAAATTTTGCATTATCTGATGATAAAAAAATGTGAAGCCTTTGACAACATTCACAATGAAAAATCATAATCTTAGTTTCTGATAAATTATTATGTGAGCTATTTTTTAATCGCAAATTAGTGCGATTGGGAACAATAACATCTGTCATAAAATAGCCACATTTGCAAAGCATTCTCATACTTGACCTCTATTTTATTTGATTCGACTTGTAAGCTGAACAGGGAATTTGTTCTAACATTGTGTGAAATAAATTTTTCAGCAGTTTGTTCTGTCAGAGTTTCCTGTTGATAAGGATCTGCACAGCCTGAAAGTCCCGCAACACAGGCAATGCAGAGCATTAACGCAATATGTCGTTTGATCTGAAACACCTCCTCTTATTTCAGATTTTTCCCTAAAGTGTATGCAAGCATCATGTAATCGGAATTTTTTGTCATTGACGGCGTTCCACAGCCTTTTCCGAGAACTTTCCCCATATCTTCAAAATTCAGGTAGCGAACAAGTGTCTTGTAATGAGATTCAAGCGAATCAAATGTCCAGTCGTCCGCATTCCATGCCGCAGAAATAAGTGCAGATTTCATGTGTTTTTGCTGAATACTGCTGTTAAATGCACAGAAACGGTCTATCATTATTTTCAATTGCGCACTCATACCATAATAGTAAAGCGGAGTGACAAAAACGATCATATCTGCCGACAAAATTTGCAGACGTATTTTGTCAACGTCATCCTGCTGACTGCACGGTCCTTCATATCCGCAATGGATACAGCCCGTACACGGGTGAATATTTGCGTGGGCAACATCTATCACTTCTATGCTGTGACCCGTTTCCTTTGCACCACGGATAAATTCCCCGGCAAGCATATTTGACGAGCCGTGTCTGTTCGGACTACCCTCAAGCACAACGATTTTCATAGACTTTCCACCCACTTTTTCAGCTTATTTTCCGAGAGTTTGCCGTTGAGCAATTTCCCCTCGACAATTTCAATATTTGCCGAAACAGAGCCTTTCAAGCCGTCAACAGATTACTTGTTTTTTTATTTCAATTTGTTGTACACTTCATCACTCACAGCTTCCAGCCATTCATTAGAACCATTTTCACCGGGCACTTCAATGGCAAGGTGTGAGAACCAACTGTCAGGAGCAGCACCGTGCCAATGCTTCACGCCCACGGGGATATTGATACAATCGCCGGGGAGCATTTCAATTGCCTCCTTGCCCCATTCCTGATAATAGCCACGTCCGCCGACACAAATCAGGATCTGTCCACCGCCTTTGTCTGCATGGTGAATATGCCAGTTATTGCGGCATTTCGGTTCAAATGTCACGTTGAAAATGCCGACCTGATTTTTAGAAACGGGCGCAAGATAGCTCTGACCTGTGAAATACTGTGCAAAGCCGTCATTCGGTGCGCCGATCGGGAAAAGAATTGTTTTCTGAAATTTCTCTTTTTCGGTTTCGGCAGTGCAATCTTCATTCCAGACTTCTTTCGCCATGTTGAACACCGCCCACGCTTTAGGCCATCCTGCATAGAACGCAACGTGCGTTACGATTGCGGAAATTTCGGCTCTTGTCACACCGTAAGCTTTCGCATTTTCGAGATGATATTTCAGCGATGAATCCGTCACGCCCGATGACATCAATGCAACAACGGTGATGATGCAGCGTGTTTTCAGGTCAATGTCCTGATTGTTCCAGTTTTCGCCGAAAAGCACATCATCATTGAAATGCGCAAAATCCGGCGCAAATTCGCCGAGAGCGTTTCTTCCTGCGGTTTGTGTGATTTTTTCCATAATAAAAACCTCCAATTTGTTTTGACGTTGTGTCACTGTAATTAGTATACACCATAACTGTAAGCGCCAACCAATCCTGTGGGTAAAAAAATAGAGCCGAGGTTAAACACGGCTCAAAAGGTATGAGGTAATCTGTTGATTACTATGAACAACTGTGAGCTACTGTGAGCAGAGCAGACACGCTGT
>CANQYC010000012.1 GCA_947627945.1 uncultured Clostridia bacterium
GGGGTTGGGAGTGGGGCAAAGTCCCAAAAACTCCCATTTTTTCATGGATCCTGCGCCGCATGAAGATCCAATATCCTCCTCAACGCCGATGCCGAACTGCTGTGACTGCGGACGATCTTCGTCCGGTGCCCGTCCGCCTCGCCAAGTGCCGTTTTGATCATTTTGTGGGAGACCGTCCCCGTAAACAGCACCAGCAGATCCGGCGAACCGATCTTCTCTTTCAGCCCCTGCATCTGGGTGAACACCTTTGCCCGGCAGCGATATGCCTCGCAGATGTTCTTGTACTGACGTGTCATGCGGTCATTTCCGCCGACGATCACAACGCTCATGACCGCTCCTTTCTATGTCCGGAAAACAGTTTCCTTTTCTCATAGGGTACACTTTCACACCCGCACAGCGTGTAACCCGTCGCAGCAATGACCTGTGTCAGGGCATCTTCCTGTATCACGGCATCGGACAGGATCTCCATACTGCCTTTCCGGTGCGATGCAGTGACTTTACACCCCGGAAAGGCGTCCCGCACTGCCTCACAGAGATGCGCCTCGCACATGCCGCACATCATGCCCTCTATTTTCAATGTCGTCTTCTGCATGCTCATACCATGATCTTCCGTGCCATCTCCTCACTGATGGCGACCCGTGTTTCCCTGATATTGACAATGACATTGCTGCCGAGCCGGTTGACGACCCGCACCTCACTGCCGACGATGAAGCCAAGGTTCTCAAGATGCTTCTTGACTTCCTTGCTCCCGCCGATGTGCTTGATCACAACAACATCATCCGGATCAATAAATGTAAGCGGCATACTGCTCCCCTCCTGTTTATATTGGGCGATATTTGGATATCTGGTTAGTCTAAGCTAACCCTCTGCTATTATTATACCGCATTTCACATCGTTTGTCAAGAGGTTTCGGATAATTTTTCAGATTTTTTTCGCAGCAAGAAAAAGAGAGCAGATCGCTCTGCTCTCCTTCTCTGTCTATGCTCTTTCAGGAAATTACTCCTTGACAGCGATAACAACGCCGGAACCTACGGTCCTGCCGCCCTCACGGATAGCGAAACGCAGATTCTGCTCGATAGCGATCGGTGTGATCAGCTCAACGTCCATCTCAACGTTATCGCCAGGACGGCACATATCTACGCCCTCCGGCAGTGTAACGGAACCAGTAACGTCCGTTGTTCTGAAATAGAACTGCGGCTTGTACTTGTTGAAGAACGGCGTATGACGGCCGCCCTCATCCTTTGTCAGTACATACACCTGACCGGTGAACTTTGTGTGCGGATGGATGGAACCGGGCTTGCACAGTACCTGTCCTCTTTCCACGTCTTTTCTCTGGATACCACGGAGCAGTGCGCCAACATTGTCGCCAGCCTCGCAGTAGTCGAGCGTCTTGCGGAACATTTCCAGACCAGTAACAACGGTCTTTGTCTTCTCATCGGACAGACCAACGATCTCGACTTCCTCGCCGACATTCAGCTTACCACGCTCTACTCTGCCGGTTACAACGGTACCACGGCCAGAAATGGTCATCGTATCCTCGATCGGCATCAGGAACGGCTTTGCATCGTCTCTTTCAGGTGTCGGGATATAGCTGTCAACGGCATCCATCAGCTCAATGATCGGTGCATATGCCGGATCGGACAGATCGTCCGGAGCTTCCAGAGCCTTCAGGGCAGAACCCTTGATGATCGGGATCTCATCGCCAGGGAACTCATAGCTGGACAGGGTATCACGGATATCCATCTCAACCAGCTCGAGCAGCTCCTCGTCATCGACCTGATCAGCCTTGTTCATGAATACAACGATCGCCGGAACGCCTACCTGACGAGCCAGCAGGATATGCTCCTTGGTCTGAGCCATCGGGCCATCGGAAGCGGCTACGACCAGGATGGCACCGTCCATCTGGGCAGCACCGGTGATCATGTTCTTGACGTAGTCAGCATGACCGGGGCAGTCTACGTGAGCATAGTGACGCTTGTCAGTCTCATACTCAACGTGAGCGGTATTGATCGTGATACCACGCTCTCTCTCCTCGGGAGCCTTGTCGATCATGTCGTAAGCCTCATACTTTGCCTGACCCTTCATAGCGAGTGTCTTGGTGATCGCTGCGGTCAGTGTGGTCTTGCCGTGGTCAACGTGGCCGATCGTACCAATGTTGACATGCGGCTTTGTACGCTCAAATTTTGCCTTTGCCATTGGAATTTCCTCCTTGATTTGCTTGGTTTATCCAGCTGCACGCAGCTGCTGATAACAGTATTATACCACATTCTCACAGGAATTGCAAGTGTTTTTGAAAATTTTTCTCAAAGATACCCACTTTTTCTGTCAATTCCCGGAGCGAAGCGGACTTAGCCCTTGTTGCGGGATGTCATGATGCCTTCGGCGATGCTCTTCGGCACTTCCCGGTAGCTGTGCGGCTCCATGGAATAGTTACCACGACCCTGCGTATTGGAACGCAGATTGTTGGAGTAGCCGAACATCTCAGACAGCGGCACAAGTGCATCGACCTGCACGGTGCCGGGTCTTGTCTCCTGACCGAGGATCTCACCACGGCGGGAGCTGAGGTCGCCGATGATATTGCCCAGATAGTCATCCGGTGCCGTGACGGAGACCTTCATGATCGGCTCCATCAGTACGGGATCTGCCTTGCGCATAGCCTCCTTGAATGCCATAGAGCCGGCGATCTTGAACGCCATTTCCGAGGAGTCTACTTCGTGGTAGGATCCATCGTACAGCTCTACCTTGACATCAACGACCTGATAGCCGGCAAGGATACCTGCCTGCATTGCGCCCTTGATACCGGCATCGACAGCCGGGATATACTCCTTCGGCACGGAACCGCCGACAACGGAGTTGGTAAATTCGTAGCCCTTGCCGGATTCGTTCGGTGACACACGGATCTTGACATGACCGTACTGACCGGAACCGCCGGACTGCTTCTTGTACTTGTAATCCACATCGGCATTGCCCCGGATGGTCTCCTTGTAGGATACCTGCGGTGCGCCGACATCTGCCTCGACCTTGAACTCACGCAGCAGTCTGTCTACGATGATATCCAGATGCAGCTCACCCATGCCGGCGATAATGGTCTGACCGGTCTCCTCGTCCGTCCATGTGCGGAACGTCGGATCCTCCTCAGCAAGCTTTGCGAGGGCAATGCCCATCTTTTCCTGACCTGCCTTTGTCTTGGGCTCGATCGCCAGATTGATGACCGGCTCCGGGAACTCCATAGACTCGAGAATGATCGGATGATCCTCATCACACAGCGTATTGCCGGTCGTGGTCTGCTTCAGACCGATGGCAGCGGCGATGTCGCCGGAATATACCTTTTCCAGCTCCTTACGGCTGTTGGCATGCATCTGTACGATACGGCCGATACGCTCATGCTGATCCTTGGTAGAATTCAGCACGCCGGAACCTGCATTAAGCACACCGGAATATACACGGAAGAATGTCAGCTTGCCGACAAACGGATCCGTTGCGATCTTGAATGCCAGAGCTGCAAACGGCTCGTCATCCGAAGAGGGTCTCTCCTCCTCCTCACCGGTCTCGGGATTGATGCCCTTGATCGGGGGTACATCGAGCGGAGAGGGCATATAGTCCACGATCGCATCGAGCAGCTTCTGGACGCCCTTGTTCTTGTAGGAAGTACCGCAGGTGACAGGTACCATCGTATTGGCGATGGTGGACTTTCTGATGCAGGACTTGATCTCCTCTATCGTCAGTTCTTCACCTGAAAAATACTTCTCCATCAGAGCCTCATCCTGCTCGGCAACATGCTCCAGCAGAGACTCATGGTACTCCTGTGCCTTTTCCTTCATATCCTCCGGGATCTCTTCCACACGGATATCCTTGCCCAGATCGTCATAATATACATATGCCTTCATCTCTACAAGGTCAATGATGCCCTTGAAAGATTCTTCAGCACCGATGGGCAGCTGGATCGGAACGGCATTGCACTTCAGACGGTCATGCATCATGTCCACGACTCTGTAGAAGTCGGCACCCATGATATCCATCTTGTTGACATATGCCATTCTCGGCACCTGATATTTATCTGCCTGACGCCATACGGTCTCAGACTGCGGCTCTACGCCGCCCTTTGCACACAATACCGTCACAGAGCCATCAAGCACACGCAGGGAACGCTCTACCTCAACGGTAAAGTCCACATGTCCGGGGGTGTCGATGATATTGATCCTGTGACCAGCCCAGTAAGCGGTGGTAGCAGCGGAGGTGATGGTGATACCTCTTTCCTGCTCCTGTGCCATCCAGTCCATGGTCGCAGCACCCTCATGGGTCTCGCCGATCTTGTGGTTGACACCGGTATAGAACAGGATGCGCTCCGTCGTAGTGGTCTTGCCGGCATCAATATGTGCCATGATGCCGATATTTCTGGTTTTTTCGAGAGAACAATCTCTTGCCATAACGCTTCCTCCTTACACCGCAGGGAGCTTACCAGCGGTAGTGAGCAAACGCCTTGTTTGCTTCTGCCATCTTGTGGGTATCCTCACGCTTCTTGCAGGCACCGCCGGTACCGTTGATCGCATCGAGGATCTCGCCTGCCAGTCTTTCCTTCATGGTTTTCTCATTACGCTCTCTGGAATACTTGGTGATCCATCTCAGACCGAGCGTCTGTCTACGCTCGGGGCGTACCTCCATCGGGACCTGATAGGTGGCACCGCCGAGACGGCGTGCCTTGACCTCGAGCTGAGGCATGATGTTCTCCATTGCCTCCTCAAAAACCTCCAGTGCATCTCTGCCCGTCTTTTCCGCAACGATCTCGAATGCACCGTAAACGATCTTCTGTGCAACGCCCTTCTTGCCATCGAGCATCACATTGTTGATCAGACGTGTCACGAGCTTGGAATTATACACCGGATCCTGCAACACGTCACGTTTTGCGACATTACCTCTTCTTGGCATCTCGCTTCCCTCCTTCACATTATTTGGTGCGGCACTTCGTCCGCCGTGAATTCATAGGTACTCGTCCGGCACCCGCCGGCACGTCAGGACCAAGCAGAGGTCTATACAGTCATCTATATAAAACTCCACCAGAACCTGTGGTAAACAATGATTCACAAACAATACATGAGGTCAGGCTTACTTCTTGCCTGCCTTGGGCTTCTTGGCACCGTACTTGGAACGTGCCTGATTACGGTTGGCAACGCCCTGTGCATCAAGTGCGCCACGGATGATGTGATAACGCACACCAGGCAGGTCCCTGACACGTCCGCCACGGATCAGGACAACGCTGTGTTCCTGCAGGTTGTGACCGATGCCGGGGATGTAGGATGTTACCTCGTAACCGTTTGTCAGCTTGACTCTGGCGATCTTACGCATAGCAGAGTTCGGCTTCTTCGGGCTTGTCACCTTGACAACTGTGCATACGCCTCTCTTCTGGGGTGCGCTCTGGTCGATCTGCACCTTCTTCTTGGCATTGTAGCCCTTCTGGAGAGCGGGTGCGGTAGACTTGGACGCCCGTGCCTTTCTGCCCTTTCGCACGAGCTGATTAAACGTTGGCATTTGGTTTCCTCCTTTTTAAGATAGTTATGCGGCGCAGAAACACCGCATACCTTGCTATTATACACCAAAAAAGGAATTTTGTCAAGAGGGAAACTGCAATTTTTTTCAAATCCATAAAAAAACAAGCAGGCGGGCAGAAAGTTCACAAAAAATTCACAGCTCATCCCGCAATCCGGGGCATCCTCTCCGTCATATAGGGTAGACATGTTAAAATGTACTGACACCGGGGTTGACATCAGGGTAAAACTGTGCTATACTATATGCGAGTTTACGGAAAGGAACTGTGTTTATGGAACAAAAGCAACATAAGATGCCAAAATGTATTTTGAATGCCATTCCCTATCTGGTCACATTTCTGATCACACTGGGGATCGGGCTGTTTGCCTTTCATGCAGAGGGGATGTACCCATTCGGGGAAAAGGCTCCGCTGGTCAAGGACATGTTCTGGCAATACTTCCCGATGTATGCAATGGATGCCAACCCCGATGCGGCGGCAGACGCCTTCTATAGTTGGTGCGGCGGTCTGGGGTTCAACAACTGGGCGCAGAATGCCTACTACTGCAACAGCGTGTTCCTGCTGCTGTTCCGCTTTCTGCCGCTCGATCAGCTCATCAATGCGCTCGACATCTTCTGTCTGCTGAAGATCGCCCTCAGCTCGGTCACCTGTCTGGCACTGCTCCGGTACCGCTGCGGGAAACCGTCTCCCCTGCTGATAGGCGGTGCGGTCTCCTACAGTCTCAGCACCTATATGATCGCCTACATGGCACAGGCAATGTGGACGGACTGCGTGATCTATGCGCCGCTGGTCGTGCTGGGTCTGGAACGGCTGCTCCAAGAGCGCAAGCCGCTGCTCTATACGGTCTCTTTGGCGGTCGCCATCATCTCAAGTTTCTATATCGGCTTTGCGATCTGTCTGTTTTTGGTCTTCTATTTTCTGGCAAGAGAGGGACGGCATCTGCCGGACAAGTTCCGGAAAAAGGTCACCATGCGCCGCAGCAAAGCACCTGCCGTCTCCGGCGGCAAGGCATTCCTCTGGGATAGCGTGTGGTTTGCGGGGTCCTCGCTGCTCGCCGGCGGACTGGCTGCCTGCGTGATCCTGCCCATCGGCATGTCCATCGGGCAGACCATTGCCTCAGAGATGGCATCACCGGATACGGTCAAGTGGTACCACAATATATTTGAGTTTTTGCAGCAGTTCCTCCCGGAGAGCATCCCGGTGTATGCCTATGACTATGCCAATCTTGCAGTCGGGGCATTGATCTTTCTCAGTGTGCCGGTGTATTTCTGCAACAAGGAGATCCGCCCCGTGGAGCGCATCGTCAATGGCTTGCTGGTGATCTTTCTGTTTGCGTCCCTCAACTGCAATGTTCTGGACTATATGTGGCATGGGTTCCACTTCCCGAACCAGCTGCCGGCACGCTGGTCGTTCCTGCTCGACCTCTATCTTGTCCTGCTCGGTACGGAGGGACTTGCACGGCACAAGGGACTGACGATCCCAAGGGCACTCATCGGCGAGGCGGCGGGCGTCCTCATTTTGGTGCTGACCTGCATGGCACCCGGCTCGGAGCGCAAAGGCAGCATCACGCTCATGTGGGGCTGCATCCTCTTTGCAGAGGCGGTGGTACTGCTGCTGCTCACCTACTGCACGGAGCTTTCCAGACATGCCGAAAAGGAAGAACGGAAAAAGAAGCTGCGGATCCTCTCTGCGGTCTGCGTCGTGGCACTGGCTGTGGTGCAGATAGCGGACAGCGGGGCAAATTTCATCAGGACTTCGGCAGACCAGAAAGACGGACTGCTCACCTCCTCCGGAGACTACTTTACAGAGAATCTGCAAACGATACAGGACAATACCCTGCCCTGTTCCCCCGGTGACAATGCCTTCTACCGGGTCGTTTATTCCCCGTATTTCACTTTCAATCCCTGCATGGCGGGCGGCTACCCCGGCATGAGCATCTACTCGTCGACCATGCAGGGCAGTGTGTATGAGCTGCTCAGATATACCGGTAACTGGGTATATGCGAAGAATGTCAGCAGCATCTACAATGCCGATTCCCCGGTGCAGAATACGATCTATGGCGTTGGGCGGTTCGTATCCTCTGACAGCAAGCGTACTTTCCCCGGTACGACGCCCGTCAGCAGCGATGGTCTGCCCGTCTATGAAAACAACAAGCCGCTTTCCATCGCCTACGGGGTATCGAAAGAAATCCTTGACCTGCAGGTCACCAATGACATCCGTGCCATCGCCAACCAGAACACGATGCTCAATGCGCTGCTTGGCGAAGAAGCGAATGTATATATGCTTGTCGAGCCGTCTGCATCGGTGTGCAAAAATGCGAGCCTGAGCGACGGCAGCAGCTGGGAAACGACATACTTCAGCCGGACGGATCCCGGAGAGCCGGTGACGTTCCATTATGAATATGAGATAAAAGAACCCGGCAGCTATTACCTTGAGCATAATTTCCGTGCCGGCACCATGACCGTCACCTACGGCGACCGGAGCCAGGTGCTGGAAAAGCCTGTCCGCTCACAGTTCCTCTGCATGGACGATATGAAAGCAGGCGACCGCATCACGGTCGATGTCGAGATCGAGAACATCCGGACGGGCTGTCAGGGACTGAATGTCTATCGCCTGAACGAAGCCGCATGGGATGCTGCCTATGCAAAGCTCAAGGCTGGCGAAATGCAGCTTGAGACCTTTGACACGACCCGCTTCTCCGGCACTGTCAGCATGGCGGAAGAGGGCTATGTCATGGCGACCGTGCCGCAGGACGGCGGCTGGGAAGTACGGTGTGACGGCAAGAAACTCGAGGTACAGAAAGCAGCCGGTGCGCTGATCTGTGTCAAGGTGCCTGCCGGCACGCACAAGCTGACATTCCGTTACCATGTACCTGGGCTGCTGCCAGGCGGGATCCTCACGGTGATCTCCCTGCTGCTCCTGCTGTTCTTTGGCATTCCCAGACTCCGGGAAATGCTCCTGAAACGGCTGCCCCACGCCAAAGCATAACCGATACAGTAAGACCCGCTCCCATGGGAGCGGGTCATCTTATTTTTACTTTTACTCCGATGCAGAATAGCCGGTGAGTGCCTCATAGAGCTGCTGCGCCGCTTCCCTGCTGTCTGCTTTCTCAAACAGCACCAGATTGCATGCCTCCGTGAAGCTGTCGATCAGGCTCTCGTTCTCCACGAACGGGCTCATCTGGGACATTCTCGTGTTCATCTCCATCTTCTTGGATGCCTCAAACTGCAAGCCTGTGAGCATATCCTCTTTTTCGAGCGTCTCCCTTGCGGCAGTACTCAGCGGGATGCCTTTCTCCACGCCCTGCAGCACTGCCATTTCGGAGCTGTTGAGCAGAAAATCGAGCAGCATGGCAGCCTCCTTGGGATGCTCGGTGTTCTTGCTGATGGCATACATCGTTGCCGGCTTGGCATACCAGCTGTCGCCCGGCTCGCAGCCCTCTGTCACCGTATAGTCCCCGACCACGATCTCATTGCCCGCTTCGGCGGCTGCGCCGAAGTAATTTTTCGCATCGCTCACCCATGCAATGCCGCCGGCATAGATCCCCTTGTCGATGTTCAGACGGTCATAGTACTCCGTCTGCGGAAAGACTTTCGCATCGACCATATCCTTGTAGAATCCGATCATGACCTCAAGATCTTCCGCCGTGAAGTTGAGGGTGCCGTCCTCCCGGAGGAAATCCTTTCCCAGTACCTGCTCGGCATAGGTGATCGTGTACAGCCAGATGGACTTTTCCACGCCGGACATCGGGTAGATCCCGTCTTTCTGCATGACCTTCGCCGCTTCCACAAGATCATCCCATGTCTTTGGCAATTCCAGTCCGTAGCGGTCGTAGATGGTCTTGTTATAGTACACCGTCTCCGCATTCATGGCGATGGGGATGGCATTGAGGATGCCGTTCTTCCTGCCGTATTCCAGCATCTCCGGTGAAAAATTGCTCAGATCCACATACTCGGAAACGGATTCAAGGTCATAATATCCCGTGCCGTCCGGAGAATATTCAGACAGCCAGCCGAAATTGATCTGCATGACATCCGCCTCGGTGTCGGAGACCATCTGTACCCGGCTGCGTGCCTCGTAGCCCGACCACTCCGAATAGCTGATATTGACCTTGATATCCGGATGCAGCTCCTCGAACTTATCCACTGCGGCGACGGTATAATCCGTCCTTGCATCATTTCCCCACCATGAAAAGGTGATCTCAACACGCTCCCGCAGGTTCGTCACCACCGGCTGCCCGCTGCATCCGGTGCATAACAGGCAGCATCCCGTCAGCACCGCAAGCAGTCTGCGTCCCTTCCGCATCATTCCGTCACCTCCGGATCTCCGATCGTGTAGGTATCCTTACCACGTTCCTTAGAGGCATACAATGCCTTGTCCGCTGTCTGGTACAGCGTCTGGAAGCTCTCCGCATGAGCCGTGCGGATGGCAACACCAATGCTGGCGGAGATCTTGTACTTGCCGTCGTCACCGGTGTAGTTGCTGCGGAACGCCCTGCAAAGGGCTTCGCACTTCGCACTGACATATGCCCTGTAGTCCTGATCTGCGGGAACGGAATTCATAAAGACACAGAATTCATCGCCGCCGACCCTGCCAAGATAGTCCTCCGTGGAGAATTCTGCCCGCAGGATGCTCCCGATCTTTGCCAGCACCTGATCGCCGTAGGCATGCCCGAGCGTATCGTTGACGCCCTTGAAGTTGTCCACATCGAGCAGGATCAGGGCATGCTGCTCAATGGACAGTGCCGATGTCAGACGGCTCTCCGTGTATTCCTCAAAGGAGCGTTTGTTGTAGATGCCGGTGAGCTGGTCGGTGTGTGCCTGTGTATCCAGACCGGCGACATAGCTCTCGACAGGACGTGTCAGGCGCAGGGAGAAGACCGCACCGACCGCTGCTGCCAGCAGTGCGGCAATCACCGCCGCCAAGATAATGAACATCCGCAGAGTGTGCATTTCCTGTAAGATCATGGAAGTCGGCACGGAGCAGATCACATACCAGTCGTCTCCGCAGGTGTTGACCGTTGCCAGATATTGCTCATCTATCACGGTCGAGGAGCTTTTCCCCCGGATGCGGGAGGCGATCTCCTCCGGCAAAGGTGCGCCGACCTCATCCCGGTTGGAAGAATAGAGGATGTTATAATCCTGGTTCGTCAGCCGGATGTCCACGTTTTCCACCTTTTCCGGAGAATCGAACACATTCTCCAGCTCGGCGGTGTAGAACGAAATGACGAGCAGTGCATTGTCATGGATGCGCTTGACATAGTAGATACGGTTGAAATTGTCCTGATAGCCGGCAGCCCATCCATCACGGGTGCGCTGCTGGGTGATCATGGATTCCAGTTCGGAATAGATCTTGTCACCAAAGAGATTGACCGTGCCGTTGGAGATCTTGCCGACCGTGCGGTTGTTGCGGTAGACGATGCCATAGTCCACAAAGTTCTCCATGATGCACAGGCTGTAGAGCTTGTCGGAGATGATCTTCTCGGTATTGATCGCCTCGAATTCATCGTTATCCGGGTCGGTGGCATCGTATGTATACGTCTCCTCGGCAGCGAATGCCAGTGTCCCGATGGTCTCCATGCGGGCAAGGTAGCTGTCCATGTTCAGCTTCATCTGGACATTGAGCGAGGAGGCAAGGCTGCTCACCTTGCTTTTCAGGATCGTCTCACTGGTCTGCAATGCCAAAGCAGTGACCAAAGTGATCGCACAAATGACAATGATCGCATAGCCGATCATCATAGAAAATTTCAAACGCCGTATGCGTTTCAGGCTGGGTTTGCTGACTGCTTTCCGTAACATGCTCTTCCCCCTGACAACAGACCTCTCCGGGAGGCTGGATCTCTATTGTAAGATAATTGTATACCGATCAAGGCAATACATAATACATTTTACCACATTTCTACTTAAAAGTCAAGATGATTTTGTAAACATTCTGTGACAGCCGGTTTCCCTGCCGTTTCCGGATATTTATGAAATTTTAAATGATTCTTTACCGGTTTGCCCTTGCATCCTGTGCAGATATCCTGTATAATAATATCAGGAGCGATCCTCCGGAAATACATCAGCAAGGAGAAACAAGCTATGGCGTACCACATCCTGATCTGCGACGACGAAAAAGACATTGTCAGTGCCCTGAAGATCTACCTGTCACAGGAAGACTATCTTCTCCACACCGCCGGCAACGGCAAAGAAGCACTTGAGATCCTCGAACAGCAGCACATTGATCTGGTGCTGCTCGATATCATGATGCCGGAAATGGACGGCATCGAGACCATGACACGCCTGCGGAAAAAGACCAACATCCCCGTGATCCTGCTCACTGCCAAATCTGAGGACACCGACAAGATCCTCGGGCTGAATCTCGGTGCGGACGACTATATCACCAAGCCTTTCAACCCCATGGAACTGCTCGCCCGGGTGCGCTCCCAACTGCGCCGCTATACCCAGCTCGGCAGTGCCGATGCCGCAGACGCCGGAACGACCTACCAACTCGGCAATCTTGAGATCCATGACGCCGAAAAGATCGTGCTGCGGGACGGGGAGCCGGTCAGCCTGACACCGACAGAATATGCCATTCTGCTGTTTCTCATGCGTTCCCCGAACCGTGTCTACTCTCCGCAGCAGATCTACACCGCTGTCCGGGGAGAGCTGCCCTATGGCGCAGAAAGCACCATCGCCGTACACATCCGGCACCTGCGGGAAAAGATCGAGATCAACCCTGCCGAGCCACGCTATCTCAAGGCAGTATGGGGACAGGGCTATAAAATGGAAGGATGATGCACATGGCACAGACCAGACGCTCCCCGCATGATGGAAAGGGCTGGAAGCGGCTTGCTGTTTTAAGCTATATCATCGGTGTGCTGCTGGCGGTATGCGGTACCTTTGCCTCCCTGCACCTGTATGACACCGGATATTTTACCAATTCCGAGGACACGCTCGTGCATGAGCTGCTCGGAAAGCTGTGCGCTGACGACATCTACACGCTCAATGAAAAACTGGAGCAGCTCCGCAGCGAGGGGTATTTTGATGCCGGTTCCTCCTCACAGCTCCGGGAAAATCTCTATGAGGGCTTCATGGACGGCTATGAAGAATCGCAGAGCAATTTCTTCTTCACGGTCAGCGACATGCAGGACAAGCCCCTGCTGTCCTCGTATAAGTCGGAGTATCAGTATTCCGAAGTACAGGTATTCACTGCCAAGACCTATGAGACAGTGGACAAAGTCCTGACAGAAGAAGAATATGAGACATTTTCAGTCCCGGAGAATGCAGAGAATTATTATGACTACCAGTACTATGAGCAGAAGACAGAAGCGGCGGAAAGCGATGCCAAAGCCGGAGAATACAAGCTCGAATACGATGAACAGGGTGCCTATATCCGGCGTGTGGACAAAGACGGGAACGCCTTCCTCATCCGGTTCGACAGCGATGGCATCCCCTACGTGGAATCGCTCGAGGAAGAAGATCCTACAAACAACAATGGCAGCCGTTTCCACCGGATACACTATTCGATCCCCAAAGAGGGCGAGGCGTACTACATCTCCGGCTATGTCCGGCAGGATCTGAAAGCACCGGATCAGTATTCCCTCGTCCGCAAAAAAGTAGAGTTCCGCTTCCGGGTACGGTACATCCCGGTCGGCTGTGCGGTCGGCGGCATTCTGCTGACATTGGTGAGCCTCATCTACCTGATCTCCACAGCGGGCTATCACAATGGCAGGGAACAGGTGAAGGCTTCTGTCTTTGATAACATCCCCTATGACATTTTCACGGTGGGGCTGATCTTGGTATCGTTCGTGGTGCTGCGGGAGTCGGGGGATCTGCTCGGTTATTTTTCAGGGTACGGGAATTTCAACCGCAAGCTCTACGGATTGTGCATCGTGATCGGCATGCTGCTGATCATTGCGATGTTCCTGCTCTGGTGGCTGACGAGTACGGCGGTGCGGATCCGGACGGGCAGCATCCTCCGGAACAATCTGCTTGTCACGGTCTGGAAAGGACTTTGCAAGACTGTCCGTGCCGCATGGTATCAGATCAGATGTTTCTTTGCGGCACTGCCGTTTTTCTGGCAGGCAGCACTGGGGGCGGTGCTGGTCTTTCTCCTGCATGTGGGCGGGCTCTATCTGATGTGGGACAGCGTCATGTCCGCCGCCTCGATCGTGGCGATGCTCCTGCTGCTGACCGCTGACCTGATCTTTGTCTGTGCGGTGGCATGGAACCTGCATCTGCTCGATGCCGGGAGCAAGAAGCTGACGGAGGGGAATCTCGAAGCCAAGATCCCGACAAGATCCCTGTTCGGCAAGTTCCGTCTCGAGGCACAGCGGCTCAATTCCATCGGCGAGGGAATGAACAAGGCGGTGAATGACCGCCTGAAAAGCGAGATGTTCCGGACGGAGCTGATCGCAAATGTCTCCCACGACATCCGTACACCGCTGACATCCATCATCAACTATACAGATCTGCTGACGAAGCTGGAGCTGAACAATGCACAGGCAGAGGAGTATCTGAACGTCCTCTCCCGCCAGTCCCGGCGGCTGCGGAAACTGACAGAGGATGTCCTTGAGGCATCCAAGGCGACCACCGGAAACATCAAGGTCGAGGCGGAGATCATGGATCTGCGGGTGCTGATAGAACAGATGGAGGGAGAGTATGCGGAACGGCTCGCAGAACGGGGGCTGACACTGGTCCGCTCTGTCCCGCAGTCACCGCTGTACATCTTAGCAGACGGCAGGCTGCTGTGGCGTGCGATGGACAATCTGTTCGGCAACATCTGCAAATATGCACTGGAAGGTACCCGTGTCTATCTGAATGCACTCGAGCTGGAGGGAGAGGTCGTGCTGATGCTGCGGAATATTTCCGCCGTGCAGCTCGATGTCAGCTCCGAGGAACTGATGGAACGCTTTGTCCGGGGCGACCGTTCCCGGAACACGGAGGGCAGCGGACTGGGACTGTCCATTGCGCAGAGCTTTGTCAACCTCCAGAATGGCAGGATGGAGATCCAGATCGACGGCGATCTGTTCAAGGTCACCTTGTATTTTCCCCTGTCCGCACCGCCGGAGACCTCCGGAAACTGATGGCATACACATGGCAAATAAAGGGACGCTCCTGTGTGGAGCGTCCCTTTCAGTCTCTCTTGGAAAACGGACATCCGCAGTAATTCTGCCGGTACAGGCAGTACTGTGCGGACAGTGCGATGGAGCGTTTGTAGCCATCTTTTTTCTTGAAATCCGAAGGCAGCCATGCGATCCCGGTCGCTGCGGCAAGCTCCGCACCGGCGGCATTGATGTCGGCGGCATCCTTATGCGGGCTGACGGTCAGTGTCGTGGCAAAATAATCTGCCCCCAGCTCTGCGGCTTTCCTTGCTGCTGCCCCGATCCGCAGACGGATGCACTTCCGGCAGCGTTCCCCACGTTCCGGCGCATCGGCAAGTGCCTGCGCAAAGGCAAGGAACACCTCCGGTTCATAGACGCCCTCGATCAATGCGGGCTGCTGCGGGAGCGGCATTTCCCGGAGCAGCCGTTTCAGCTCCGCCAGACGGAACTGATACTCCTCCTCCGGCAGGATGTTGGGATTGTAGAACAGCAGTGTCAGCCGTGCCAGCGGCGCAAGCTGCTCGATCACCGCACTGGAACAGGGCGCACAGCAGACATGCAGCAGGATATGCGGGGGCGTCTCCGCTGCCCGGAGCAGTGTCTCCATCTGCCGCTGATAATTCGGCTTCTGCATCATGCCAACGGTGCTGCCGAAGTGGTATCCTGTGTCGGATCGGCAGTCTCAGCAGCTTCGGTCGTGTCTGCGGTCTGCTGGCTCAGAAGATATGCCACAATGCCGTCCTTGATGGCTTTGGCAGTGCCTTCCGTATTGTCAAGGATCCAGCGGGAGGTCTCCTGCATATCATGGAATTCCACCTCAAGCAGACAGCAGGGATAGGCATTGCTCCTGATCTCGTACAGGTCACGCTGCTTCTCATCTTTCAGCCCACGATCGTCAGTCGGTGTCAGCTCTGCGACACGGTTATAGATATTCTGTGCCAGTTCTTTGCTGCCCGGGATCTTCGTGCTGTAGTAACACTCCGTCCCCTCTCCGTTGCCGGACTCACCGCCGGAATTGGTATGCAATGCGACATAGGCACCGCATTTCAGCTCGTTGCCGGTCTTGACCTTATCCTCAACACCGTCATCCTCCGCACACATGTACACGGTATAGCCATCCGCCTCAAGGAGCTTTTTTACCTCCTCTGCAAGGTCGAACATGGCAGATTCCTCTGTCACGGTACTGTCACACGCATAGACATTGTCCTCCTGCGTGGAGGGGCTGAGGAACACAGCCATAGAGTTATCCACGACAGGTTCCGTTGTCGGCTGTGTCGTGGCAGGCGGGATCACAGAATCCACTGCGGCGGGGGTCGTTTTCTTTCCGCAGGCACTGACAAGCAACACGATCAGCAAGATCAGCAGCAACAGGACAGCCAGTGCGCCGAGCAGTCTGTCCCACCTCGCACGCTGCAGCAGCTTTCTGAAATCGTCTTTGTTTTCCATGTGTCCTGTCTCCTTTTCTTTCTATATCAGATCCCCCGGAAACCGGCATGTACCCGGTCTCCGAGGAGCCATGTCCTATTTAGGATCATCCATGAAGAATGACGCTTCTTTCTTCTCTTATTATACACGATATTCCGACATTTGTCAACATCTTTTCCCCGTTCCCAACAGGGAGGAAAAATTGTCAGCGGACGTCATTCTCATCGAATACATCGCCGCATTCCGGGCAGAATTTCGGCGGATGTGCCGGGTCTTCCGGTTCCCAGCCGCATTTGTCGCAGCGGTAGAGCGGCGCACCGGCGGGCTTGGGTTTTCCGCATTCAGAGCAGAATTTGCCCTTGTTCACCGCACCGCATTCGCATGTCCAGCCATCGGCAGTCGGCCTCGGCTTGCCGCATTCGAGACAGAATTTCCCGGTATTCTGCGTACCGCAGGTACATGTCCAGCCATTTGCCGGAGCTGGAGCCGGTGTTCCGGATGGCTGCGCCTGTGCCTGCTGCTGCATGCCCATGGCATAGAGGTTCTGGGCATTGATGCCGCCGTTTGCCTGTGCCATGTTCATACCCATGAAGCCCATCATCGCACCGCCGGAATTGCCGGCAGCCGTCTGCATTGCCTTTGCCTGTGCATCGGTCATAACAGCGGCAGCATTGAGGGCATCCCGGTTCCATGCAAGGTCTTCAAACTTCTTGATACGTGCCTCATCCTCGGGGGACATGACGGCGGAATTGATCGAAA
Organism: uncultured Clostridia bacterium; assembly: GCA_947627945.1. Lineage (GTDB taxonomy): Bacteria > Bacillota > Clostridia > Oscillospirales > Ruminococcaceae > UBA3855. The sequence goes on from CANQYC010000012.1 coordinate 16,812, forward strand.
CGCTGATGATCTCCAGACCACGCTTGTCACGCCATTCCTCCGAGAGCGTCTCCCGCATTGCCGTGGTGATCTCAGCATTATGGGATGCGATCTGATCGTAGGTAACGCCCATTGCGGAGATCTTGGAAAAAGCGGGACGCAGGGCATCGAGGAATTCCGACCGCAGCTGCGGGTCGATCTGATCACGGGTGTATGCCTGTGATACATTGCCGCAGACATTGGTATAGAACAGCAGCGGGTCTGCGATCCGATAGACATACTGTCCGTTGCAGCGGATGTCCGCCGTAAAGCTCCTGCCGAGTTCCGGATAGGATACCCGGAAGGGAACCGGATTCTGTGTCCCGAAGCGATTGTTCATGATATGCTTGATGTTGAAATAATAAATACGCTGGTCAGTACCCGTGCTGCCGCCGTAGGCAACACGCTTGCCGATGGCTTTGAAAGTCTGGAGGATGCTGTCACCAAGGCTGCCGGAGAAAATGCTCGGCTCACTGGAAAGATCGTAAGTATATTTGCCGGGTTCGGCACAGATCTCCACCACTCTGCCCTGATCGACGATGATCATGCATTGTCCGTCGGCAACGGCAATACCGCTGCCATTGGTGATAATGTTATCGCTGCCCTTGTTGTTGCGGTTGCCAGCCTGCTTTGTGCCCTTGACCACAAGTACATTCTCCGGGAGGGCATCGCAGTAGAAAAACTCCTTCCACTGGTCAGCCATCACACCTCCGGCGGCATCAAGTACGGCTCTCAGAAGTCCCATAATATCGTAGCTCCTTTCGGTTTTTGCGGCATCTGCCGCTGATATGGATATTATAGCACAGAAGCGGCAAAATGTCAAGAGAGCGGGCGCAAATAGATGTATCCCATGCGGCAAAATTCAGGATCTCACACAGCCCCCAACCCATAAAAAACGCCCTCCCCGCTGACGGGGAGGGAACGGTTTCATCTGTCTGTTACGGTTCGAGATCGAAAAGCTGATGATAGAAGTCTGCATAATCGCTGCGGCAATCTTTGGTAAAGGCAATGGCAGAAGAAGGATGCAGGTTCATCTTGCCGGTCAGAAGATACTGGATGTCATACCCCCACTTCAGACCCTCTTCCTTCAGCTTCAGGATATAATGCTCATAGAAATCAAGCACCGGTGTCAGGTTGTATTTCGGATTCTTGAGGAAGCCCAGCAGCAGCTCCATCGCACAGTTGCCTGCGCCTCTGCCCATGCTGCCGATGGTGGCATCCAGGAGGCTGGCACCCATCGAGCATGCCTCTACGGTATTGGCAAATGCCATCTGCTGGTTATTGTGTGCATGGATGCCGACACGCTTGCCGACCTTCTCCATCGCCGTCACATACTGCGTTGTGAGCTGCTGGATCTGCTCCGGGAACATGGCACCGTAGCTGTCCACGATGTACACGGCATTCACATTGGACTTTGCGAGCAGGTCAAGTGCCTCCTCAATGTCCGGTGTGTTGGCTTTGGAGATCGCCATGATGTTGCAGGTCGTCTCATAGCCAAGCTCGTGGCAGTACTCGATCATTTCGATCGCAGCGGGCATGGTGTTGATATACGTTGCGACACGCACCATGTCCAGCACGCTCTCCGACTTCGGCAGCAGGTCACGCTGGAGATTTGTCCGCCCGACATCCGCCATGACAGAGAGCTTCATATCCGTGTCGTTATTGCCGACGATCCGGCGTATGGATTCCTCACGGCAGAATTTCCAGTCACCGAACTCCTCCGGCTTGAAAATATCCGTATCCGCAAGATAGCCCATTTCCATATAGTCGACCCCGGCACGCAGATTTGTCAGATACAGTGCCTTGACAAATTCATCTGTAAAGTGGAAGTTGTTGACCAACCCGCCGTCACGGACAGTGGCATCAAATACCTTGATATCGGGGCGGTATGTCATCAGATTGCCTTTTCTTTCCATACTGGTTCCCTCCTGATTCCGGTCCCGGCGTCTGCCGGAACTCTTTTGCGATTTAACGCTTTTATGTTTTTATGCACGAAACTGCAAGACTTATTCTATCACATTCACACAAAAAAAGCAAGCATTTTTGCCGTCCCGGAGAAAACTTTGTAGAAGTATACAAAAAGCAGACGATATATTTAGGGATAATGACGAGGACGGTTCTGCACGCCGGGTGGCTGAAAAGCATATCCCCGGCACAAGGTACCGGGGATATGTTGTGGTATGCGCCATAATAGGGAATTATTCTATATCCGTTTTTGCGTTAGGAATGTTATCAACATCAAATTTTAAAGTCATATTCTATAGGTTCATTAGCACTAATAGTTACAAATCTAACCTTTCCATAAATCTGACTTGCTTCTTCACCTATATACCATCCTCTTACATCAGTAAACTGTCTCCTTATGCATTTTTTTATAACGTTAAACATATCCTTTGAGTCAGAGCTATTTGATATTAACGAAATTTGTCCATGAATTAAACAAGTACTATTATTATCAAATCCGCTCGGATAAAAAACAATTGAATTTAAATTTTGTGAAGCAAATATTGAATATATATGCTTTTTGTCAGAAGAAGTCAATTCATTTTTTACTATCACTTCATTGTTTTTCATTATTAGATAGCATTCGCTACAGTGATTATCAGATGACAGGAGTCCTAAATTGGGGATACTGTCAATTTTATGATAAATCGGAATTATATTGTTTTCAAAATTGCCTGTTTTAACATAAATAATAGGAAAACAAAACATTTCTGAAAAACAATTCAAAAGCCTAATCATGTCACACTTTGTGGCGAAAAACGGAATTCTATGATTCATTGCTATATTGCCCCCAAAGCTTGTAGTATTGCTATAAGATTACATAAAGAGGCTACCTTTGGCATTATGTTTTTAGGTTTTAACTTCACTAATTTAAGCGAAAATTATACAATTAATTCATCGCCTATAGATAAGCTAAGAACCTTTAACCAATATGCATCATTTAGAGCATAGTCTTTAATTGCTTTCTCAATGATATTCTCTTCTAATCTTTCAACTATTAAAAATGGTGAACCTGATTCTAAAAATCCTTTTCTTTTTACTTGATCGTCGATCCATTTAATAGTTGCAACCGTTATACAGTACGAAGTATTATTATCAAGCTTTACAAAAATATCGATATTATCACTGAGAACATCGCGATGCTTTAATTGAGTAGGATATTCAATACTTATTACGTTCATTACCCGCCACAGCTCCCGCATCAGGTACGCTCCGCAAGCGGGGTATAGGCACGCTTCGGCTCGATCGCCTTATAGGCAGGACGGATGATCTTATTCGAGTTGATCAGCTCCTCGATGCGGTGTGCCGACCAGCCTGCAATTCTGGCGATGGCAAAGATGGGTGTGTACAGCTCGACCGGCAGTCCGAGCATCCTGTAAACAAAACCGCTGTAAAAATCCACGTTGGCGCAGACACCTTTATAGATACGGCGTTCCGCACAGATGACTTCCGTGCCGAGACGCTCCACACGGTCATACAGTTCAAATTCCTTTTCCCTGCCCTTTTCGATCGACAGCTTGCGCACAAAGCCCTTGAACACCTTGGCACGGGGGTCAGAAACAGAGTACACGGCATGCCCCAGTCCATAGATCAGACCGGAATGGTCAAAGCGTTCCTTATGCAGCAGCCCACGCAGATAGTCACGCAGGGCATCCTCATCTTCCCAGTCCCTGACATTCTCCATCAGATCGTCAAACATCTGGCACACTTTGATATTGGCACCGCCGTGCTTCGGACCCTTGAGGGAACCGAGTGCCGCAGCGATCGCAGAATATGTATCCGTTCCGGAGGATGACACGACATGCACGGTAAAAGTCGAATTATTACCGCCGCCATGTTCCGCATGAAGTACAAGTGCCAGATCAAGCAGCTTGGCTTCGAGGGGCGTGAACTTGCTGTCGGCACGGAGCATGTAGAGGATGTTCTCCGCAATGGACAGATCCGGGTTCGGCTGGTGGATGATGAGGCTTTCGCCCGCCTTGAAATTATATGCCTGATAGCCGTAGACAGAGATCAGCGGGAACAGGCTGATGAGCGACAGGCACTGCCGCAGGACATTCGGGATCGAGATGTCATTGGCAGACTGGTCGTAGGAATACAGTGCCAGCACGCACTTCGCCAGCGTGTTCATCATGTTGTCGCTCGGTGCTTTCATGATGACATCCCGTGTAAAGACGGACGGCAGATAGCGCAGATCGGACAGCAGACGGGTAAACTCCGCCAGCTGCTGCGGATCCGGCAGCTGTCCAAACAGCAGAAGATAGACCGTCTCCTCGAATCCTTGGCGGTCGTCCTTGACGAAGCCTGCCACCAGATCTTCGACATCATAGCCCCGGTAATAGAGCTTGCCCTCACAGGGCGTGCTGACGCCATCGACCTCTTTGGTGGCACAGACGTTCCCGATGTGGGTGAGTCCGGCGAGGACGCCCTTACCGTTCAGGTCACGCAGTCCTCTTTTGACGTCGTATTGTGTATATAGCGTAGGTTCAATGGGGAAGGTATGGGTGCAAAGCTCTGCCAGCTCCTCGATGAGGGGGCAATTGGCGGTCGAGTAATCATAACGTGCCATCACAGTTCATTTCCTTTCTGTATCAAGTCAGGGGGGCAGTGTCCTCATAGTATATAATTACAAGTATAACACATTTCGCAAAAAAAGTCAATAAAAACGCATAAAAAGTTTTTTGATTTTTATGCATTTTACCCCTTTACAAATCCATTCATTTATGATATAATAGAGAATGTTGATGGCGAGGTGTGGCTCAGTTTGGTAGAGCACTACGTTCGGGACGTAGGGGCCGCAGGTTCGAATCCTGTCACCTCGACTTTTGAGAAGATCGCTGTATGCCGTGAGAATTGCGGGATATGGCGGTTTTTTATTTTCAAAAGGCAGATACCTCTCACGAAGTATCTGCCTGTTCTGTCATATCGCTGTGCCGCTGCGCAGAGAGTTTTCCCACTGGCAGGATCCGGATACCAAAAAAGTCCGGAAATCCGGACTTTTCTGGCGATGCCATCTATTCTGTTACATCAGGATAATGACCCGTACGAGAGTCGAACTCATGATTCCGCCGTGAAAGGGCGGTGTCTTAACCACTTGACCAACGGGCCGTAGTAGCGGCAGCTGGATTCGAACCAGTGACCGTTCGGGTATGAACCGAATGCTCTAGCCAACTGAGCTATGCCGCCATTTTAGGCATGGAGCCATAAACCTTATATATTATACCACACTTCTTGGGATTTGTCAACCCCTAATTTGAAATTTTCTGAAAACGGATCGTTATGTGAGTTTACAAAAAAATATTTCTATAACAAATGTATAAAATCACTTGACATGTGAAGAATAATATGTTACAATTAGGTATACTGCTTGTTTGATAGATAGAAAGCAGATCCTAAAAGGGGGAAATGAAGATGAAAAGAAACACAAAGCGGATGCGGCGGATCGTCGCCGGCATCTGCGCTGCTGTCGTGTGCTGTGCGGGGTATGCCCCGGCGGTACAGGCGGCACAGGTACAGGCACCCGCATCCGTACAGACACGGGCGGAGACACTAAAGACCCGGGACATCCTCTGCAACGGACAGGATGTCAACCGCTGGGAATCCGAGCATTTCCAGTTTATCTGGGGCAAAAACGGTGCCGATTCCGCCAAAGTCACCGAAGCTTTTTTGCAGGAAAATGCCCGGCATCTGGAGGCATGCTACGATGTCTACATGAATGAGCTGCAAATGGAACCGCCCACGCAGTCCGTGGAGCTTGGGCTGCGGGACGGCAACGAGTACAAGGTGAATTTCTATATCTCCGGCACCGGACTGAATGGATTCACGGACGACTGGGCATATATGGCATATGACAGCGGCGGCTTTGCCTATATGTTCTGCTGCGTGGGTGCGATGCAGAACGATCCCAATCCATCGTGGGTGCTGCCGCATGAGTTCGGACATGTGGTCACTGCACACCAGCGGGGCTGGAATACCAACAAGTATGTACAGTCATGGTGGGAGTCCATTGCCAACTGGTACCGGGAGCAGTTTCTGTATTCCGACTACTACAGCCAGTGGGTGACGGATCCGGCGAGCGGCACGGATTATTTTGAGACATACATGAAAAACCTCTGCTTTACGCCGATCTTGGGACGGGACAACTATGCCTCATGGGCATTTTTGCAGTATTTGACAGAAAATCCGGATCAACTGCCCGGCTATGGCAGTGACTTCATGAAAACGATGATGCAGCAAGGGCAGGTAGATGAATACCCCTATCTTGAGATCGCACGCCTGTCGCAGACGGATCTCAAGGAAACGCTCGGACATTATGCAAAGCGTCTTGCGACGCTGGACTTCGCACAGCAGGATCGCTACCGGGCACGGCAGGATGCGCTGCTTGCTGCCGGAGCATGGAACTGGGGGCAGATCTACACCCTTCTGGAACCGACCGGAGAGCAGAGCAACGAATACGTCGTACCCACTGACCGTGCGCCGCAGCAATTCGGCGTGAACCTCATCCCGCTCGAAGCGGAGGACGGCACGGTCACGGTGAGCCTCCACGGGCTGACCGATGTAGCTGGTGCCGACTGGCGTGCCTGCATCGTGGTGGAACAGCGTGACGGCGAGACACGCTACTCCGATCTGTTCGCCTCCGGTGAGACGATGACCATGGATTACAATGCCGCACAGGATGCCGCTGCCTATCTGACCGTTACCGCAACACCGGACACGGATACTTTGATGCAGGTCGGCGTGCCGTGGGCATATTCCGAAGGAGAATTTGACGAAGATCATGTGCCGTTCCTCAGCAAGACACGCTATCCGTATTCCGTCACCATCACCGGTGCCGGCATCCGGCAGCAGAGACAGAGCGGGAACATGCAGCAGGGCAGTTACCATCCAAACGGCGGCGGTTTCGTTGCTGCGACCGCAAAGGTGGATGACAGCGTCTATGTCGGCAAGGATGCCAAGGTACTGGGCTATGCGAGCGTCACCGGCAATGCCGTGATCGACGATCATGCGGTCGTCACCGGCAGCGCACAGGTCTCCGGCAATGCCGTGGTACGGGGGCATGCCACCGTGGCAGAAAATGCCCGTGTCATGGACAATGCGATCATCGCCGACTCGGCAGGCGTCATGGGCAATGCCACCGTCTCAGAGTATGGCAGAGTTCTGGAAAGTGCCCTCGTCTATGACAGTTATACCGTCAGCGGTCATGCGACCATCAAGGGAACTGCGTTCTGCATGGTCAAGGGTGCTGCCGAGGGACAGGCGACGGCGGACGGAGATTATTATGACGATTCCAGCCGCACCATCACCCAAGGGAGCGTCTATGGCTGGGCAAGTCCGGACAGCTATGTCAACAGCCGCCCCTACACAGACGGACAGACTGCCGGGCTGGAATTTGACACAGACAGCAGCCATATTGCCGCAGATACCTATACATCGACCTATGCATCCGCTGTCGGCGGACCGCTGTGGCAGGCATCCCGCACGAGTGCGGACGGCGTACTGACATTTGACGGCAAGACGCAGTACCTCCGGGCAGACAGCTCCTATGTGGCACTGCGGGATGCGCAATACCAGACCGCTGTACTCATCCAGAAAGATGGTACGATCTTCCGCTTTGGCAGTGAGGAAAACTATCTTGCACTGACCGCAGAGGGCGGCACACTGACATTCACCGCCGCCGCAGACGGCAAGACCGAGACGCTCGAAGCAGAAAATGCCTATGAGCCGGGCAAATGGATCACGGTCAGCGTTTCCATGGCAGACGGCACGGCATCCCTGACGGTCAACGGCAAGGAGCTTGCCGCACAGCCTGCCGCCATTTCACCGGTGGATGTGCTGACGGACAGCGGCAGTTACACGATCGGCAATTATACCGGTTCTATGGACTTTTTCCGTGTGAATTACAAGAACGTGCAGGAGCCGGACTACTACTATACAGAGTCCGAGCAGGTCACTTCGCCGGATCCGGTCCGCTATATTATCGGAGATCTCGATGGCAATGAAAAGATCAATGTCTTTGATCTGGCACTGCTCAAGCGTGATGTGGTGAACGGGGCAGTCTATTCCGCCGCAGGGGACTGTGACAAAGATCAGGCGGTCAATGTCGTCGATGTCATTGCCCTGCAAAAATACCTGCTGTGTCTGCCAACAGATGCACAGATCGGTGCAGAGATCTATGTCTACGCCGACTGATCTGCACAAGATCATACCACAAAACAGCACCCCCTCAGCATATTTCTGAGGGGGTGTTTTCTGATCACAGTTTCTCCTTCAGCCTCTCACACAGTGCCGCATCCGGCTTGACGTACAGTGTCTGCTGATGGGTAAATATCACCATGCCCGGCTTGGCACCATTGGGCTTGTGGACATAGCGCACCCGTGTATAGTCCACCGGCACCTGAGCAGAATCTCTGGCATGGCTGTGGTATGCCGCAAGCACTGCCGCCTCCCGCAGGGATGCCTCCCCCGGCTCCTGTCCATCTGTTACGAGAATGACATGCGATCCGGGAATGTTCTGTGTATGCAGCCAGATGTCGGAGCGTGCCGCCTGCTTCAGTGTCAGCTGGTCATTCTGGCGGTTGTTCCTGCCGACCAGCACCGGAAATCCCTCCGAAGTGCGGTACAGCATGGGCGGCGTCTGCTTCGGGGGCTTCTGTTTCATACGGCTCCGCAGATACCCCTGCTGCACCAGTTCCTCCCGCAGCAGCAGCAGTTCCGTCTCCGTCTCTGCCCGGCTCAGGACATCAAATACGCTCTCAAGATAGGCATATTCCTGCTCACCCTGTGCGATCTGCTCGGCGAGCTTCTCCTTTGCGGTGGCAGCTTTCCGGTACAGGGTATAATACCGCTGTGCATTCTGTGCCGGGGTCAGTTCGCTCCGCATCGGGATACGGATCTGCGGGCAGTCAGCATCATAGAAATTTTCCAGCACCGCAGCGGTATCCCCCTTTTGCAGGCGGTACAGATTGGCAGAGAGCAGATCCCCATAGAGTTTGTTCTGCTCCATCTGCGCCGTCTGTGACAGCTCTGTGCGCTGGTTGTCTATCCGCCGTGCCACCCGGTCAAGCCGGTTCATGAGGAGTTTGAACAGGTCATTTGCCCGCTGCCGCATCCTTGCACGCAGATCACGCTGCGCATAGAATTCATCGAGCGTGGTGCTTGCATCCGGCATCGGGCATACGGTCATGAGCGTGCCGTACTGCGCCGGACGCAGGAAACAGTAATCTTTCAGCTCTCCCTCCGGCGTTTGCAGGATGTGGAACTGACAGGTGCCGTTTTGCAGCATCTCCGCCGTCCGGTGCAGGATGAACAGCAGCCGTTCCTGCTGATCCTTTGTGAGCTGACGGCTCATGAGCGGCTCACGGCTCACATAATATGCCCATTCCCGTGCAAGGAGCGGGGAAACGCCCTCGAACAGGCTCACCAGTGCCTTATCGAGACGCTGTTCCGGTGCGAGCAGCAGTGCGCTGCATATGGTGTCATCCTCCGTCTCCAGAAAATTCAGCCGCCTGCTCCGATGCGGCATCTCATACGGAAAGCCCGGCAGCAGCACACGCTCCCGTGTCACATCCGCATTGCGGCGGAGACTGTCGATGACCTTTCCGTCGTTCCCAATGAGGATGCAGTTGGAATATCGTCCCATTACCTCGCATGCCAGCGTGAGCTGCACCCGGTCGCCCAGCTCATTGACACATGCAAAATCCAGAAAGAGGATCCGTTCCAGTCCGTCCTGACGCACGGCGGTCAGCTTGCCGCCGCCCAGATGCTTCCGCAGAAGCATACAGAACATGGGCGGCACCGCCGGATTGTCGATGTTCTGTGTCGTCAGATGCAGGCGTGCGCTGTCCCCCGCCGTACTGATGAGCAGGCGTGACACACCGTCATAGCCCCGCAGATGCAGCACCAGCTCATCCCGGGACGGCTGATGTATCTTATCCACACGGGTACCGGTCAGCGGTTCGATCTCACGCTTTACCGCATATAAAAATGCACCGTCAAATGCCATAGTTTCCTCCTGTCAGAGATACTGTACCATATTGTCCTGCCGGAATGTCACGACTTCGAGCGGCGGCAGTGCTTCTTTCAGACGTGCTGCCACATCCTCCACCATCAGCACCTCCGTCCAGTAATGCCCGCAGTCGATCAGGCTCATGCCCAGTTCCTGTGCCTTGTACCAGCGGTCATGCTTGACATCCCCGGTCAGCAGGGCATCGCAGCGTCCCGCTGTCTCCTCGAGCATGGACGCACCGGAACCAGAACAGATACCAAGCCGCCGGACTGGTGTTTCGCTCCGGAAACAGCGGATGACCGGACAGTGCAGCACTGCCTTTGCAGCGGCGGCGACCGCCTGTGCATCGACCGGCTCCCGCAGTGTCAGGATCCGCCCGCAGCCCGCAGCATCGAGCAGTTCTGTTTCCGCTGCCGCATCGAGTTTTGTCCGCAGACGGGATACGATGCTGTCATTGATCCCGCCCTCGGCAATATCCAAGGGGGTATGGCTGCATATCGCAGCAATGCCATATTTCGCCAGCCTGTACACGGGGCTTTCGCAGGCAAGGCGTTTCAGCGGCGAAAAGATCACCGGATGATGGGACACGATCACATCACATCCCTGCTGATGTGCTGCCTCCACGGCATCCACGGAAATATCGAGTGTCACCAGTACCCGGGACGCCGGACACTGCGGTGAACCGACCAGCAAGCCGGAATTGTCCCACGGCTCCTGCGTGGAAAAGGGGGCAATGCGATCCATTGCCATGTAAATATCCTGTACGTTCATTGTATACCTCCCAGTGCTGCGGCGATCACCTCTATGGCTGCCGTCAGATCCTCACAAGCCTGTCCGGCATGCTGTCTGCCGTCTCTTGCCCGGCAGAGTTTGCGGTACTGCCGTTCGGCATAGGCACGGCAATCCGGCTGTGTCAGCTTCATTTTCCCAAGGCAGCAGGTCAGCAGATCCGGCTGCTGCCGCTGCCCGGTATAGCCGACCCGCATCACCGTATACAAAAACTGTCCCTCCCGGGCGCACTGTTCCTCCCGGATCTCATATCCGTGGAGATACAGCCACTCCCGCAGCAGCTCTGCCTTGGTCATCGGCTGTAGCACGAGTGAAATATCCGCCAGTGAAAACGGACAATGCTCCAGAATATGGATGATCGTCTCCCCGCCCATACCGGCGATCACGATATCCGTCAGCCCCTCCGGCGGGATCTGCTGCAAGCCGTCTGACAAAATGGTGCGGATGTGCAGACCGTGCCGTTCGATGGTCTGCCGGGCAGCGTGCAGCGGTCCCTCGCCGATGTCAGAGGCGATGACCTCTGCGGCGATCCCCTGCTCGAGCAGATACACCGGCAGCAGGGCATGATCCGTCCCCACATCGCAGACATGTGCCCCCTGCCGGATCATCCCGGCACATATCAGAAGTCGTGCGTTCAACATGTCTCACCTACATAAACAGAGGGCTGCGTTTGCTCCGCAGCCCCGCTTTCTTACTTCTTTTCAAAAAATGCATTGAGCTTATTGACCAGCTCGTCCGGCTCGACACCGTGTACCATGCATGCCTCTGCGATCGTCTCGCCCCGGGATGCCGGACACCCCAGACAATGCATGCCCATATCCAGAAAATACGGTGCAGCATCAAAATCCTCATCAAGAATATCCCCGATGATAGTATCCTTTGTAACGACCATATCTCTCACCTCCCGTTCTGACGCCAAAGCGGCACATCCACGTCACAGGAAGCACAGCATACCGCTGTGCCCCCTGATGGTCATTATGATCTTCCTGCCTTACTCCTCACGCATTCTGGCAAAGCACTCGCTGCAATATACCGGTCTGTCCTCACGGGGCTGGAAGGGTACACGAGCCTCGCCGCCGCAGCCGGCGCAGACAGCCGTGAACATCTCTCTCGGAGCCCTTGCAGCACCTTTTCTGGCAGCACGGCAATTGCGGCATCTCTGCGGCTCATGCTCAAAACCTTTTTCTGCGTAGAATTCCTGCTCACCGGCAGTGAAAACGAACTCCTCCCCGCAATCCTTGCATACTAATGTCTTGTCTTCGTACATGTTTCTTTACCTCACTTTGAGAATTTTGTTTCGGACTACGGACGGAGTAAAACCGCCACCTTTGACCATATATGATTTGTCTCTGACAAAAAATAGATGAAACAACGCTCTGATTAAGCTACAAGCCCTTATATCGCACCCATCCCGGCGTACCGTTTCCGGATACATCCGTAGTATGGGACAACGATGCTGAAATTATCCGAAGTAATCCGTACTTCGCACGGCACGCATTTTTCTGCGTATTCTCTGCATGGCATTGTCCACGGATTTCTGGCTGATCTGGAGCCGCTGTGCCGTCTGTGCATAGGACGCACCCTCCATGATGCATTGCAGGATCTCCCACTCCCGGTCTGACAGCATTGCCATCACCTGCATCCGGCAGCGGTCATATTCTTCCTTTTCGAGCAGAATGCTCTCCGGGGTATCGGGATCGACCAGATCTCCCTGTTCCTCCATGGTCCTGACCAGATCCTCCGCAGGGGGTGCTGCCCTCTGCTCCCTGCGCAGAAAGCTGCGCATCTGATTGAGGATGCAGATCCTTGCAAATGTGGAAAAGGAAGCCCCCTGTGCGGCATCATAGCGGGCAGCCGCCCGCAGCAGAGCGATCAGCCCCTCCTGCACCATATCATCCGTATCATAGCCGCCCGCAAGCTGCCTTGCATAGCTCTCTATCACATG
>CANQYC010000013.1 GCA_947627945.1 uncultured Clostridia bacterium
GGCTTTTTTGGCAGGGGCGCAGCCCCTGCCATATCGCCCCCTTCCCTTCAGGGAAGGGGGTCGGGGGGTAGGGCAAATGCCCCGAACACTCCCTGTTCTAAAAAAAGGAAGCACCTGCATAAAATTGCAGGTGCTTCTTAACTTTACTTCGTATTCTTCACCGTCCAACGGAAAGAACAGTATTTCGATGCCTTGTTGATATCGAACATATTGTTGGTAAGGATCCGGGTGAAATCGAGGAATCGGTAGTTGACTTTCATATCCTTGTTCTCGATCAGATTCTTGATCATCTTCAGACTCGTGTTCGGGGGATTGCGCTGCAGCACAACGCCGATACGGTGATTTTCTTTCATGTACTCGATGATCTCAGAAGCCATTGTCAGATTTTTGTCAGCAACGTTATAGGTGCCGCTGTAGCTGTGGTCATCGGCTGTCTGTACAAAGGTGATGAGAAAATCCACCAGATTATGTACACAGCAGAAATGGAACCCGTACTCACCCGTCCGGTAAACAAATTTCGTATTGTCTTTCGGGTCTGTGATCTTTGCCTCAAGATTGGCGGAAAAATCCTTTGTGTACACGGGCGCAAGGCGGACGATCGCCACCATCATTCCCTTGGCACGTCCGATGTCCTTGATCATGGTCTGCTCGGAGTCGTATTTCAGCTTGGCGTAATTCGTCGTCGGCTTGACAAAATCATCCTCACGCAGCGGCTCACGGGTCTTGGGCATCTGGTAGACATGCGTGGTACTGATCAGAATGAACTGCTGAACATCGTGGGCGATGGCAAAACGGTAGATAAACGCATTGCACTGCTCGTTCTCCTTGATCTCGGCATCTGTGATCATATGCCCCAGATCATTGTCCGCTGTGCAGGCAAGATGGATCACGGTATCAAACTGGTGTTTCTCGAACACATCGGCATACTTGCCCTTGTCCGAGGGCTTTGCTTCGTAAAAGGTAAAATTTTCCTTTTCCATATTATAATCGCTGCTCTGCCGGTCGATGGCAACGACCTCACAGCCTTTTTTCAGAAAGCCGGAGCAGACATGATCGCCGATCAGCCCGCAGCCGCCTGTTACCAGAATCCTTCTCATAGAGATACGCCTCCACAATATCCATTTACATTTTATTATAGCATAGGTCAAGAGTGAATTCAAGTCTATTTTGTGAACATTTCAAATTTGTATACAAAATGTAACTCTCGAAATGTGCAGACCGCTCATCAGCTCTGGTTTGCCTCGTCGATCATTGCCTGTACCGGTTCCCGGATGGCAGCAAAAGTCTCATTCCACGGCACGCCTTTCCCGGCAGCCCGCACGCCCGTTTCCCCGCTGTCGAGCAGGTCATGCAGATCTGTGCTGACACCGTCCTTGAAGTCAATGAACGGATGTTCCGTTGCCAGCGTGTTCATGCTGTTTTTCATCTCGATCATTTCCTCAGACCACGAATAGTCGGAGCGGAATTGCTGGTCGCCGAGTGCGGCGATGTCCTCATTGAGCATCATCAGCCGCTTGCAGTTGAGGAAGCATGCCACGCCCTCCGGATTGTGTCCGCCCTTGACGAACAGATAGGAGTTCATGCTGGCGGGGACGTAGTACTCGCCGGCATCGGGATCACGGGGCATCGGCACGAACATGCAGTTTTCGCCGAACAGACCTGCCCAGCCGGTGTCTTTCTTGGTTTTTTCATCCACCTGATTCTTGGCAGTGTACATCTTCCATAGCCCGACGGGATAGAACAGCTCCTTGCCCTCGCCGATGTACTCGGGCTTGTCCGTCCATCCGAAGTCCCCGACACCGATGGCGACCAGTCCCTTGGTGTTCAGATCGTACATGAAATTCTGCACTCGCTCAATGCCGGGATCTGCAAGATTGCTGACCAAAGCACCGTCCTGCATGCCGATATAGGGGACGCCCGTCGTCGCCGACAGACCGGACTCGAACCACCAGCCGTCCAGACCGTAGCGGTCATTTTCGATGTCCACAAATTTTTCCAGCATTTTTTCAAAGACATCCCATGTCCACTCATCGTTGCGGTACAGCTCTGCCGGATCCTCAAATCCCATTTCCTGCATGGTGTCACGGTTATAGACCACGACGCAGTTATCGCCCGTCATTTCCACGACTGCCATGTAATGCTGCCCTTTCCAGACGAGGGAATCATTGATCGCCTTGACATCCGACCACAGTTCATTGTCGAGGTCGATATACTCGTCATAGGGGACGAACATGCTGCGGATAGCCCCCTTGGGGAATGCATCGAAATTGCCGCCGTAGAAAAAGTCGATGCCCTCATCGCTTTTGATGTAATTGGCAAGCTGTGTATATCTTTCCTCATAGGTACACTGATAGTACTCGATCTTGCCGCCGTATCTGTCCTGAAAGATCGCAAGCTCAGGCGGCGTGCTTTTGCCGGTGGGGTCGGCGTCGATGTTCCAGTCAGAGAGCCATTTGATGGTCTTGTTTTCCAGCTCTCCGGTCAGACGTGCATCCTCCTTGGCGAGCTGCATGATCTTTTCACGGGTCTCGGAGTCCATCTGTTTGTATTGGTTACCGCTGCCATTGCATCCCACGGAAGTGAGCAGCAGACAGCAAGCCAGCAATGCGCCGGCAGCATACCGGTTCCTTTTCAACGTAACTCAGCCTCCTATCAGTTTTAGCTGTCCTGCGGTCTATTCCGTCACATGCTCGAGCGCATGGTAAAGGATCGTTTTCACATGGGCATCCGCTAAAGAGTAGTACACCGTTTTCCCCTCTTTGCGGCTGCGCACCAGACGTCCCTGTCTGAGGATCCGCAGTTGATGCGAGATCGCAGAAGATGTCATGCCGAGGCGTTCTGCGATCTCACCGACACATAGTTCCGTATCAAGCAGTTCAAAGAGGATGCGCACCCTTGTCGTATCCCCGAACAGACCGAGCAGATCCGCAACAGCACCGAGGATCCGGGGATCCGGCATGCTCTGCATCAGCGAATCGATCAGCCGCTGATGGTGGGCGCACTGTCCGCAGATATGTTCTTCCATTGACTTTCTCCTACTCCTGCCGCCGTACTCAGAGGACTGCCCTGATGCCGTCAAGCAGCTCCTCGTATGTCTCAAATGCGGGCAGCTCCGGGTGATCTGCCTTGATCTGGGGCGTGCTGCGGAACAGGAAGCCCGCCTTGCTTGCTTGGATCATACCGAGGTCATTGAAGCTGTCGCCGGCGGCGATGGTCTCGAAACCCACCGACTGCAGAGCCTTTACCGTGGCGAGTTTGGACTGCGGGCAGCGCATCCGGTAGCCGGTGATGGTGCCGTCCGGGGCAACCTCGAGCGTGTTGCAGAAGATCGTGGGATAGCCGAGCTTCTTCATCAGGGGCGCAGCAAACTGTGTGAACGTATCGCTCAGGATGATGACCTGACCGATCTCACGCAGGGCATCGAGAAATTCCTTCGCACCCGGCATGGGGTCGATCTTTGCGATCGTTTCCCGGATCTCTTTCAGACCGAGTCCATGCTCATGCAGGATAGAGATGCGGTATTCCATCAGTTTATTGTAATCCGGTTCATCACGAGTGGTTCTGCGCAGCTCCGGGATGCCGCTTGCCTCTGCAAAAGCGATCCAGATCTCCGGGACGAGCACACCTTCCAGATCAAGACAGGTAATTGTCATCGTATCGTTCCTCCAGTACATAAAATCGGAATCTGATGTTCCATTGTCTATTATACTACAAAATGATGGAAATGTCAAGGGCATGCGGAGCGTGCCGCCTGTCATGTCGGCTGCGGCAGGAGCGGGCATATTTTTGCGCCGTCGTGTTTCCTGAAAGACACGGCTTCTTAAAATTTTCTTGCAAACCCCCTTGCAAAATGCTGCAAACTGTGGTATGATAGTATAAGACGGGTCTGCCCGGGAGCTGCCGGGAGATCTGATACTGCCCGGTCAGCACCGGGTGCCAAAGGAAGTGAGACAATGCCTTTTCTGACGACGTTACGGGATATGTGGGAGTCCCTCCTCAGCGTCCTCCGCACGATGGTGCCGCTGGACTTTCTCGACATTGCGCTGCTCTCTTACATTATATATTACTTCATCAAATTCATGCGGGAGACAAGGGCAGGGCAGCTCATCAAGGGCATTTTCTTTCTGGTCATTGTCTATGTTCTCGGCAAGATCTTCACGCTCAACGCCATTACCTACCTGTTGGAGCGGCTGTTCGATATCGGTATTATCGCCATCCTCGTCATCTTCCAGCCGGAAGTGCGCCGTGCCGTGGAAAAACTCGGACATTCCCAGTTCGGTCTGCATGCGCTGCGTCTGGTCGGTTCCAGTGATGAGGCAGCCGCACGCTGGACACCTGCCATCGAGGAGATCTGCGATGCCTGTGTGGAGCTGAGTTCCACCTGCACCGGCGCACTCATCGTCATCGAGCAGAAAACGAGGCTCGGTGAACAGATCGAGAACGGCACGATCCTCAATGCGACCCCCAGCAAAGAGCTGTTCGGCAATATTTTCTATCCCAAGACCCCGCTCCATGACGGTGCCGTCATTATGCGTGACGGCATGATCCTTGCTGCCGCCTGCTTCCTGCCCAAGCCCCAGAAGGAGGAGCTGATCAACAAGAAACTCGGCTCCCGTCACCGTGCCGCCATCGGCATGAGTGAGAATTCCGATGCCATCGTTATTGTGGTCTCCGAGGAGACGGGGCAGATCTCTGTGGCAGAAAATGGCACACTCACACGCAATTATACCCGTGAAAAGCTCAGTCACCTGCTGACGGAGCGTCTGATCCCGAAGCAGAACGAGAGCAAGCTGCGCTTGATATCCAGACACCATGCAAGGGAGGATGTGGCACCAGATGAAAAAGATCCATGAGCTTGGCAATGTGCTGTCGTCTTTTTTCAGCAGCAAACCCGCTACGGCACTGCTTTCCGTGCTGTTTGCGCTGGTGATCTGGTTCACCATTTCCATCAATGTCTATCCCAGCACCCCCGTGCGCTTCTATCAGCTCCCCCTGCAGATCGATCTCACCGGCACCGCCGCACAGGCAAGCGGGCTGAGCGTGGTATCCTGCGATGTGGAAACTGTGAATGTGGAGCTTGTCGGCAACCGTTCCCAGGTCGGCAGACTGACGGAAGAAGATCTGGTCGTCTATGCGGAGCTGGAAAATATCAACTCGGCAGGGGAGTATGACCTCAACTTAAATGTACAGGCAAATAACGGCATCACCTTTCAGGTGGATAAGATCGTCCCTGCCACTGCCAAGGTGAAACTCGACAAGATCGAAACACGGACGTTCAATGTCACGGCGGATCTTCCGAACATCAAGGTGGCAAGCGGACATATCCTCAATTCTGACGAGGTCGTCTGTGAACCGGCTACGATCGACATTACGGGTCCTGCCGCACAGCTCGATGCCATCGGGAAAGTCTCTGCCTATTATGACAGATCCATGGAACTCGACAGCTCCTATCAGGGGTACACCAATCAGGTGAAGCTCTACACCGAGAACGGTTCACTGGTCGACAGCGAGGGGCTTGATATCCCCACTACGAATTTCCAGATCAGCATCCCGGTACTGACGCAGAAGACGTTGCCGCTGACGTATAATCTGATCGGCTGTCCCTCCAATTTTGATCAGGACTGGCTGCGGGAGCGGCTGAGCCTGTCGGAGGAGACCATCACCCTCGCATCCCGTACCGGTGCCAATTTTGCCAATGAGGACTGGGCGGTGGAGGATGTCGTGCGTCTGAGCGACATCGACCTTGATTATTCTGCAAAGCTCAAGATCAGTGCCGAGGAAGATCTCATCAACCTCAGCGGCATTCAGGAAGTCACGCTGACACTGGATAATACAGGACTTGCCAAGAAGAATTTCACAGTCAGCAGCGACAATATCTCCGTGATCAATGCGCCGGTAAATTATGACTTCTCCCTCGTCACACGGCAGCTGGAGATCACCGTTATCGGATCGGAGGAACAGCTTGCCTCCCTCACGGCGGATGACATCATCATCACCGTTGACCTGCGCAGCTACAATGCCGATCAGGACAGTGCATCCTTCATCTGGAATTCCAGCATTTCCTTCTACCAGAAAGACCGCCTGTGGGCGACGGGATCCTACACGGTAACGCTCGAACGCCAGGAGCAGGAGACCGCCGACACAACAGAGCAGGAATGAGCATCGAGACCGCTTTCCTTTCGGAAAGCGGTCACTTTTTTTAACCCCGTTTTTTATTTGTTTTTTTTTGACTATCATAAAACTATCACAAACCGGAGTATAATAATACTTGTAAACCAAAAAGACCTCCTGATCAAGGGATGCCATGAATTTCAAGAAAGGGTGTTTTTCTATGTTTGATCAGAATCGTTACGATTATCAGCCCGGTTTCCAGGAACAGGATCCCAATAATAACGGATATTCCGGGGAGAATAGTTATGTGAACATCTATTCCGATCCTGCTTCGCAGCAGCCTGCACCGAAGAAGTCTCACGGAAAGACAGCACTGAAAGTCATTGCTGCACTTGCCGCCTGTGCGGTGGTCTCTGTTTCCTCTGTGGAGCTGTATAAGCATCTCGGCGGCGGCATGATAGGGGAGCAGGAAAAAAATACCGGCGGCAGACCTGCCCTTTCTGTGAACAATGTCGAGGAAACGGCAGCGGATACCACCGAGACGGAAAATGATACCACAGAGACCAAGGGAACGACTTCTTCCGGCACACTGCCGACATGGGTGTCGCAGGCAGCACCGGAGGATGCGCTCACCATTCCCCAGATCGTCGAAAAAGCACTGCCCTCCGTGGTCGGCATCAGTTCCGTGTTTGAAGCGGAATCCGGCAGCAGCGGATACAGCTACTGGGGCTTCAATTTCTATGGCAATGACGACGGACAGAAACGGCAGTTCACCGGCACCGGCACCGGCATCATCATGAGCGAGGACGGCTATGTCATCACCAATGCGCACTGTATTTATGATAATGAATCCGAGTATGATGCGGGAGAAGCCGTCAGCGTCAGCGTGGTCATCGGCGATGAGAACGAAACAGAGTACGATGCCCAGATCGTCGGCTATGATATCCAGACGGATCTTGCCGTCCTGAAGATCGATGCCACCGGGCTGACACCGGCAGAATTCGGCGACAGTGACAAGCTTGCTGTCGGGGAGTTGGTCGTTGCCATCGGCAACCCGCTCGGATTTGAGCTGTTTGGCACGACTACCTGCGGGATCGTCTCCGCCCTGAACCGGGAAGTGACGATCGACGACCGTGAAATGACCCTCATCCAGACGGATGCCGCCATCAACAGCGGCAACTCCGGCGGACCGCTGCTCAATGGCTATGGGCAGGTCATCGGCATCAATTCCGCCAAGATGAGTTCCAGTTACGGCTCCGCCAGCGTCGAGGGACTTGGCTTTGCCATCCCGATCAGCAGTGCCCGTGACATCATCGACAGCCTGATCAAAAACGGCTATGTCACCGGCAGACCGCAGATCGGCATCACCGGACAGAATGTCACAGAGTCCGATTCGGAGCGTTTCGGCATCCCGCAGGGCGTGTATGTCTATGCGGTGGAGAAGGAAAGTGCCGCCGATGAAGCCGGCATCCGGCAGGGCGACATCATTACCTCTATAGATGGTACCGACATCAGCACATGGGATGAGCTGAACGAGATCAAGAACAAGCACAATGCCGGGGATACCGTGAAACTCAAACTGTACCGCAGCGGCGAGACCCTCAGCGTTGATCTGAAACTGCAGGAAGCACAGCAGACGACAGACTGACAGCACCAATTGCACATGTCCAGAGCCGGAAGATCATGCCGGCTCTGTCTGTCATTTCCGGAAATACAAAAGGGGAAATGTTTCCTTGATCGTATTTCTTCGTCATAATTGGAAAAATCACGCTGTGCCTTTGTGCAAAACAGACAAAACGTTGAGAAATGTTCATACAATTTTTTAAAAGAAAAAGGGAATGGGGTGTTGACAATCTCAAAAATATGTGCTAAAATATGATTATGAAACGTTACCGGGCGGCGTATGCTGTCCTGTGCGTTCGGAGATCCGTCCGGGTGCTGGCGTGTACATAAGGCAGTTTGTGTCATGCCCGGCTCTGCCGAGGATGCAGCCGGCGAAGATCATCAATACTAATATCAAAATTGGAAGAGAGAGGTAATCGAACAATGAAGAAGTCATTTCTGACAAGGATCATGGCTGCTGCACTTTCTGTACCGGTTGCTCTGACGCAGACTGCTGCTTTCGGCACATTTGCTGCCGATGGCGATGAAAAGGGAAGCGTTATTGACCTGAATTCTCTGCTGGATGTGGAGGCTGTAGTAGAAGATATCGCAGTTTCTGACATCACCATCCCCGCAGGTCTGCAGGAAGAAGTTGCTGGTGCTGGCAAGCTGTACGACACAGTATATGCACAGAAGGGTGCATGGAACGAGAAGCTGGCAAATGCGCTGGCTGGCATGGACGATACGACCATCGACCTCGACAAGACATCTCTTGTTGACACACTGGCAGCCAGCAAGTCGTGGTATGCAGACGCTCTCTGCGAAATGCTCAAGGATGATAGCAGCAAAGCTGTTGCTAACGTTACATCCGACAAGATCACGATCAACATCAATGTAACGGGTTACGACTACGCTGCGACAGCGGTTAAAAGAGTTCAGTCGAAGCTCGAAGCTGAGTATGAAGACGTAGCTAAGCGATTCAATGCAGATAATATTAAAACATCTCTTGATGCAGATGTAACGCTGACCATCGACACTGAGGGCTTGGCAGGCGATACAACAGTTCCGTTCACAGCTACGATTGAGCTGGATGGCAAGGAAGTTACGACCGAGGAAGCACTCTTTGATTATGCAGACAAGAAGATCGCAGAGACCAAAGAGGGCGTTCTGGGTGAAGTAAACAGACTGAAAGCCGAGTATGAAATCGAGCGCAATACTGCATACGGTAAGCTCGATGATGCAAAGGTTCAGCTTGGCGATGCAGAGGATACACTGGAAACTAAAAAGGGTGATCTGGCAAAGGCACAGGCTCAGCTGGAGGATATCCCGGATAAGACCAGCAAGGAGTATGCAGATGCTTTGGCAGATGTAACTGCAGCTGAGGGCGAACTTGCAAACGCTGAGCGGGAGCTTGCAAAGGCTAAACAGCAGCTTGCAGATGCTGAACAGCAGCTTGCAGATGCTGATGCTATGGTCAAGGAAGCAGAGAAGCTTGCGGCTACTGAGATCGACAATGCGATCAAGGCTTACACTGACAAGCTCGACAGAGCTAAGGAGAAGGCTGAGATCCTCGACAGCACTGTCAACAAGTCCTACGAAGTTGACTCTATGGACGAGCTGCTCACCGCACTCGACAAGGGTCTGACAAAGCGTTCTGCTACACTGGGCGGATTCTTCCCGTCTACCGTTGACACCGCTGTAAACAGCGCAGCTGGCAAGCTCGTTGACAATGTGATCAAGCAGCTGAGCAATGGTATCGAGAACTATACGATCGATATCACTGCTGCCAACATCGGTGATGTTGCAAAGCAGATGAAGTATATCACTGCTGACATCAACACTGGTGACAGAAAGGGTATTGCTACAGTTGACGGCTTCGTAGCTGACGATCTGTCTGACACAGACAAGGCAACCTACCTTGCATACTTCGAGGATCAGCTCGGCGCAAAGCTGGAGGAGCAGGGTCTCGAGATCGTAGACGTTGCAACTTACAAGTATATCAAGGCTGAGGGTGCTGCACAGGTTAGTGGACTTGCTGGTACTGCTGACCTCGATGTAGAGAGAGTGATCTGGGTCGTTGTAGAGGACGTTGAGACCACTGAGTCCACAGAGCCTACCGAGACGACCGAGGAAACTGAGCCTTCTGATACAACTGAGGAGACTGAGCCTTCCGATACAACAGAGGAAACTGAGCCTTCCGATACAACAGAGGAAACTGAGCCTTCCGATACAACTGAGGAGACTGAGCCTTCTGACACGACCGAGGAGACCGAGCCTTCCGATACAACTGAGGAGACCGAGCCTTCTGACACAACTGAGGAGACTGAGCCTTCCGATACAACTGAGGAGACCGAGCCTTCCGATACAACTGAGGAGACCGAGCCTTCCGATACAACTGAGGACACTGAGCCTTCTGACACAACTGAAGACACTGAGCCTTCTGACACAACTGAAGACACTGAGCCTTCCGATACGACCGAGGACACAGAGCCTTCCGATACGACCGAGGACACTGAGCCTTCTGACACGACGGAGCCTGAGTATGGCGTAGTTAAGGCAGAGAACATCACACTCAATGTGAATACTGACACTGCTTTCTACTTCTCTCATGACACCAATGCATTTGACCCCGCTGACCTGATCAAGTCCGCTACCGCTGTTGTCAATACAGAGAATGGCGAGGAGACTGTTAATGTGGATGTAACGAAGTTTACATTCGGCATTGGCAATACATCGGATGCAACTCTGAATCCTGCTGGCGTCTTCAACAAGAAGAATGCGTATACAGCAACAACTCTGAATGTCTTCTATGAGGGCGTTCTGGTCACCAGCAACAAGGTCGATGTGTATATCGGCGTTAAGGGTGACGCAAACCTCGACGGTCTTGCAAACGCAACTGACGCAGCACTCGTACTGCAGTATGCAGCTGAGTATGGTGCAAATGGTAAGGCTTCCATCGCTGAGGATGCTGATCTGGAGAACTTCGTATACTTCCTTGCAGATGTTGACGCTGAGTCCAAGACCCATGCCGTTGAGCTGAATGCATCCGATGCAGCAGCGATCTTGAGGTATGCCGCAATCTACGGTGCAAACGGTAAGTGCGACTGGATCCCTGAAGTTCTGAGCGCACCCTATCCGGAATACTCCGAGAAGATCGCAAAGAAGGCTGGACTGATCAAGTAAGTCCGCCGAACCCCTAAGCGTGTACGGTGCCGCACCGCAAGCGGCACCTGCATATAAATCTATTTTTGAAAGGACAAGATTGAAAATGAAGAAATTTGATCTGAAGAAGCTTCTGGCTTCTGTAGCAGCTCTGTCTGTAGTTGCTTGCATGACTGCTGTTCCGACTTTCGCTGATGGGAATTCTGCTGATGTAGCAGCTGACGGTTCTTCTGTAGCTGATAGTGAAGTTACAGGTGACGAGTCTACTGGTGACGAGTCCACTGGTGGCGAAGAGTCTACTGGTGACGAGTCCACTGGCGGCGAAGAGTCCACTGGTGACGAGTCTACTGGTGCCGAGGAGTCTACAGGTGCTGAGGAGTCCACTGGCGGAGCTGGTGAGGAAGTAACTACTCTGAGAGTTGACAGCGAAGCTGACGCTACTGTTGCTATCAAGATGACACAGGTAACCATGACTCTGGACGAGGTCAAGGAAGCTGGCTACAAGGTTCCGATCTATGTGACCCTTACCACAAACCCTGGTCTGAATGCTATCGAGTATGGTTTCACTGTAGGTGACAATGTTGCATCTTTCCAGATCATCAACGATCCGATCAAGGCAATCGACGCTGGTTATGATGCTGTTTCCGGTGGTCTGACCATCAACCCGAACAGCGACAACCCGAACATGAACTGGGCAACATGGGCATCTGCTGAGAACAATAAAGATCTGGCTGGTATGATCGTTATTGAGCTGACTCTGCCGGAGACTGCTGCTGAGGGCGATGTTTACGAAGTAAACTTCGAGGAAGTTGGTACTGCTGCTGCAAATGGCGCACCTTCTACCATGTTCTTTGAGAAGTCTACTGACAATGGTCAGGAGAAGCAGGCTTTCTTCATGCAGAATGGTTTTGTAAAGATCGCTGAGCCTGAGGCTCCGACTGAAGCTCCGACAGAAGCACCTTCTGAGGAGCCGTCTTCTGAGGAGGAGCCGTCTTCTGAGGCACCGGCTGACAGCAAGGATGACAGCACAGGCGCACCGCCCACAGGTTCTTCCGATGTTCTGCCGATCGCAGGCGCAGCAGCAGCTGTTGCAGTTCTCGGCGGCGTAGCATTCGTTGCTAAGAAGAAGGACTAATTTAAGAGAATATTCTCCTAAGTAGTTTTCATGTGGTTTGAGTTTCACCCCCGGCGTGATGCCGGGGGTGTTCTCGTTTGCCATTGGTGAGACCCCGAAAAAAATCCCCCTTTCCTGCATGGAAAGGGGGAATTTTTTGTGATGCTCATTCGTTTTCATGCCGGTGCATGCAGTAGGCAAGCGTCAGCAGACTGTCGCCAAGATGTACATTTTCCACAATGACATCCGGATTGGTGATGCGCAGATCAAAATGACTGAAATTCCAAAATCCGTTGATGCCCAGCGAGATGAGCTGTTCGGCAAGCTGCTGTGCGGCATCTTTCGGGATACACAGCACAGCGACCTGCGGATGGTGCTGTTTGCAGAAATTGTCCAGTGATTCCATCGGCATGATGGGCAGATCCGCCGTAGACGTGCCCTGTATCAGCGGATTGTTGTCAAAAACGCCGATCAGCTCACATCCACGCTTCCGGAAATCCACATGCGATGCGATCGCCTTGCCGAGGTTCCCCGCACCGATGAGAATGACGCCGGTCTTGCAGTGAACGCCCAGAATATTGCCGATGATCTCCCGCAGTTCCTTGACATGATAGCCATAGCCCTGCTGTCCGAACCCGCCGAAACAGTTGAAATCCTGCCGGATCTGCGAGGCGGAAAGCCCCATGCGCATTGCCAGCTCCCGGGAGGAGATGCGTTCGATATGTTCACGTTCCAGCTCTCCCAGAAAACGGTAATATCTGGGGAGCCGCCGGATCACGGGGGTAGAAATGACTTGTTTTGCCATGTGACTCACGACACCCCTTATTGCAGCAGTGCAGCCAGTCTCGTGTTGATCTCCTCAAGGAATTCACGGGAATTGACTTTTCTTTTATTTTCCAGTGTAGACAGCAGATACAGGTCGCCCGTCATGACGCCATCCTCGATGGTCTGGATGGTCGCCTTTTCGAGCTTGTCGGCATAGTCCACCAGTGCCGGGAGGTCATCCAGTTCGCCACGCTTGCGCAGTGCGCCGCTCCATGCGAAGATGGTCGCCACGGAATTGGTAGACGTTTCCTCACCCTTGAGATACTTGTAATAATGCCGCTGTACGGTGCCGTGGGCAGCTTCATATTCATAGATACCCGTCGGGGAGACAAGCACGGACGTCATCATGGCAAGGGAACCGTAGGCGGTGGAGACCATGTCGCTCATCACGTCGCCGTCGTAGTTCTTGCATGCCCAGATGTAGCCGCCGTTCGAGCGGATCACACGAGCCACGGCATCGTCGATCAGCGTATAGAAGTATTCAATGCCGGCAGCCTCAAATTTCTCCTTGTACTCGGCATCAAAGATCTCTTGGAAAATATCCTTGAACCTGTGGTCATACTGCTTGGAGATGGTATCCTTCGTAGCGAACCAGAGATCCTGCTTCTGATCGAGGGCATAGCGGAAGCAGGCATGTGCAAATCCGGCGATGCTGTCGTCACGGTTGTGCAGTCCCTGGATGATGCCGTCCCCCTCAAATTCATGGATGAGCTGGCGTGTTTCGTTGCCGTTCTTGTCAGTAAAGACCAGTTCCGCCTTGCCGCCGCCCTTGACCTGCATTTCGGTATTCTTGTACACATCACCGTAAGCATGACGGGCGATCGTGATGGGCTTTGTCCATGTGGGAATGTACGGATGGATGCCATTCACAAGGATGGGCGTGCGGAACACGGTGCCGTCCAGAATGGCACGGATCGTGCCATTCGGGGACTTCCACATTTGGCTGAGGTGGTATTCCGGCATGCGGGCAGCGTTCGGCGTGATGGTCGCACACTTGACAGCGACGCCGTATTTTTTGGTCGCCTCGGCGGAATCGAAAGTCACCTGATCTTTGGTCTCCTCACGGTGTTCCAGACCGAGGTCGTAGTACTCCGTGTTCAGCTCCACATAGGGCGTGATGAGGATCTCCTTGATCCACTGCCACAGGATGCGGGTCATCTCGTCCCCGTCCATTTCGACGAGGGGGGTGGTCATTTTGATTTTTTCCATAGTAACTCCTCCTTTGCCGCCTCACTTGGGACGGCGGATATGACATATACGGTTTCAGGCAGAAACTGGGAAAATGCGGGAATTTCGGGCTTGCTGTGCAAGCTCCCGGTCAGTCTCCGATGGCAAACAATGCCACAAGACAGATGATCAGGAAGATGATAAACAGGATCACCCGCCGGACTTTTTCACTGATGGCAGGTACATACTTTTCCATCAGATTGTCGACGATGGCATACAGAATGCACAGTACGATAAACAGTACCACATCTTTCCACGACCGGAAACGGTACCGGCGGGCAAGTTCTCCTTGTATCGACATCATTGTTTCCAACATAATATAATCCTCCATTCATGGCAGTTCGGTTTATTTCAGGTTCTCCCGTGTATAGTCCAGCAATCCACCGGCAAGGATGATATCCTTCGTCCGTCCGGTCAGTTCGCAGAGTACCGGGATCTCCTTTCCGGTCGTGGTGTTGATCACCGTGAGCTGCTGCTCCCCGGCAGCGACCTTCTCCCGTACTTTTGCAAGTTTCAGTACATCCCCGGCAGAAATGCTGTCATAATCGGCTTCGTTGACAAAGGTCAGCGGCAGGATGCCGGCATTGATGAGATTGGCACGGTGGATCCGTGCAAAGGATTTCACAAGCACTGCCTTGATGCCCAGATACAGCGGTGCGAGAGCTGCATGCTCACGGGAGGAGCCTTGTCCGTAGTTGGAACCGCCGACGATGATGCTCTTGCCCAGAGCCTTTGCCTTTGTCGGGAAATTCTCATCACATACGGTGAAGCAGTACTGGGAAATGGCGGGGATATTGGAACGCAGCGGGAGGATCTTCGCACCGGCGGGCATGATGTGGTCGGTGGTGATGTTGTCCTCGACCTTGAGGGATACCGGTGCTGTGATGGTCTCCTCGAGCGGTGCAGTTGCCGGATAGGGCTTGATGTTGGGACCACGGAGGATCTCCACGCTGTCTGCCTCCTCCTCGGATGCAGGCGGTACGATCATATTGTCATGCACAGTAAACTTCTCCGGCAGTACAAAGTCGGGCATGTCCCCGATCTCTCTCGGATCCGTCAGATACCCCGTCACAGCGGAGATGGCTGCCAGTTCAGGAGATACCAGATAGATCTGACCGTCCTTTGTCCCGGAACGTCCGAGGAAGTTGCGGTTGAAGGTACGCAGGGAAATGCCGCCGGAATTCGGGCTTTGTCCCATGCCGATGCACGGACCGCAGGCACTTTCGAGGATCCTTGCGCCAGCGTCGATCATGATGGAAAGCAGTCCCATGTCTGCCATCATGTTCAGTACCTGCTTGGAGCCGGGGGCAATGGAGAGCGACACATCCGGATGTACGGTCTTGCCCTTGAGGATGTGTGCGACTTTCATCATGTCGAGAAGGGAAGAATTCGTGCAGGAGCCGATGCAGACCTGATCGATCTTCAGCTTGCCGATCTCTGCGACGCTCTTGACATTGTCCGGAGAATGCGGACAGGCAGCGAGCGGCACGAGGGCAGAGAGATCAATATTGACCTCCTCGTCATAGACGGCATCGTCATCCGCCTTCTGCTCCGTCCAGACCTCACCACGCCCCTGTGCCTCCAGAAATTGCTTGGTGATCTCATCGGACGGGAAAATGGAGGTGGTCGCACCGAGTTCTGCGCCCATATTGGTGATGGTCGCACGTTCCGGCACGCTCAGGGTCTTTACACCCTCTCCGACATACTCAATGACCTTGCCCACGCCGCCCTTGACAGAGAGCCGTTTCAGCACCTCTAAGATGACATCCTTGGCAGCGACCCACGGGGAGAGCTTTCCGGTCAGGTTGACCTTGACGACTTTCGGATAGGTGATGTAGTAGGCACCGCCGCCCATGGCAACTGCCACATCCAGACCGCCCGCACCGATGGCGATCATGCCGATGCCGCCGCCTGTGGGGGTATGGCTGTCGGAGCCGATCAGCGTCTTGCCCGGGATGCCGAACCGTTCGAGATGTACCTGATGGCAGATGCCATTGCCGGGACGGGAGAAATAAATGCCGTGCTTCTTGGCAACAGAGCCGATAAAGCGGTGATCATCGGCATTTTCAAAACCGTTCTGGAGGGTGTTGTGATCAATGTATGCCACACTTCGCTCGGTGCGCACACGTGGCACGCCCATTGCCTCAAATTCAAGATATGCCATTGTACCGGTGGCATCCTGTGTCAGTGTCTGGTCGATGCGGATGCCGACCTCCTGACCCTTGACCGGCTCTCCGTCCACGATATGGGCACGGAGAATCTTTTCTGTGAGTGTCAAACCCATGTTTATCCATCCTTTCAGAGTTGTTGCGGCAGGGCAGTGCCCTCTCTCCGGAATCGCTCCGGAAGTACCTACACTTCTATTATACAACAAAAAGCAATCTTTGTCAACTAATTAACAAAAATGATTTCATAAAAATAATTTGAAAGAAAAAGCAGGCGATCCGTAAAAAGCTCCCTGAAACAGTCAGACTTTGCTGTTTCAGGGAGCATGCGTTACGCTGTCCTGTTATTCTATGATGCAGCCGTGCTGCCGGTCGGCGTGTTGGCGCAGAGCCAGTCGCACCATTGCCGGTAGTACTTGGCAAGCGGGTGAACGCCGTCAGATGTATAGGCATCCGCAAGGCAGCCGGTACTATCGTCATACACCTGATTGATGTCGAGATAGAAGATCGTCTGATTGTCCGCAAGCCCTGCGATCATCCGGTTGACCTCGTTGAGGGATTCGTTGTTCAGGGTGTCCGTTTCCGCAGAGGCAGAGACATGCAGGTTTGCCTCCAAGACCAAGATGGCATTCGGCTGATGCGCCCGGATGCGCTCCACGACCTCCTTGTACTTTGCAAAGAGATACTGGTGGTCGTAGCCCACTTCATTTGCGCCGAGCATGAGATAGACCTTGCCATACTGCTTGGCACTGATCGCCTGATCAAAATTTTTCCCGTCCACTGTCACCTCGTCGATCCTGCATGCCATCATCCCGACATTGCAGAAAAAGTCCGCATTTGACAGCGTGCCGTATTCTTTGATGCCGACCGTCCGGGAATCCCCGATGATCAGTGCATCATCAAAATAGGAGACATCCCCCGCTGTAAAGGATCCGGCATCCGTCGTCACCGGGATCAGTTCGGTGGCGGGTACCGTCTCTGTCACCGTTTCAGAGGACGGGGGTACTATCGTATCTGAGGGGGAGACAGAGGCATCCGTGGGGACGGGTACCGTTTCTGTCGGCACCGCAGCAGGCGGTGTGTCCGTCTCGGCGGAAGCGGGCGGTGCAGATGTGCTGACTGCCGGAGGGGTGACATCGGCGGTGGGCTGGCGGGGGACATCCTCACTGGCACCCCAGATCCCGCTGACGATAAACGGTGCTGCCACAAGGCATATCAGCAGGAGTGCAACGGTATATTGGATCTGATTGGATCTGTTCATTCTGAAATCTC
Organism: uncultured Clostridia bacterium; assembly: GCA_947627945.1. Taxonomy (GTDB): domain Bacteria; phylum Bacillota; class Clostridia; order Oscillospirales; family Ruminococcaceae; genus UBA3855. The sequence goes on from CANQYC010000013.1 coordinate 17,479, forward strand.
CTTTGCAGGCGGATCATGCGGGGATCAAAATCTGAAATACAGGAACGGATCATTCAATCCCTTGTACATGCAGTAGACCGCAGCCCCGAAGACCACAAGCAGTGCTGCCGCACAGAGGGGGGAACGCTTTACCTTCTCGTAGATCATCCCGGGGAGCCTTGTGGAGAAGAGGATGGCAGCGATGAAATATTTGCCGTAGATCCCCCAGTATTTTACATAATCGTTCGGGAATATGATCACATCCGGTGAAGCGGACAGACCGATGAGCCTGCCGAAATACAGTCCGAGACTGCTGAAGTCCGTGATGGCGAACAGGAGCCATGTCAGGGGAATGACGAGGAACATGTACAGATGTCCGATCACACGGTGCTTGTTGAGAAAATCGCCGATGACAAATTTTTCGAGCATGATCAGCCCGAACAGCACAAGCCCCCAGAGGATGAAATTCCAACTCGCCCCGTGCCAGAGCCCTGTCAGCCCCCATACGACGAGGTAGTTCCGGACGAGTTTCGCCGTACCCTGCCGGTTCCCGCCGAGCGGTATGTAGACATATTCCCTGAACCAGCTCCCGAGGGTGATGTGCCATCTTCTCCAGAATTCTGTCATCGTGACGGAAAGATAGGGATAATCGAAGTTTTTCGGAATGGTGAAACCCATGATCTCCCCAAGCCCGATCGCCATGAACGAGTAGCCCATGAAGTCAAAATAGATCTGGAACGTGTAGGCAAGAATGCCGAGCCATGCGAGCGGCGTCGAGATGCTCTCATATCCGATCATGGAAAGATCGCTCCACAGACCGCCGAGTTGGTTGGCGATGAGTACTTTATAGCCGAGACCGATGATGAACGTTTTCGCACCGTTTACGGCAGCCTGTACGGAATGGCTGCGGTCCCGGAGCTGTTTCGCAATGGTGTCATATGTCACGATGGGTCCTGCGATGAGCTGCGGGAACATGGTGATGTAGACGCCGTAGTTGAGAAGGCTTGTCTCAGCAGCCGTTTTCTTCCGGTAGACATCTATAATATATGAAACGTTCTGGAACGTATAGAAGCTGATGCCAATGGGGAGGATGATATTTTTCACTGTCAGATCCGTGCCGAACAGCGCATTGACATTTTCTATGGCGAATCTTGTATACTTGAAGAACAGGAGCCACCAGAAATTGAACACGATGCCGATCGTGAGCCATAGTTTTCCGGCTTTGCGGAACGAGGCGATAAATTGCCCGATGATGAAATTGAAGACCGTGGTCAGCACGAAGATCGCCAGATAGAGCCGGGACCGCTCTTTGTCAAGATCTAACAGCCCGATGCTGTAGAAAACCAGACTGGCAGCGAGTAAGACCAGATTTTTGCCGTCTTTCGGGGCATACCGATAGAGCAGGAAAAAGATGGGAAGGAACACGAAAATAAATTTGATGCTGCTGAAGACCATAGGCTCCTCCCCCTTTCATGATGATGATGATGCAGGATCTCCCGAAATTTTCCTGCAAGTCCATATACTATTTTACACGAAAAAATGACAAATTTCAAGCGATTTCGCCCATTGCAACTAATTTGTAATGATTGTGTTAGTTTTGTAACAGATCGGAGGGAAATGCCGTGAAAGCAGGACAGTTTCTGCATTTCCCGCCCGGCTCCATTTACCACTTGACAAATCCACGAAAATCGGCTATAATAGTATCCGTAAGCCATCCGTACACAAACCAAGACGAAAACACAGGAGGTTACATATGAGACAACATTTTATCCGCAATACCGCAGCCGCACTGGCTGCCCTGCTCTGCATCAGCACCGTGCCGTTCACCGCATCCGCAGAGGAATCGCTGAAGATCGTCGTGATCGGTGACAGTATTATGACCGGGGCAAAACTGGAGGACGTTTCCAAGTCCTGTACGGCACTGATCGAAAGCGGCAGCAATGCAGAGGTGCAGTCCTTTGCCAAGGATACCTACACCACGGAGGACATCCTGACCTGCCTTGCACAGGAGGAAGTCCAGACCGCACTGTCCAACGCAGATGTCATTCTTCTGAGTGCCGGGATGCAGGACATCATGATCCCTTTCTTCGAGAGCATCGAGGAAAGCAAGGCGAAGTACAATCTGGATTTTGACAGCTTCGATGCCCTGTACCAGATGCCTCTGTCTGACACCGGACTGACCCTGACCCAGCTCAACCGTATCGGACTGAGCATGAATTCCGCCGCACAGAAGAACCAGACCACCTGCCATGACAATCTGCTCAAGATCGGCGAGGAACTGTCACAGTACAAGAAGGCACAGGTCGTGGCAGTCAATGCCTATAATTTTACAAATATCCTTCCGGATTTTGACAGTCTGAGTGCCAACCGGCAGAATGCCTATAAGAGCATCATGAATACGATGGACAAGGTGATGGCAAATTACCTGAATGCCGCCTACACGGAAATGTCGGAGACCTATGGCTACTCCATCATCGACAGCTACACCGCTTTCTCCGGGCAGGCATATCTGTACACCAACCTCAACAGCATGGACTATAACCCGAATGAGAAGGGGCATGAATGGATCGCCACAGAGGTGCTTTCTGCGATCAATACCGCATCGGAAGTGACTATGGGCGATGTCAACGGCGATACGTGGATCAACGCTACCGATGCCGCAATCGTTCTCCAGCATGCCGCAAGCGTCGGTGCTGGCAACGGCGGTACCCTCAACCGGACATACCGTGCCGCTGCGGATGTCAACAATGATGGCAAGGCGAATGCCTCCGATGCTTCGAGCATTCTGCGGTACGCCGCCATATACGGCTCGACTGGTGAGGTAACGGATTTCACCTAAGCTGTGTTTGAAGATCAGAGACGGCATGCCCTGTTCCGGTGAGGAACGGGGCATGTGTTTTTTGAGGATGAGCAGGCTGCACAATTTTCCGACTCGTTTTTGTGCATGTATACAAATACTGAAAATTTTTCAAAAAATATCAAAAAACTATTGACATTCACCAAGAACTGTGCTATACTATAAACAAGATAAAGATGATGCGCAAAAGCTTTATTGAAGCAAAGCCCTCCGGAAGAGAGGGTAATCTCACAGTTTCCCCGTTGTAGCATCTGTTGCGAGGAGGGGTTCTGTGGAGGAGGCGAAACCAATGGAGAGTTCAGAATTTCAGCAGCAGGCGGTTTCGTCAGCCGCAGTTTAAGTGACACGGGTCAACCGTGAGGTACGCAGCTACCCGGTTCCCATGGCTTTTCAGCCGTTGTCAATTCTGCGTTGTTTGTGAGATCAGCCTGATCCGGTGACACTATTTCGTTTCATTGCCGGTGTGCCGGATAATGCGGAGCTTTGACAAGGCAGCGAAACTTTACATAGCAGGCATTTACAGGTTTCAGAAACGGAGGTACACTCCCATGAGAATCTTTGCTGGATAACTCTTGATGAAAGATGTGATGCGTTATGAAAGGTAATTCGGTACTTATCAAGATCCCCTAAAGCAGAAAGGCGTGTTTCCCATGCACAGTTCTGAAAATTATTTCGCTGAAAATTGAATACAAAATTGGCTCCCGGTGACGTACCGGGAGCTTTTTCGTGGATGAGGGGTGTGGAACCCCGCAATAGTTTTCCCCTCCCCTTCAGGGGAGGGGGGCAGGGGGTAGGGCAGGTCTCGAAAAACGCCCATTTTTCACAAAATCCGCATCTTTGATGCGGAACGGGGGCGCAGGGGGTGAACCCCCCGCAATAGTTTCCCCCTCCCCTTCAGGGGAGAGGGCAGGGGGTGGGGCAGGTCTCAAAAAACGCCCATTTTTCGCAAACTCCGCATCTTTGATGCGGAACAGGGGGCGCAGGGGGTGGAACCCCCGCAATAGTTTCCCCCTCCCCTTCAGGGGAGGGGGTCAGGGGGTGGGGCAAACCCCGAAAAAACCCCTCGTTTACTTATATTTGCTGTTCTTGAGCATAACATACGCCACCAACGCCGTAATGCCCACCGAGATCAGCGTCGCAAACCATGTCTGCGGAACGGGCAGTCCCGCTGTATTCATCCCGTAAAAACTGAAGATCATCGTCGGGATGGACATGATGATCGTCACGACCGTCAGCCGCCACATCACGATGTTCAGATTGTTCGAGATCACCGACCCGAACGCCTCGACCATGCTTTGCAGGATGCCCGAGTAGATGTTGCTCATCTCGATCGCCTGCCGTACCTCGATCAGCACGTCCTCAAGCAGATCCTGATCCTCGTCATAGAGCTTGATCGTGCGCCCACGGAGCAGTTTTTCGATCGTCACCTCATTGGCTTTGAGGGAGGTGGAAAAGTACACGAGCGATTTTTCCAGTTCCAGCATCTGGATCAGTTCCTTGTTCTTCATCGCTCCGCTGAGCTGCTGCTCCATGACCTGCGAGGTCTTGTCGATCTGTTTGAGGTCTTGCAGATAAATGGCTGTGATGCGCAGCAAAAGCTGCATCACGAACCGTGTTTTCATCCGTGTCTGGATGCCCTTGACCACGCCCTCTGCCATGTCCCGCAGCACCCGGTTGTCCCGCAGTGAAATGGTAAAGACGTACATTTCCGTGATGATGATGCCCAGCGGCACCGTGAAAAAGAGGATCGTTTCCTCTGTCTGCAATTCCGAAACCGCCGTATCCACGATGATGAGCGTCTGGTCATCTTCACGTTCAATACGGGACGATTCCTCTTCGTCAAGGGAGGAGCGGACAAAGCCGCTGTCCAGCCCATAGCGATCAATGAGCTGGTGGATTTCCTGCGCTGTCGGGTCGATCACCGAGATCCAGCAGCCCTGTACGGGTTCGGAGATCTCACGGACACAGCCCTCCAGTGTCTGGTAGAAGTGGATCATGCCAATACCGCCTTTCCGTATGCCGGGCAGCAGGGGGTATCCGGATACCGCCCGGGTCATCTGTGTTTCCCGCTCGCCCGCTTGGATCTGCTGTCATGATACTCACCTCCGCTTGTTTCGGTTACGCCGCAGCGTCATACGCCAAGGCTCTATCTTTTATTATAACAGATATTCGTGTGTTTCGCAAGTCTTTTTTCAAAATAATCTCCAAAGCGACAAAAATCCCCTTGCTTTTTTGATGGCGGCATGGTATAATGAAAAGGCAGCGTCCATCTGATGGACGTGTAATTTCTGATGTTACAGGAGAGAAGTGTTCCGATGGGGATCATGGATATTTTTGCACAGCTTGAACAGAACAGACCCTCCGGCGGCAAGCCACAGTATCTGATCGCCGGACTGGGCAATCCGGGCATGGTCTACGAAAACACCCGCCATAACGCCGGCTTCATGGCACTCGATGCCTTGGCAGAGGCGGAGCATGCGCAGATCAGCCGGATGCGCTTCAAGGGCTATACCGGTGAGGTCACGCTGGACGGCATCCGCTGTCTGCTCCTCAAGCCCGGTACCTACATGAACAACAGCGGAGAAGCCGTGGTGCAGGCGATGCAGTTCTATAAATTCGACATGGAGCATCTGATCGTCGTTTTTGATGACATCTCCCTCCCCCCCGGCAAGCTGCGCATCCGCAGGAAAGGCTCTGCCGGCGGACACAATGGCATCAAGAGCATCATCGAGCTGACCGGTTCCGAGGCGTTCGCCCGCATCAAGCTCGGTGTGGGGGCGAAGCCGCATAAAGAAATGCCCCTTGCCGACTGGGTACTCAGTAAATTCAAGCCGGAGGAGCAGAAGCTGATGGCACAGTCCTGTGCCGATGCAGCCGCCTGTCTGCGGCTGATGGTCAACGGCAGGACGGATGAGGCAATGAACCGCTATAATGCGTGAGGGCAGAATATGAATTTCTTTTCACATACCTTTGCGGAGCTGCCGGATTTCGGGCGGCTCTGTGAGGCGATCGAACACGGAGAGACCCCCGTCTGCATGACGGGGCTGTCGAGCGTTCATAAGGCGCAGCTCGCCCTGACGCTGGCAGTGCAAAGCAGTGAGCCGCTGCTCCTGCTGACCGGTACAGAGGCAGAGGCGATGCGGCTGTGCGCCGACATCAATGCGATGGCAGGCAGGGAAATGGCATTGCATTTTCCTGCCAGAGAGCTGCTGTTCACCGCTGCGGAAAGCCGCAGCAATGCCTATGAGCAGGAGCGTCTCCATGTCCTGTCCGCACTCGGTGAGGGCAGAGTGCGCATCGTGGCAGCCGGTGTGGAGGCTGCGATGCAGCCGACCATTCCGCCGCAGGTGCTGCAGGATGCACATCTGACGCTGCACCGGGGCGATACGGTCGATCTCCAGACACTTTCCGCCTGCCTTGTCCGGGCAGGCTATGTCCGTTGTGAGACCGTTGAGGGCAAGGGACAGTTTGCCGTGCGGGGTGCCATTGCGGACATTTATCCGGTGCAGTGCGACCTGCCTGTCCGGATGGAGCTGTGGGGCGATGAGATCGATACCCTCCACTGGTTCGACCCGGTGTCACAGCGGCGCACGGAGCCGCTCGAGACCATCACCATCTCCCCGGCTGCGGAGCTGCTGTACACGCCTGCGGAGCTGATCGGGAAGATCCGTACACTTTCCGCAAAGGTGCGGGGAAAGCATGCCGCAAAGGTGCGTGAGAAGCTCGAACATGATGCGGAGCGTCTCGAAGCGGGGCTAAGCCTTGCCAATATCGACAAATATTATGCACTTTTATACACCCCCGTCCTGCTGACGGCATATCTGTACGGGACGGTGCTGCTGTGTGAATCCGCCGATCTGCACCGTCAGGCACAGGGTATTATGGCACAGCTCCGGGAGGATATGCAGCAGCTGTTGGAGGATGGCACACTCTGCAAGGGACTCGAGGGCGGACTGCCGGACTATCACCGTCTGCTCGACAGCCTTGCGGAACATCGCTGTGTCTATGCCAATCAGTTTTTGCAGGGCAGCGAACGCATCCCATTCCGCAAGATCATCAGCATGAATGCCCTCCAGAATGCCACATGGGGCGGGGAGATCCGCCAGCTCTTAGAAGATCTTCAGGGCTACCTGAGCGATGATTACCGGATCGTGCTGGCAGTCGGCAGCGAAAAGACACTGCCCATTCTCGTGAAAGATCTTCAGGAGAGCGGCATCCGCTGTGCTGCCGCACAGGAGGATGACATCTGCCAGCCGGGCACTGTACTGGTCACGGCAAGGACGATCAGTGCGGGCTTTTCGTACCCCGAAAACAAGACCGCCCTCATCGTCCAGACCCGCATGCACACCAGCCGCAAACGCCGGACACGCCACAAGGCAGGGCTGGAACTGAGCAGCCTGTCCGATCTGCATCCCGGAGACCTTGTCGTCCACAGCATGCACGGCGTGGGACGTTTCCTCGGCATCCACAAGCTCGAAATGGAGGGCATCGCCAAGGACTACATCACCATCCAGTACGCCGGTACGGAAAAACTCTATGTCCCCGTGACACAGCTTGACCTTGTCAGCCGCTACATCGGTGCGCAGGAGGAGGGGGCAGTGCGGCTCAACAAACTGTCATCTCCCCAGTGGCAGAAGACGTGCAGCAATGTCCGCAAGGCGGTCAGGGACATGGCAGAGGAGCTGATGCAGCTCTATGCCAAGCGTGAAAAGACCGAGGGGTATGCCTTTTTCCCGGATGATGAGCTGCAGCGTGATTTTGAGGAACGCTTCCCCTATGTCGAGACAGACGACCAGCTCCAGAGCATCAGCGAGATCAAGGCAGACATGCAGCGCACACGCCCGATGGACAGACTGCTGTGCGGAGATGTGGGCTTCGGCAAGACCGAGGTCGCATTCCGTGCTGCCATGAAATGCGTGCTTTCCGACCGGCAGTGTGCCATCCTCACCCCGACCACCGTCCTTGCGCTCCAGCACTACCGGACGGCACTGCAGCGGTTTGACCGGATGCCCGTGCGCATTGAGATGCTCTCCCGCTTTCGCACGGCGAAAGAACAGAAAAAGATCCTTGCGGATCTGGAAAAAGGCAAGATCGACATTCTCATCGGCACCCACCGCATTGTGCAGAAAGATGTGAAATTCCACGCCCTCGGGCTTGCCATCGTGGACGAGGAACAGCGGTTCGGCGTGCGGCACAAGGAGCGTTTCAAGGAGATGTTCGCCGGCATTGATGTCCTGACACTTTCGGCGACCCCCATTCCCCGGACGCTGAATATGGCATTGTCCGGCATCCGGGACATGTCCGTGCTGTCCGAGCCGCCGCAGGACAGATACCCCGTGCAGACCTATGTCACGGAATATCAGGACGGCATCGTGATGCAGGCGATCAGCCGGGAGCTGAAACGTGGCGGACAGGTCTACTACATCCACAACCGGATCGACACGATCAGCCACTGCGCCGCACGGTTGCAGGAAATGTTCCCGGAAGCAAGGATCTCCGTGGCACACGGCAGACTTTCGGAGGAGGAGATCTCCGACATCTGGCAGCAGGTGGTGGAGGGGGAAACGGACATCCTCATCTGCACGACCATCATCGAAACGGGCGTGGATGTGGCAAATGTGAATACCCTCCTGATCGAGGATGCCGACCGGTTCGGACTGTCGCAGCTCTACCAGCTCCGGGGACGGGTGGGACGTTCCAACCGGCGTGCCTATGCGTATTTCCTGTTCAAGCGGGACAAGGTGCTGACGGAGGTCGCCTCCAAACGTCTCGAAGCCATGCGTGAATTCACCCAGTTCGGCTCCGGTTTCCGCATCGCCATGCGGGATCTGGAGATCCGTGGTGCGGGCAGCATCCTCGGCGGCAGGCAGCACGGTCATATGGAAACGGTCGGGTATGACATGTACATGCAGATGCTCAGCGAAGCCATCGCCGAAGTCAAGGGCGAGAAGATACCGACGGCAGCAAGCTGCACCGTGGACATCCAGATCGAGGCATATATCCCGGAAGATTACATCCATGACACGGCATCACGCATCGACATGTACCGGAAAATTGCGACCGTGCGGGATTCGGCTGACCAGTCGGAGCTGATCGACGAGCTGATCGACCGCTACGGAGACCCGCCGGATGCCATTATCGGACTGATCTCTGTGTCACTTCTGCGCAATTCTGCCGCCGCCATGGGCATCACGGAGATCACGCAGCGTGCGGGGAGCCTCCAGTTCTACATCACCCAGCCGACAGCGGAGCAGATCGCCGCACTTTCGGCAAAATACGGACGGCGCATCCTGTTTTCCTGCGTGAAGAAGCCATTTATCGGGGTAAAGCTCGTGCCCGGACAGACACCGGCAGCACTGATGCAGGAGGTCGTGACGACAATGAAGGATGTGATCGCATGAAGGCAGAGCCGATCGGCGGCGGACTGGCCGTATTCACCTCGGAGGCGCACCGTTTCGGGACGGATGCCTTTCTGCTGACCCAATTTTCCCGCTATAAAGAAAAGGACATTGTCGCCGAGCTTGGCACAGGCTGCGGCATCATCCCGATCCTCATGCACCGGCACCGTCCGCCACGGCAGATCTATGCCGTGGATGTGCAGGAAAATGCCATTGCACAGCTCCGTGCGGGCATTGCCGCCAGCGGCTTGGAGGGCATCGTGCCCGTCTGCGCCGACCTGCGGACACTGTGGGAGGGCGCACCGCTGGGCGGTGTGAGTCTGGTCGTGTGCAATCCGCCGTACCAGCCTCCCGGATCCGGGTATGAGGCAGCGCATCCCTCACAGCGCATTGCCCGCCATGGCATCTGCTGTACGCCGGAGGACATCTGCCGGGCAGCGGCAAGACTGCTCAATGCGGGCGGCAGGTTCTGTGTCTGCGGACGTCCGGAGCGTCTGCCGGATTACATCTGCGCCATGCGTGCGCAGAAGCTGGAACCAAAGCGGCTGCGGTTCGTCTCCCGGACGGCAGGGGACATGCCATGGCTGTTCCTGCTCGAGGGAAAGCACGGCGCAAAGCCATTTTTACAGATGGAGAAGCCATTTATCATGTACGATGGCGGTGCCCTTACCGCCGAGGCAGCCGCACTCTACACACACGGGGAGGGAACGGAATGAGCGGGATCCTTTATGTGACCGGGACACCCATCGGAAATCTGGAGGACATTACCCTGCGTCAGCTTCGCATTCTCAGGGAAGTCGATCTGATCGCCGCAGAGGATACCCGGGTGACGCAGAAACTGCTGCAGCACTATGATATCCGCACGCCGCTCGTGAGCTGTCATGAACACAGCCGGATGCAGGACATCGCCGCCATTGCCGACCGCATCGCCGCAGGTGAATGCTGCGCCGTTGTCACCGATGCGGGCATGCCCTGTATTTCCGATCCGGGCACGGTACTCGTCAGATGCTGCCGGGAACGCAATGTGAAGATCGAAGCGGTACCGGGACCGAGTGCCGTCACCACTGCACTGGCAGTGGCAGGCGCAGACACGGCGGCATTTGCCTTCTACGGGTTCCTGCCGGTGGAGCATAAGCCCCGCACTGCCATGCTCGAGGCACTGTCCCGGGAATGCAAGACCTGTGTGCTGTATGAAGCCCCCCACAAGCTGCAGCGGACACTGCATGACCTTGCCGCACAGCTTGGAGGCGGCAGGATGCTGTCGCTCTGCCGGGAGCTGA
>CANQYC010000014.1 GCA_947627945.1 uncultured Clostridia bacterium
ATACTCCTCCCAGTATTGGATGTATCTATTATAGTACATTTACCGAATTATGTCAATCTTGTGTAGACACTATCTAAAAGTCGGAGAAAATTTTGTATAATGTCTTGCAATCGGTGTGGATTATAATATATAATAGTAACTCAATAAAATGGTGTACCGGCGTGCCAATGGCTTTATATAGCCAAAAACCGGCGTCCCGCATGATGCGCAAAAGGGGTACAGGGGTGCAACACCCAAAAATGAGATGAAGGAGATTCACCCCACCAAATAAAGCCCGCCTCCCCTGAAAGGGGAGGGGTACACAAAAGCCGCCGCCCTTTGCACGCAGTGCATTGTGCGGCGAGCGTTATACGAAGTTGAACGCATGCTTTGACCGTCACAAAACTTGAACACTATAGAATGCGCACGGATGCAGCGTCACGCTGCATCTTATCGGAACATTACAAAAATGCTATTTTCCCCTAATGTTGAAGCTTTCTTTTTAGTTTCCAATTAAATTTCAATACTTGGAAACTAATTTGTGATATATTGACTTTCGCTCTTTAATATGCTATAATATTTCTTGTTGATGCAATATTTTTGCAGAGATGGCTTTATGTTAAGTTGTTTTGAAAGAAGATGATATTATGAAGAAAAAATTAGTTATGATCCCCGTATGCCTTTTGCTATTGATCTTGTTATTGGTCGGTGGCTTTATCGGCATCAAGTTTTTTTTCTTAGATAAAACCCAACAGGAAGCAGAGAACACAAGTGCCACGGATGCTGCTGCGACCGATGACGGGGAACTTTTCCTCGAGCCGATCGATGCCGAAGAATATCTGGATGAAATCGGCGAAGTAAAAACTAAGACCGATGTTTCTGCCTCAGAGGCAGTTATGACTGGCGGAGAGGTGATCGAGTTCTTGACAGAGCGTGGATTTGGGGAGTGCCTCGTCTATACAAATTATTCTATAGATGGGATCTACCAAGAGGAACAAGAAGTCACTTCTGATTCTTCGGAGCAATACCCGATCTATTTCACCTACTATCTCAGCGAGGATGCGCTGATCTGGAAACTCTCAGTGATCAACGACGTTCTTCTTGCTGAACCAATTTTCTATAATTATCGAGAGGGAGCGGATGTACCTGTTATTCTCTCGGAGACGGATACAATGACGAGCTATGATAATGTGACAAATCAATTTTTTGTTGTAGTACCCGATGCATCCGAGATCGTTTTGAAATCAGTATCAGAGATCAATGCTGCTCTGCTTGATAGTCTTACAATAGAGGAGATCGATGCTTTATGAGAATACATAGAACAATTATGTCACTTGGACTTTCTGTGCTTATGGCTGTCTCTCAGATCCCGTTTGAACTGTCACTTTCTGTGACAGCAGCTTCAGAAAATGCGCAGACTAAACGTGTGATGGTTTCACTTGGAGATTCCTACTCCTCTGGTGAAGGAATTGAGCCGTTTTACTCGCAGGATGGTATCGTTGATAAAATTCTCGAAGAGGGAAAATCTGGACAGGGCTCTTTTTCTAAAGATGTTCAGGATTGGTTGGCACATCGTTCAGAAGCGTGTTGGTCAGGAAGGTTGAAACTTCCCGGGGTATCTGGAACAATGTCCGATCATCCAAATGAAAACTGGTTTTTTGTTGCTTCATCTGGTGCGGTGATCGCAAATTTGGATAATAAGCAGAAAAAAACTTATGATCTGTGCAAACGATATTTGAGTGAACACAAGGTCGCTCTCGATGCATTGGATATTCTTAGCCGTGAATTTTCAGAGAGTGAAATTGATAAAATTATGGAAGGTGCTATAAATAAAGGGGAGGATGCTCAAGGTCGTTTTGCAAAGTTGCTGACATCTGATCAGTATGAAGAATTGTACAAATTTTACGAAAATCTCCCCTATCTTACGGCGACAGATCAGGAAGTGATCGATCCACAGCTCTCTGTTTTTGATGACTTAGATTCTGTAGATTATGTCACCATGACAATGAGCGGAAATGATGTTGGATTTACTCAGATTGTGGAAAAAGCTGTGCCTGAAAGTTTCTTCCAACGGGTTGAAAAATTACAGGAAGTCAGTCAGAGAAACACGCATAGAAACAATAACCTCCAGTACCAAATAGACCCGCTTGGTTCTACGCCTAATTCAGCCATTGCTCCAAATGATCTGACAAACCTTCTGAATAGTAAACTGCAATTGTTCGATACAGAAGTAGGTCCACGGCTCAAGGATGCTTACATTGCTGTACAGGAACGTGCTGGCAGTAATGCAAAGATCATTGTTGCTGGATATCCTAAGCTTCTGAACGAGAAAGGAAGTGCATTATTTTCCGCCGAAGCAAGCAAGCAGATAGATAATTGCGCTTGTATATTCAACACAAAGATCAAAAATATTGTGGAGGACAGCAGGATCAATGGAGGCTTAAATATCTATTTTGTTCCTGTTGTTGATAGTTTTAGTGGTCGTGAAGCGGGGACAAGCGATCCATATATCAATTATGTCGAGTTTACACAATCAAATGATATTGATCAGGGTGCATTCGTGAGTGCCTACTCCATTCATCCGAATGAGAAAGGTGCAGCAGCCTACGCTGATGCTGTACAGGATAAGATAGATGAACTTGAAGACAATGGTATAATTAGCGGCATTATTTACGAGGAACGCCCGGATACACCTGTTAGCGACATTACGTCCAGAATTGAAAAGATCACAGCTGTCAATTATGATACAGATTATAAAAAGTCAGTGTATGTAGATCCGGCAGAAAATACGACATTCGGCAAATGGAGAGTCAGTGGTGATGTAGGACTTATCCGTAACGACAGTACCGGCGATGATGAAGGATTCTCAAAATTAGAAACTAAAAATTTGCTATATTATTCCGAGGATCAGATCAGCAGTACCGGTCATTATGAAATGGTTCTTCCCCCCGGAAACTATCAATTAGAAGTGACTTGCTGTGATGGCACACAATTTACGTTAATGGATCCAAACGATCCTGAACAGGCGGAGGTCGTAGAGGTCAAGGCAAGAGATGTCATCAAAACAAAGAATATTTATCTGACTGAACAGGAATTCGGAGAGCCGGGCAGTTCCTATTCCTGGGCACTGGAGCCTTCTGTTGAAGCGGATGATATTTATGTCGTTGACACCGACGAAGCATATCTGGATCAGGATCGCATTGATAAAGCCTGTGCTGGTTTTGGAATGGAGAGCAAGTATAGTGCATACGATTCTGCTGCTTATAGAATCGGAGGTACCGTTGGTTTGATAGATTATTCCGGCAATATATTGGTAACCAATGAAAAACATAATGTGTTTACTGTACAGAATGGTACTATTGACGTAGATTATTTTTGGCAATTCGGTTGGCCTGGAGATCCGAGTTGCTTTTATGATTATGATGAAAGCACGGGGGAAATAACAGATGAATGGAATGTCCCATATAATGGAACTGATACGATCCTTGTCGGTAAGCATGATGATCAATGGAACTGGAAATATGGACTGTATAAAAAAGATACGTTTCTTACTTCAATTGACTTTGAAAATGGAAAAATGAATTTTGCTTCAAATAATGGCGTATTTGCATTATACAAGAATGATAAATGGGGGTATTTTGATAAGGACGGAAATCAAATAATTGACTTTGTATGTGATTCAGTAGGCTGTGTACCTGATGGTATGCTTGGACTGTGCGTCACTGGTTATGGCACTGATGAGACTGGAACGGACATCAGTGAATCTGATTCAATTCATGAACATAATGATATTTATATGGCAACTGACGGGTACATTCCTGTTAGGATCGATGGTCAGTGGGCACTTTATGACGTATCTGGTACTCAAGTGATCCCAACGGATGTCTTCGCAGAGATTCGTCCTGTCCACAATGGTTTAGCATGGGTAAAGGATAAAGAAACCGGATTATGGGGCGTTATTCAGTTGGAGGAGAGTGGGGATACTACTACTGATCCTGACAAGCAAGAGGATGGTTCGGAAGAAAATTCTGCGTATCTCGAAGATATGCCCATAATTGAAAGTGATCAGTATGCAGACAATGAGGGTGATAGCTTCGTATACAAGATCGGCGAGCATAAACACACCAGAGGAAATACAGATATTGATGGTGTAAGCCATACGCATGGTCTTGAAGTGTGGATCGCAAGATGGAATTACACTGATGAATCATCTTGGGCATACAGTGTGTTCGATTTAGGCGGTAAATATAGTTCTTTGTCCGGCAAGGGTGTCCTGATCAAGAGCTATAATACAACTAATTTTGATACTACATTGGAATTCATCGGTGACGGAAAGCTTATAAAGAGTTACCATCTTACTCCTGCTTCTATACCATTTGACATTGACATAAATATTTCAGGTGTAAAGCAGCTTAAAGTATATGCTTATGATAATAAAGCAGCATCGGGCGGAACATCTTTTGGATTGACAGAAATGGCACTCACCTCTGATCCAAGATCGAGTGAATATAGTGAAGATGAATTAAAATCAGCAGTAGAAAATGCATCAGATGGCAGGATCGGTGCATGGGCATATGCTGACTATGACAGGGACGGTAACAAAGAGGCATTCGCAGTAATGATCGAAGATGATTCTGATAATATCAAATCTGTTTATTATGTAAACCATACTGCCGAAATCACTCAAATGAACAGTGATGTCAAGGAATTCCTCTATGATGAAACTACCAGCGATCATCCCCGTTATTTAGAAAATAGGGAACAAGGTTTCTTTACCGTTGACATGGGAGCTTACGGATCAGGTTGGAGATCTCTCCTTTATAGCGTGAAAAACAGCGAGCCCTATGAATTACAATTGTCTCAAAACATTCAAGGTTTCTATAAAGATGATAAAGGTTTTTATACAACAGAAAGTGATTTTAGCAATGGTTATCATGAATATCCTGAGGTTAATTTGATTTACGATCCAACTGTAAAGGAATTCACAAAAGGAACCAGACGAACCGATGAAGATATCCAGTGATATTGGCATCTATTAGATGTGCATTATAATGCTATTGAACAAGGTGTCAATTCTTTTGATCTTCTCCCGAAAGTTAGACAAAATTTTGAAAGGAAAATTATGCAAAGCGACTAAGAGCAATCTTGGTCGCTTTTTCTATGCAGCATTTAAGCAATGATCAACAGGAGAAAGTCTGAATAAACAACCCTTTAAATGCTAATAATCACCATAAGAAAATAAGGAGGTAGGGCAGGAACACAAGAAAACACAGATCAAGCGAAAAGGGAAAAGAACCGGTTCAGTATTTGATGGCGGACTGCAAGAGAAGTTCTATGCAACAACGATAGACCTATACAGCAAGCTGTATTGGCTGGCATCTTTCTAATGAGGAGTGCTTGCCTTTTTCTTTCAAAAACTATTGACATTTTCAATAGAGTGGTGTATAATATCGGTATAGTGAAGATGTGAGTATCTTCATATAAATCGGAATTTGTGGAGGGAAAATGAATGAAATGCAATAATTGCAATGAAGAAATGAAAATGGATTATAAGTTAAAAATTCATGGAGCATCATTATTAGCTTATATTTCGTTGAAAAAGGAAAACGAGGAGAAACAAATTAAATCAGCTATTTGTCCTAAGTGTGGCAAAATCGAGTTCTACACTGAATAATAAATTATGATTTACCATAACACAAAATGAGTGATCACTTCTGATTTCTATTTCTAAGATGTAAGTATCTTCCTATAAATCGGAATTTTCGGAGGAACAACATGAAGGAGCAGTTTATTAAATGGGCTGAAGATAACAATTGGGATATCGTTGAAGTTGAAGATCAGGCAGAATTACCGGATCACATTAAAGATCGGTACACCATTCCGAAAAACTGGTATGATTTTATTGCACGATTTAGAGTATGTCAGAATCGAGATTTTACAAAATGGTTCCTTACTCCGCTTGATTATAAGAATGATCGAAATGAAGGGTTTCGCTGGAATGAATATGAACTTCAGAGCCTTGAATGGTGCGATGGTGACGCTCAAATCAGTGCGTACTGGGACACACACTTACCTATATTCAGATCTGTTGAGGGTGAATACTCTTACTATGCTATAGACACTACAAATGGGCAAATTGTATACGGAAATGAGCCAGAATATGAAGATCCAACCATCGTGGCAACTGATTTTGATATATTTATCGGTAAAATTATTTCAGGGGAGATCGTATTATAAATTATGATCTACCATAACAGGCGATCCATATGAGCAGCCTATTGAAACAATAACCGCAAGCTCTCAGAAATGCTCCCCAAGCATTTCTGAGGACTTTTCTATTTTGCCAAACTCCCCCACTCACACCACATAATACAACAACAACCTATGCAGATCCCCCGACGGCGGCTCATGGTAGAAATCCCGCAGCATCGCCGCTCTCACGCCGGCAGCCTGCACCTTCGCTGCCAGTACATCATCCGGCAGGGAAGTGGGGAATGCCGCCACACAGAACGTGCCGATCTCCGTGCCGGACAGCTCTGCCCCGGCAAACAGCGGCTCTTTCTGTATCCGCATCTGGAGCGCACTGCGCCCTTCGAGGCAGAGCTTGCGCACCTTTCGGATGTGCTTTTCAAAATAGCCGTCCTGAATGAACCTCGCAAGGGTGAACTGCTCAAACGTGGAGACCGCACAAGAGATGCCGTGCATCTGCGTCCGGAAACGTTCGAGCAGGGGCGGGGGCAAGATCATATAGGCAATGCGGATGGTGGGCGTCAGGCTGTTGCTGAACGTGTTCATGTAGATCACACGCCCCGTCACATCCACGCTGTACAGGGAGGGGACGGGGCTGCCGGAAAGCCGGAACTCACTGTCATAGTCGTCCTCGATCAGGTAGTGTCCTT
Source organism: uncultured Clostridia bacterium (assembly GCA_947627945.1). Lineage (GTDB taxonomy): Bacteria > Bacillota > Clostridia > Oscillospirales > Ruminococcaceae > UBA3855. The sequence goes on from CANQYC010000014.1 coordinate 6,879, forward strand.
GCGCTGCCCAGCTCAGCAGTGCATACCGCTTTTCCACGGAGGTGACCTGCCCGGTCGGGAAGTGGTGAGAGGGCGTGATGTGGGCGATCTCTGCATGGGAACATCTGAGCTGTTCCATGTCCAGACCGTCCCCGGCCATGGGGACAGGGATACACTGCATGCCGAGATAGGCATAGACATTGGCGATGCTCCTGTGTCCCGGTTCCTCGAGTGCGATCACGGAATGTTCGGGGAGCAGCATCCGCAGCAGCATACAGAGGGATTCTGTACCGGCACCGATGATGATCTGTTCCGGATCGACCGTCATATCCCGCATCCCTTTGAGATGCCCGGCGATCGCCTCCCGCAGGGCAGGCACCCCCTCGGCAGGTGGTCTGGTGAGCAATCTGGACTGGTGATATGCCATTTCTTCACGCATCAGCCGTGCCCAGATGCTGAACGGAAAGACAGTATCCGTCCGGATGGGCTCCTCTTCGGGCAGTGCGGTTCTCTGCGGCACCGCAGCCGTACCGGACGGCAGCGTGTCGCTGACAAAGTATCCACGTTTCGGCGAAGAATAGAGATATCCCTCTGCGATCAGCTGACTGTAGGCAGTTTCGGCGGTGATGACACTCACGCCAAGATCTGCCGACAATGTCCGTTTCGAGGGCAGTTTTGTGCCGGGCGGCAGATTGCCAAGCTCAATATCTGCACGGATGTGCTGACAGATCTGGAGATAAACAGGTTCAGATCGGTTCTTATCAATGGCATATTGCAGCATGCTCCATTCCTCCTGCTGGCGTTTGCAGATTTCCCGGCATCTGGATATTGCAGGGAGCCTCTGAGTATAGTATACTATAGTCAGGGACTTTTGTCAAGGGGAAATGCCATAGGAGAGCGAAAACCATGTCGCTTCTCCACATACAGAAAGTGAGGAGCATTGCAATGAATGACCGTTACCAGCTCAACAAGGAGCTTGCCCAGATGCTCAAGGGCGGTGTGATCATGGATGTGACCACGCCGGAGCAGGCTAAGATCGCAGAGGCAGCCGGTGCCTGTGCCGTTATGGCACTCGAACGCATCCCGGCAGATATCCGGGCAGCCGGCGGTGTCTCCCGGATGAGTGATCCGGCTATGATACGCAGTATTCAGGAGGCTGTCAGCATCCCTGTCATGGCGAAGTGCCGTATCGGGCATTTTGTAGAAGCCCAGATACTGGAAGCCATTGAGATCGACTACATTGATGAGAGCGAAGTGCTTACCCCCGCCGATGACCTGTACCATATCCAGAAGGATACGTTCCGGGTGCCCTTTGTCTGCGGCGCACGTGACCTTGGCGAGGCACTGCGGCGCATCGCAGAGGGAGCTTCCATGATCCGCACGAAAGGCGAGCCGGGGACAGGCGACGTGGTGCAGGCAGTCCGGCATCTGCGCCGGATGAACAGCGAGATCGCAAGGGTCGCTGCCATGCGGGAGGATGAGCTGTTTGAAGCGGCAAAATCTCTGTCGGTGCCGCTGTCACTGGTGCAGGAGGTACACAAAACCGGTAGGCTGCCCGTGGTGAATTTCGCAGCCGGCGGCATCGCAACGCCTGCGGATGCTGCGCTGATGATGCAGCTTGGTGCGGAGGGCGTCTTTGTCGGCTCCGGCATTTTCCGTTCCGGTGATCCGGAAAAGCGAGCCGCTGCGATCGTCCGTGCCGTCACGGACTATGCAGATGCCAAGGTGCTGGCAGAGGTCTCCTCTGATCTTGGCGAAGCGATGGTCGGCATCAACGCCGAGGAGATCGTCACCATCATGGAGGAACGGGGACAGTGATGACCGGGATACTGGCATTGCAGGGTGCCTTTGCGGAACATGCCGCATGTCTGGCACGTCTGGGAGAGCCCTGCCGGCTTATCCGGAAACCGGAGGAACTGCATGGCGTGGATCGTCTCATCCTGCCGGGCGGAGAGAGTACGGCACAGCGGAAACTGCTCGAGACGACCGGACTTTTTTCGCCGATCCGGGAACTTCTCCGGGAGGGCATGCCGGTCATGGGTACCTGTGCCGGGCTGATCCTGCTGGCACAGGAAGTCGCAGGGGCGCCGCCCTGTTTCGGGATCCTTCCGGTCGAAGTGCAGCGGAATGCCTACGGGCGTCAGCTCGGGAGTTTTTTCGTACAGGGGCAAGTCGGTGAGCTGACCGATGTCCCGATGCGCTTCATTCGTGCGCCCTACGTTGCCCGTGTGCTTTCGGAGGAAGTAGAGGTGCTGAATGTCACAGAGGGCAGGATCACCGCCGTCCGGTGGAGAAATTGTCTGGGACTTGCCTTCCATCCGGAGCTTACGGAGGATCTGAGGCTGTATCAGTGCTTCTGATACGGATCCCTGAAGATGATATTACAAAAATGCAGCCGGGATGCTCTGCACATCCCGGCTTGTTTTTGTATGTTGTTGATGCAGGGGACTTCGCCTTCTGCATCCTTTTCACGCCGTATGGAACTGACTCTGATAGAGCTGCGCATACGATCCGTTCTGCGCCATGAGCGTGTCATGTGTACCCTGTTCGATGATATTGCCGTCCCGCATCACAAGGATGAGATCCGCACTGCGGATGGTGGAAAGCCTGTGCGCAATGATAAAACTCGTCCTGCCACGCATGAGCTTTTCAAAGGCACGCTGGATGCGATGCTCCGTGCGCAGGTCAATGCTGCTGGTCGCCTCGTCAAGGATGAGCATGGGCGGGTCGGTCAGCATGATCCTCGCAATACAGAGCAGCTGTTTCTGTCCCTGCGAAAGCCCGCTGCTGTCGGAAATGACGGTCTGGTATCCCTCCGGCAGACGCTTGATGAACCCATGTGCATGCACGGCACGGGCTGCCTGTTCAATCTCTTCCGGTGTGGCATCCGGCTTGCCGTAGGCGATGTTCTCCGCTACAGTCCCCGTGAAGATCCACGTTTCCTGCAACACCATGCCGAACAGACTGCGCAGGCTGTCCCGTGTCAGTTCCTGCGTGGAGATGCCGTCGAGCAGGATCTCGCCCTGCTGCACTTCATAGAACCGGAGCAGCAGGTTGATGATGGTCGATTTGCCGCAGCCGGTCGGACCGACGATGGCAATGCGCTGTCCGGGCTGCGCTTTCATGCTGAAGTGGCGGATGAGCGGCTTTTCGGGGGTATAGGAGAAGCTGACGTCCCGCACCTCGATGCTGCCCTCGCAGGTCTGCATCACGGTGCAGCCGCTGTCATCCGGTTCTGCGGGCGCATCAAGCACTTCAAAGACACGCTGCGCACAGGAGACGGCATTTTGCAGCTCTGCCACCACGCCGGAGATCTCGTTGAAAGGCTTGGTATACTGGTTGGCATAGGAGAGAAAGCTCGTCAGCGTGCCGACACTCATCACCCCGACCCATGGCAGCACACCGATGGCACCCAGTGCGCCGACCGTTCCCACTGCCGCATAGATCAGGTTGTTCACAAAGCGGGTCGTCGGGTTGCTGATGGAGGCACAGAACGTCGCACGCCTGCCCGCCTCTCCGAGATCCGCATTGACGGCGGTAAACCGTTCCTCCGCCCTGTCCTCGTAGGTGAATGCCTTCACGACACGCAGGTTGCCGACCAGTTCTTCGGTCAGGGCACCGATATCGCCCCGGAGTGCCGACTGCCGCTGAAATGTGGTGTGGGACATCGCAGAGATCTTGGCTGCCACAAGGAGCGAGAGCGGTGTCATCAGCACGACGATCGCCGTGATGATGAGGTTCCTTGTCAGCATCAGCAGCAGTGTGCCGAGGATGGTCACCACGCCGGTAAAGAGCTGTGCGAATCCCTGTAACAGACCATCGGAAAGGATCTCGATATCCGATACCACACGGGCGATGATGTCACCACGGGCATTGCCGTCAATGTAGGAAATGGGCATCCTGCCGAGTTTTTCCGTCAGCTCTGTGCGCAGTTCCCGGACAGTGCCGAACGCAAGGCGGTTGATGAAAAGTCCTGCCAGCCACTGCAGCACACCGCTGACCAGTACCGTGACTGCAAGGAGCAGTGCCGTATGTCCGAGACCTGCAAAATCCACCTTGCCCGGCGAAACAGCATAGTCCACCGCCATACCGATGAGGATGGGTACCACGAGCGAGAGCGACACGCCCGTCAGCGTACACAGGATGCTCAGTACCAGATCACGCCGATAGCGGCGGGTATAGTGTAAGATCCGAAAGATCGTATTTTTCATAAGTGCCCCCTATTGCATCTGAGATCCGTAGATCTCACGGTAGACTTCACAGTCCCGCAGCAGTGTCTCATGGGTGCCCTGCCCGACACACCTGCCGTCCTCCAGTACCAAGATGAGGTCGGCATGGAGCAGGGAAGTGGCACGCTGCGAAATGACCACGGTCGTCATGCCGGCGCATTCCTTGGCGAGTGCGCCCCGCAGTGCGGCATCTGTTGCATAGTCCAGCGCACTCATGCTGTCGTCAAGGATCAGCAGTTCCGGACGCCGTGCCAGCGCACGGGCAATGGTCAGACGCTGTTTCTGTCCGCCGGAGAGATTCCTGCCGCCCTGCACAAGATGGGTCTGCATCCCACGGGGCAGGGCATCCACAAAATCCGCTGCCTGTGCGATCTCAAGCGCATGGTGCAGTGCCTCGTCCGTGGCATCTGCACAGCCCCACCGCAGATTGTCTGCGATCGTCCCCGTAAACAGCACTGCCTTCTGCGGCACGACACCGATATGACTGCGCAGGGCTTGCTGCTGCCAGTTCCGGACATTCCGCCCGAAACACCGCACCTCACCGGAGACGGCATCGTAATCCCGTGTGATCAGTGCCGCAAGTGTGGATTTGCCGCTGCCGGTGCCGCCGATGATGCCGAGCGTCTGCCCACGTTTCAAGGTGAAGTCGATATCCTCCAAAGCAGCATCCCCCGCCCCCTCATAGGCAAAGGACACATGTGCAAAGGAAAGGACTTCTTCTGCCTCCGGCGGCAGGGAAGTTTCTGTGCCGTCCTGCATGGTGGAGGGCGTCTCCAGTACCTGCGCCACCCGGAGAGAGGATGCCTGTGCCTTGGTGAGGATCTGTATCAGGTTGGCAAGTGCCACCATCGCCAGCAGGATCTGCGTCATACAGTTGGCAAATGCTGTCAGTTCTCCTTGGGTGAGCCGCCCGGTGTCAATGTGCATCCCGCCGAACCAGAGTACGGCGACGATGCCGAGGTTCATGATCATGAATGTCATGGGGTTGAGGATGGCGGAGATCCTTCCGGCGACCAGCATGCTCTGCTCCAGATCGGCACATTCTGCGGCAAAGTCAGCCGCCTCCTGCTTCTGGCGTGCAAAGGCACGGATGACACGCATCCCGTCCAGACTCTCGCCCGTATGCCGGGCAATGCCGTCCAGTTTGCGCTGATTCTTGCTGTAAAGCGGTATCGTCCGGCGCATGACATACCAGAGCAGGAATGCCACGATGGGCGCAATGAGAAGAAAGATCAGCGAAAGCTGCCAGTCGATGAGCATGACGATCACGATGGCACCGGCGATGAGAAAGGGAGCCCGTGAAGCGAGCCGGATGAACATATTCACACCTGACTGTGAGGCGGTGACATCGTTTGTGATGCGGTTGACGAGGGTGGAGGTGCCCAGTTTGTCGAGTTCGGTGCAGGATAGGGTATTGATGTGACGAAAGAGTGTCAGACGCAGTTCCGTGCCGTAGCCGAAGGCACAGCGTGCGGCAAGGTACTGACATGTCAGTGAAAAGCCCAGACCGCAGACACCGAGCAGGACGATCAGACCGCTCATGCGCAGCACATAGCCGGTGTCCTTTCCGGCGATGCCGTTGTCGATGATGCGTGCCATCACGACCGGCACGATCAGTTCAAAGATGGCTTCGAGCAGTTTGAACAGGGGTCCCAGTACCAGCTCAAGCCGGTAGGGACGGAGAAAACGCAGCAGTTTTTGCATAGAAAGTTCCTTTCCATTTTGGGGCAAGCAAATTACAGGAGTGTGGGTCGCAGGGGACATGTTTGGGAGTGCAGGGGGCAAAGCCCCCTGCATCGTAGCCCCCTCCCCTTCAGGGGAGGGGGTTGGGGGTAGGGCAAATGCCCCAAACATCCCCCGCTTTTATTATACCAAAAAGAAAAGATTTTTGCAACCATGAATAATTTTATTTCTTCCGCCAAAGCTATCAACGGAGGTGTTATTCGTGAAAGAATACAATATCACAAAGAAAGCAAAGTCCCATCTGAGCTTCTGGATCGTAATGCTGCTGTGTACGGCGATGATCGGCGTATCCTGCTGGTTTGCCTATACACAGACTTCAAAGGAGCTGACAATGGAACTGGATTCTGTCCTCGGAGATGCACCCGCAGAGACGAAGCTGACGCTCCCGGCGGTGACCATCCCCGCACAGACCACGGCACAGGCAGTGGCAGCCCCGCCTGTCGTCCCCGTGACCATGCCGGCGCAGACAACTGCCGCTGCCACACGTCCGGCAGCAGAGATCTTTGCACCGTCCCAGACCACCGTGCAGACGACAGCGACGGAAACGGAGACGGAGACCGTTCCCCCCACCATTCCCTCACGCTATCCGGTCGAGGGTGCGATGATACAGCCGTTCAGCGGCGGAGAACTTGTAAAATCTGCGACGACCGGTGTCTGGCAGACGCACAACGGCATTGACATCGCCGCAAGTCTCGGCGATGAGGTCTATGCCATGGACACGGGCATCGTGGAGAGCGTCGAGGAGGATCCGCTCTGGGGCGTCTGCGTGACGATAGATCACCGGAACGGCATTTTCAGCCGCTACTGCAATCTCAATGCCGGTGTGACCGTGACCGCCGGGGATCAGGTGACGAACCACACCGTGATCGGTGCGGTCGGAGACACGGCGGATGTGGAAAGTGCGCTGGAGACGCATCTGCATTTTGAGCTGCTGCAGGGGGACAAGTATATCGATCCGGTGGATTATATCGAGGGATAGCGTGAAAGGGACGATGGAGCATCCACCGTCCCTTCAGCATTCCGTGCCGGTGATGGTGCCGCCGCCGATCACGGTATCTCCCCGGTACAGCACCACCGCCTGACCACGGGTAATGGCTCGCTGCGGCTGCGCAAAGCGGACATGCAGCCGGTCGCCCTCCATCCATGCGAGGGCGGGCTGTGCCTTGTGGCGGTAACGGATCTTGGCGGTGACCTCCATGGGGGCGGACAGATCCGGTACGGCGATCAGGTTGACATCTTCCGCCGTCAGCGTATCGGAGAACAGTTCCTCATTCCCGCCAAGCACCACCCGGTGCGTTTCAGGCTGGATGTCACAGACATAGAGCGGATGTCCCGCTGCGATCCCCAGTCCCCGCCGCTGACCGATGGTGTAGTGTTCAATGCCCCTGTGCGTTCCGAGGACATTGCCCTGCGAGTCAACAAATTCGCCCGGCATCGGTGCCTGTCCGGTGAAACGTTCGAGAAAGGCACCATAATCGCCGTCCGGGACAAAGCAGATGTCCTGACTGTCCTTTTTCCGGGCATTGACAAAGCCATGCCGTGCGGCGATCTCCCGGATCTCCTCTTTCCGGAACGTGCCGAGCGGCAGACGGACATGCCGGAGCTGTTCCTGCGTCAGTGCATAAAGCACATAGCTCTGATCCTTGCTTTCATCCATGCCCTTTTTCAGCAGATACCTGCCGCTGGCGGCATCGTATTCCACACGGGCATAGTGCCCCGTGACAACATAATCAAACGCCATCTGCTGCATCCGCTGCAAAAGGGCATCAAATTTCAGGAACCGGTTGCAGTCGATGCAGGGATTGGGTGTGATCCCCCGTGCATAGCAGTCTGCAAAACGCTGCATGACCTGCGTGCGGAACGGTCCTGTAAAATTGAACACATAGTGCAGCATGCCAAGACGGCTTGCCACCGCCTTTGCATCGGTCACATCGTCAAGCGAGCAGCAGGTCTTTTCACGGGGGATGCCGGCATCCTCATTCTGGAAAAGGTGCATCGTGGCACCGGCACACTCATAGCCCGCCTCCTGCATCAGCAGGGCAGCCACGGAGCTGTCCACACCGCCGGACATGGCGATCAGTGCTTTTTCGGGCATGGTATCCCTCCTCAGCCGCCAAGCTCGATCATTTTGTCAATGCATCTGCGTGCCTGCGTGATGACTTCCGCATCGAGGCAGATCTCCTCCCCGTGTTCGCCCCGCAGAGCCCGGTATACGTCCACTAAAGTGGTGGATTTCATATTCGGGCAGATGAGCTGTTTGTCGAGGGGGTAGAAGAATTTGTCTGGACATTCATATTGCAGGTGTTCCGCAATGCTGATCTCCGTGCCGATGATGAATTCCCGGGCATCGGATCGCTTTGCAAAATTCATGATGCCAGTCGTGGAGCCGACATAGTCTGCCTGTGCCGTCACCTCCGGCACACATTCGGGATGTACCAGCACAAGGGCATCCGGATGGAGCTGTTTTGCCTGTTTCACGGCGGAAGGGCGCACCGCCGCATGGACGGGGCATCCGCCCTGCAGCAGTTTTACCGTCTTTTCCGGCACCTGCTCTGCCACATAGGCACCGAGGTTGCAGTCCGGGATGAACAGGATCTTGTCATTGTCGAGTGCCTTGGCGATCTGCACCGCCGAGGAAGATGTCACACAGACATCCGCAATGGTCTTCAGCTCTGCGGTCGTGTTGACGTATGCCATGACGGTGTAGTCAGGATACAGCTCCTTGACCTGTGAGATCATGTCCTTATCCATCTGCTCCGCCATCGGGCAGCCCGCCAGCGGACTGACGAGGATGACCCGCTTGCCGGGGGAGAGGATCTTTACCGTCTCCGCCATGAAGCGCACACCGCACATGAGGACGGTTTTCTGCGGCACTTTGGATGCCTGCACGCTCAGACCGTAGGAATCGCCGGTATAATCGGCGATCTCGGAGATCTCCCGTGCGACATAGCTGTGGGCAAGGATACAGACATCCTGTTCCTGTTTCAGTTGCAGGATCGCCTGCTGCATTTCGGAAATGTTCATATGCATGACCGCCTTTACAGATAGAGTATACTTTATATTGTACTACAAAATGCTGCGGATGTCAAGGGGAGATGGAGCGGGGGACTGGTCTTTCTGTTCATCCGCTGCGGTAGGCGTTCGGTGTGATCTGTGTGAGCTGCCGGAACTGGCGCAGGAAGTATTTGTAATCCTCATAGCCGCACTGGTAGGCGATCGCCTGTAAGCTCTGCGACGTCGTCAGCAGGAGATATTTGGCATACTGGATCCTGCTGCGGATCAGATCCTGATGAAAACTGATGCCGAACAGCTCCTTGTAGGTCGCACGGAAATGTCCATAGCTCAGATGAAAGCTCCGGCAGGTATCCTGTGCGTTCCATTCCTGCTCCGGTGACCGGAACATGGCGTTGCGCATGGCAGCATATTCCGCATAGCCGAGCTGACTGCGGGCACGGGAGAGATCTTGCAGATCATCCTCCATCTGCGCATAGAGCTGCTTTGCCATCGCCCGGACGTCCGTGTCCCCCGCAGGTGCTGCCGCATGCAGACACTGTATCGTGTCCGGACTGCATTGCTCACCGCTCTGCGGCGCATGCAGCACCAGCACACAGAGTTTGTCGGCGAGCAGTGCGCAGTCTTCTTCTGTGAAGCTGCCCACGCCCGCCAGTGCGAACAGCCGGTCGCCCAGTTTCGCAGAGAACATATGCTCTCCGGTACTGAGTTTTTTCAGGCACTCTGCGATCTGCATTTCCACACGCACGGAGACGTGCCGCTTGTCGATGCTGGTATTGTCCGAGAACAGCGGTGCCCGCAGCAGCAGCATGGCGACAGAACCTCCCGCATGCTGCGCCGCTGCCAGCTCATCGAAAAATCCCGTCTCCGTATACAGTCCGGTCGAGGTATCGTGATATTCCGACAGGTTCCGGCATTCGAGCAGCATGTGGATGTCGTTTTTCATGCGCAGTGCTTCCAGCCCGTTGGCAGCGATCTTGAGCCAGCTGTGATAGACCAGATCATATCCATCCGGCTCGTCATATTCGAGAATAAAATACCCCAGCTCTCTGCCGGCAAAGAAGATCGGCGTAAAATACAGGATGTTGTGCTGCGGACTGCCCGGCAGCGGGTCGGGGTAGAGCTGCCCTCTCTGATAGAGATGCGGCTGTGTGCCGTATGGCTCCGGGCTCATGATCCGGTAGCAGAGCATCGGTGCCTTGCCATCGTCCTCATCCTGCAGCAGGCATCCGCCGCTGCTGCACCAGTCCTCATACAGACACAGATACAATCCCTTGCAGTTGCGGATGAGATAGACAAATTCCTGCAATACCCGGATGTAATCTTCGATGGAGCGGCAGACCGTCAGCTGCTGCTCAAAGTTGGCATCCTGATTCATGCGGTTATAGTTCTGCTCCTGCCGGATGGCGAGCAGTTCCTCGCTCAGGATCTTTTTGTCCAGATGGCAGGGACAGGAATCCCCGGGAATGAGAAAGCCTTTTGTCGAGATGTCCTCCCCCGGCTTTCCCGTGATCTGTGCGAGCAGTGTTTCCACTGCCTTTTCCCCCATCGCACTGCGGTTCCGCTGGAAGGTCGTCAGGATGGGGGAATGGTAGTACCGCTTGCCGATGTACTCATACCCGAACACGCTCACCGTGTCCGGTACGGCGACGCCATGCGCCAGAAGCACATCAATGATGCCATATGCCATGTAGTCATTGGCACAGACAACTGCCTGCGGCATCCGGCGTCTGCCCTCTATGTAGTCCATCGCCAGTGCCTCACCGGTGTTCATCCAGAAATTCCCGTAGATGACATGATCCTCCGGGAGCGTCTGTCCGCATGCCTCCAGTCCACGGCGGAAGCCCTCGACACGCTCGTGCGAAGTTTCAAGATGTTCATGCCCGGTGAGAACGTCGATGTCCGTAAAGCCGTGGACTTCTGCCAGATGATGGGCGAGTTCCTCAAAATCCTCCGCAACATCGGTATTGATGCAGCACATGCCCGGCAGACTGGCGGCGGTCACGATCGTGGGCACCTGCTTTCTGACCATGCGCTCATAGATGTAGTCCTGCAGCGTCTTGTTATAGAATGACTCCGCCGTCAGGATCAGCCCGTCGATGCGCTCGGAGAGAACAAGATTGTAGATCCGGTTCTCGACTTCCGTTTTGGCAAAATATTTTTCAAAGTTGTACATATTGGAGAATATGACCGTGTCCACATCGTGCAGCCGGGCACGCCGGAGAATGCCATTGAGGAGCTGACGCTGCTCCGGTTCTGCGACCCTTGCAGTGATAATGCCGATGGTCAGACGCTTTTCCATGCGCATACATCCCTCCCTTGCTCTTTACAGATCTTTGGTTTGCACCTCTGATTTTAATTATATCACAGAAAATTCAAAATTGCAAGTTTTTTTCTTCATTTTATCCACCAAATATTCATTTTGTGGGTTGTGCAGTTTGTGAAAATGATGTATAATTTTTGTATAAAACGTTTAGATTTCGTGTAGGACTCACCAACGGCACAGTGCCGTTCCACAATTTTGTGCATAATTATATGTAATATATCTAAAGGGGCTGGATCAAAATGAAACTGAAACGACTGACAGCTGCATTGACAGCCGTGATCTGCTGCGCCGGCGCATTTGCTGCGTTCCCGGAAATGACGCAGCCGGCACGGGCATCCGAAGCCGTTCACAACGACTTCGAGAGCAGCTACGAAGGCTGGTATGCCAATGCAGATGCCGCTACCCTGACCGCAGAGGCGGGCATCGGGTATGCCGGCACAAGGGGCATGCGCCTGAGCGGACGTACCTCTCCGGAGGACGGTGCGACCTCCTCCAAGGGCTTCTACCTGTACGGCGGTATCGAGTATACCTATGACATTCAGGTAAAGAGCCAGACGGATGAGACCTTCCATCTCTCTCTGCTCACGATCGACGAGGAGACGGGCAAGGAGACCGTGAAGGAGCTGACATCCAAGAACGTCAAGGCAGGGGAATGGACAGCATTGACCGCAAGCTACCGGGCACCGGCGGACAGCTATGAGTTCCGCCTGACGGTGACCACGGACAGCACGGCGGACTTCCTCTTCGATGACGTGGAGATCACCACGAAGCAGAGTACGGCTGTGGTATCTGCGGCGACTGCGGAAAAGGGTCTGAAGGACGAATTTGCCCATTATTTCCGTGTCGGCAACATCCTCAACGGCGGTACGATCCGGAATTCTGCCATCACTGCCAACATCATCAAGGACTTCAACTCGATCGAGTGCGAGAACGAGACCAAGCCGGACGCAACGCTCAATCAGTCACAGTGCAGCGGCACCAACATCGGTGTCAAGCTCGACGGTGCGGCAGCCATCATGGACTTCTGCTCCAAGAATGGCATTGCAATGCGTGGTCATACCCTCGTATGGCACAGCCAGACACCGAGCTGGTTCTTCAAGGAGGGCTTCAATGCCAATGGCGCATGGGTCAATGAGGCAACGATGGATGCCCGTATGGAGAGCTACATCAAGAATATGTTCGCTGCCATCGAGCAGCAGTATCCCGACCTGAACCTCTACGCATACGATGTCTGCAACGAGTGCATGACGGACGATATGAGCAGAAGCTCACAGGGTATCTCATGGCGTGAGCCGGGCGACGGCAACGGCAAGTCCGCATGGGTACAGGTCTACGGTGACAATGACTTCATCGAGAAGGCATTCACCTATGCGAGAAAGTATGCGCCCGAGGGCTGCGACCTCTACTACAACGACTATAATGAGTACTGGGATCACAAGCGTGACAACATCTACGCCAAGGCAAAGGATCTCTATCAGAAAGGCTTGCTGGACGGTGTCGGCATGCAGTCCCATGTACCGGCAAATGCGACCGGCTTTGCAGGAACGGATTCCTACATCGAAGCCATGAAGAAGTACCTCTCCATCGGCTGCGATGTGCAGATCACAGAGCTGGATATTTCCCTTGAAAACGGCAAATATAGCTTGCAGGATCAGGCAAACAAGTACAAGGCGATCTTTCAGGCTGCCATGGACTGGAACGATAACCCGCAGTCTGACGGCAGAGTGACCGCTGTCTGCATCTGGGGACCGAACGATGCCAATTCGTGGCTGAGTGCCGGCTCCAATGCGCTGCTGTACGATTCCAATAACCAGCCGAAGCTCGCCTACACCACGCTGACCGGGATGATCCCGCAGTCCGAGTGGGGCGACGGCACGGCACCTGACTTTGAGGGCAGCACCGGAGGACCGACTACGGTAGAGCCGAATGAATACGGCTGGTACTTCCATCATCGTTTTGAGGGCGATGAGGAGGGCTGGACGGGCAGAGGTCCTGCCACGGTCGCAGCGAGCGATGCAATGCACTATCTTGAGAACGGTTCTCTCTACGTCAGCGGCAGAACTGATGCATGGAACGGTGCAACGTATTCCCTTAACAGACGTGCTTTCCAGCCGGGCAACGAGTACAGTTTCAGCGTGAACGTTGCCTATACGGACGGCAATGATACAGAGGCATTTTACCTCAAGCTCGAGTATGTGGATGGCTCCGGTGAGACACAGTATTCCACCATCGCCGAGGGCACAGCCGTAAAGGGCGAGTGGATGCAGCTCGTCAATACCAATTACGAGATCCCCGCAGATGCAACGGATATGAAGATCTATGTGGAGACCCCGGAGGGCAGCACGATCGACTTCTACATGGATGAAGCCATCGGCGCAGTCGGCGGCACCGGCATCCAGGGCGCAGGACAGCCTGAGATCCGTGTGAACATCAAGGGCGATGTCAATGGCGACGGCATCATCAATGTCGTTGATCTGGGGCTTGCCAAGAGAGGCTTCCTCAAGGGCTTTGCGGATGCCAATGCAGAGAAGTGCGCAGATGTCGATGAGAGCGGTAAGGTAGAAGTGATCGATCTGGTATATCTGACCAAGTATCTGCTGGCAATGATCGACGAGTTTCCGGTAGTTGAAAAGCCCAGCACCCCGGTGGACACCGCAAAGATGGAGGCACTGTTCGCCTCCGTGACACCGGCGGGCAGCTATAAGCTCGACGGCGAGAACAACCCGCTGTATACCCAGCGTTTCGGCGCAGACCCGGGCTATATGGTGTATGACGGCAGACTGTATGTCTACATGACCAATGACGATTTTGAGTATGACAGCAACGGACAGATCAAGGAAAATTCTTACGACGTGCAGGAGATCAGCGTGATCTCCTCCGCCGACCTCGTGAACTGGACAGACCACGGTCTGATCCAAGTCGCAGGCGCAAACGGTGCAGCCAAATGGGCATTTGCTTCATGGGCACCCTGTGCCTGCCACAAGACCATCAACGGCAAGGAGAAATTCTTCCTCTACTTCGCCAACAGCGGCGGCGGCATCGGCGTGCTGCAGGCAGACAGCCCGACAGGTCCGTGGACAGATCCGCTCGGTCATGCACTTGTGACCGGTCAGACCCCGAACTGCAGCGGTGTGGTATGGATGTTTGACCCGGCAGTGCTGGTAGACGATGACGGAACAGGTTACCTCTACTTCGGCGGCGGCGTTCCGGAAGGAAAGGCAGCAGACCCCGGCACCGCCCGTGCTGTCAAGCTCGGCGATGATATGATCTCCCTCGCAGGAACACCTGTTACGATCAATCCGCCGTACCTCTTTGAGGATTCCGGCATCAACAAGATCGGCAATACCTATGTATACAGCTACTGCACCAACTGGAATACCGGCGGCAATCCCTACGGTTTCAGCAATGCGCAGATCGCCTACATGACCAGTGACAACCCGCTTGGACCGTTCACCTACAAGGGCATGATGTTCCCGAACCCCGGTGACATGGGCGGCGGCGGCAACAACCACCACTCTCTCGTAGAATTCAAGGGCAAGTACTACATGCTCTATCATTCGAGAATTGTCGAGGACAGAAAGGGTGTCAATAAGAATTATCGTACCCCGCAGATCGATGAAGTGACCGTCAACGGTCTCGACATCAGCTGCAAGGGCACACTCAAGGGCGTCAGCCAGATCGAAAAGCTCGATCCCTATACCACCGTACAGGCAGAGACCATGTCCAACCAGTCCAAGGATATCTCCGTTTCCGGGCTCGGCAATACCACCGTCAAGGGTACAAAGGGCAGCTGGATCAAGACATCCGGTGCGAACTTCTCCAAGGGATGCGCTACACTGACAGTCCGTGCAGCATCTGCAAGCGGCGCAGCCATCAAGGTCTGCACCGGCAGCACCAGCGGCGATGTAGTCGGCTATGTGGAGATCCCCGCAGGCGGCATGACAGATGTGACTGTCAAGGTAAACAGCGTCAGCGGTTCCAAGGATCTGTACTTTGTATTCAGCGGCGACCTCGAGTTCGACAGCTGGAGCTTTGCATAATGCATTACCGGAGCAGGCTCCGGGACACAAACGATAGTTACCAGAACAGCCATACACAGATGGCGACAGATTCAGGGGACGCTGTCGCAGACAGCGTCCCATTCCCCCTGTATAGGGCTGTTCGGAAGGGAATGAACGATGAAAAGATCACGTTTAGCAGCGATGCTCACGGCAGCATCCATGCTGGTCGGCATGGCGACGATGCTCCCTGCACAAGCAGCGGATGCCTGTATCATTGATACAGCAAAGGAATACCAGACCATCCGTGGTTTCGGCGGCATGAACCTGCCGGAATGGCAGGGTTCAGACCTGACCGATGCACAGCGGAAGACTGCTTTCGGCAACGATGACGGCGATCTGGGACTGACAGTGCTGCGTGTATTTGTCAACCCCGACAGCAGTCAGTGGAACAAGTGCGTGGCGACGGCAAAATATGCGCAGTCACAGGGCGCAACGGTGTTTGCGACCCCGTGGGAACCGCCGTCCAATTTAGCAGAATCCGGCGGCAGCAACGGCAAGCTGCATATCCCGAAGCAGAATTACGGTGCCTATGCCAAGCACCTGAATGATTTCGGCACGTTCATGAAAAATCAGGGTGTCGATCTCTACTCGATCTCCGTGCAGAATGAGCCGGACTATGCGAGTGAGTGGACATATTGGTCGACCGATGAGACGACGGACTTTCTTGCAAACTACGGCGATCAGATCACAAGTACCCGCCTGATGTCGCCGGAATCGTTCCAGTATGCACCTGAGAATGCAAGCTGGGTCGCAGACGGCGGTAAGAAATTCTATACCAAGATTTTGAACAATGCCAAGGCAATGGCAAACTGCGATGTATTCGGTACACATATGTACGGAACGACGAGAGACTGGATGGATTTCCCGGCTCTGGAAAATTCCGGAAAAGAGATCTGGATGACAGAGGTCTATGTGCCGAACAGTGAAGCAGACTCCGCCAACAGATGGCCGGAAGCCGTGCAGGTCTCCGAGAACATCCACAATGCACTGGTCGTCGGCAATATGAGTGCCTACACATGGTGGTACATCCGCCGGAGCTATGGTCTGATGACCGAGGACGGCAAGATCTCCAAGCGTGGCTACTGCATGGCACAGTATTCCAAATATGTACGTCCGGGCGATGTCCGCATTGCGGCAACGGAAAGCCCGCAGAAAGACCTGTACATTTCCGCATTCAAGAACGATGACGGACAGGTCGCCATCGTGGCAGTGAACAAGAGCAGCAGTGAGTATACCCAGCAGTTCAGCCTCGGCAGCGGCGAGAAGATCGCTGAGGTCGACCGCTACAGAACATCCGCATCGGAGAACCTTGCACTGACCGATAACATGGAATTCACCGGCAGCAGCTTCTGGTCACAGCTCCCCGCAAACAGCGTTTCCACCTATGTGGTGACACTGGAGGGCGGCGGTTCTTCCGAACCGACAGTCGATGCAGACGGTTACTATTTCCATGATACGTTTGAAGCCGATACGTTCTCGTGGACGGGCAGAGGTGCAGCAGATGTCACCCTTTCCGGCAGAGTTTTCTATGCAGGCAAGGAGTCCCTTCTGGTGCAGGACAGGACTGCCGCATGGAACGGCGCAGCCAAGAGCCTCAGCACAAAGACGTTCAAGCCGGGCACTGCCTACAGCTTCAGCGTAGATGCGATGTATGATGCAGCGGATGCACCGGGTTCGGATACACTGTATCTGAAACTGCAATACACCGGCACGGACGGCGAGACACATTATGATCTCATTGCCGAAGCACAGGCACGCAAGGGGCAGTGGGTGCAGCTTGCGAACCAGAGCTATACCATTCCCGAGGGTGCCAAGGATCTGATGATCTATGTGGAAACACCGGAGACGACCAATAACTTCTATATTGACGAAGCCATCGGCGCACCGGAGGGTACGGTGATCGCAGGTCCCGCACCGGTCTCCTTTACAGTCGGCGATGTGAGCAATGACGGGATCATCAATGTCTTTGATCTGGCAGCTGCGAAGCGTGGTCTGTTGAAGGGCTTTGCGGATGCTGCACAGGAGGCAGCTGCCGATGTGACACAGGACGGCACGGTGACGGTTGCGGACATCGTGACATTGCAGAAGTGGGTGCTTGGTCTGATCAAGGAATTCCCGCAGGGACAGACACAGCCCGATCTCCCGGAGGAGACCACACCGGCGGAGGATCCCGGCGAGGACACGGGCATGAACCTGACCCGTGAGGCATTTACACAGTGGGCAAGTCAGCAGATGTCCGAGTTTGAGCCGGAGGTCGAGCGTACCGAGAAGGCAGGCGTCACCTACGGCACCGTGCAGAAAGTGAAGTATTATTCGCAGACATGCAACAAGGAGCGGAATTTCAACATTCTCCTGCCAGCCGGATATTCCACCGATAAGCAGTATCCGGTGCTGTATGCGATGCACGGCTATTACCAGAATGAGGATACCCTCATTGATGAGGGCGACGAGACGATGCGCACCCGTCAGATCATCGGCAATGCGATCGCATCCGGTGAGGCAGAGGACATGATCGTGGTATTCCCGTATATCTATGCAAGTGCCACGCAGGACGCCGCAAATGGCATGGATGATGCCAACAACGCAGCATATGATAACTTCATCAACGAGCTGACGAATGACCTGATGCCGTATATCGAGTCCCATTATTCCGTCAAGACCGGAAAGGACAACACCGCCATTACAGGCTTTTCGATGGGCGGCAGAGAGTCCCTCTACATCGGCATGAAGCTGCCGGATGTGTTCGGATATGTCGGTGCGATCTGCCCGGCACCGGGCGTGACGCCGGGACTGATCAATGAGGGCGATTTCAAGTTTACAGGTGATTCCCCCTATCTGCTGCTGCTGACCGCAGGCTCGAACGATCAGGTGGTCTACAGCACGCCGTCCGGCTACAATGATGTGCTGAATAACAACAATGTTCCGCACATCTGGCACTATGTGACCGGCGGTTATCACGGCGGCAACTGCATTCGTGCCCATCTGTACAATTTCAGCAGATTTATTTTCAAGAACTGATCACGGACAAAGAGAGACTGCGGCGCAGGATGCGCCGCAGTCTTTTTATGGGAATGTGTTTCCGATCTGCTTCCTCTCCCGAAATGTATCCGCTCTCGTTTATGCATTTCCGGAAAAAGCGATCGTTTTCAGCTCCGCCTGTCCTGCGCCCTGATAGATGAGCCGCAATCCGAACGTCCCATGCAAAGCCGGGAGGACGCAGCCGGCATCCGTCCATCTGTCAGCAGGGGAAAGCTCTATCATGCCCAGTGTCCTGTCCTCCTCATCCGTCAGCCGGAAGCTGCCCTTGTCCGTACACCGGTAGGTGACCTGTAAGGCGACTGCGCCATCAAATGCAAAATACCGGTAGCCCAGCATTGTCCCGTCTGTGATCTCCGCAATGAAGCGTTCTGTCGTTCCGCCACTGCTGCGGTGTGTCACATGGGGAAAACAGTCCGTGTAGATCCGGTTGGAACCGTGCGGCATATGTCCGTTCGTGATGTGACAGGCAATGACTGCCGGGTAGCTGCCCGCTGCCGGGAGCGGTGCGCCGTTCAGTCCGCAGGAGGTGATGCCGACCTGCGGGATGCTGCCGTCCGGCAGAATTTGGATCTCCTCCGCACATGCCTGCCGGCTGTAGTCGGATTTATGCGTCAGCCGATGATAGAACACATACCATTTCCCATTGATCTGCGTAATGCTGCCGTGTGTGGTACCGGTCATGTTCAGCCTGTCCGCTTCCTTTCTGCCATGCAGACCGACATCGCCGTTGGAAACGATCGTCCCGCCGAAGCGGAACCCCCTGTCCGGATACCTGCTCACGGCATAGCAAAGCTCATGGTTCTGCTGGGAGGAGTAGATGAAGTAATACATATCCCCCACTTTTCGCATGGAAGCCCCCTCAAAAAAAGGATGCGCCGCAAAATCCGTGCCCCTGACACGATAGGGGATGATGCGCACCGGACCCTCCCGGACGGTCAGCATATCTTCCTCCAAGACGAGCATATTCGCACCCATGACACTTTCCGGCGTTTGCAGGATCTCCTCACGGGTCTTCCCGAACATGTCCATTTCCTCCCGGAGAAGCGTTTCGCCGAAGTCCTCCCGTTCCTCATAGTCATACTGTGTGCCGTAGCAGAGACGCACTGTCCCGTTGTCATTGATGACAGCCGGGTCGAAGCAGACATATTTCTGCATCGGGGTGCCGTCCTTCCAGCGGACGAAGCCGAGGTATTCGTACTGCCCTGCGGGCGTATCACAGACCGCCACGCTGATGGGACCATGGTAGCCGCCGTGTCCCCGCTCTCCGGAAAGGCAGTAGTAGAGGTAATATTTTCCATCATTGCCCCGGACAACATCGGGGGCATACATGTATTTTCGTGCCGGATAGCCGGGATCCTGCGCACTGCGGTAGATCACGCCCTCACACCGCCAATCCCGCAGATCATCGACCGGGGCGGAATAGACGGTATAATCGAGCATGCAGAAGGTGTCGCCGCCCTCCTTGTCATGGGAGCCGAAAAGGTAGACCCGGTCGCCGAATACATGCGGTTCGCCGTCCGGGATATATTCATGCAGGGGGAGAAACGGGTTGTAAGCCATATGTTCCATCAGGATCCGTCCTTTCTGATAATACATCTATTGGAAAAACAGCCGCACCTCCTGAGGGGGTACGGCTGTTTTTTCGTTGCCTGCGCTTAGCCTGCCTGGGGAGCCTCAACAGGACATACGCCTGCACAAGCACCGCATTCGAGACATGCGTCGGGATCGATCACATACTTGTCGTCACCGGCAGAAATTGCGCTGACAGGACATTCTTCTGCACACGCGCCGCAGCTGATGCAAGCATCGGTAATCTGATATGCCATAGAAAACACCTCCGTTATGTAGTCCCAGGATGCGGACTGCACCCTGTTACTTCTATTCTACCATATTCTCAGAAAAAATCAAGTACTTTTCAGAAAAAAGTAAAAGTTTTATACTGCGATCCCGCCATTTCACATTTTTTTCCTGTTTTTCCTGTTTTGTGATGCCGTGGGCTTCTGTTTCCACCGGTCCATGATTTCCGTGTCCACTGCCGCAAACCACTTGACAGAATGGGGGCATTCCTGCTATAATATAGGTAGAACATTTCCAGCGGAAGGACGGTGAGACGGCAATGCACAACAGGTTCATGGCAATGCTCTTGGCAGCGGTCATGCTCTGTCTGCCGGTGCGTCCGCTCCGGACAGCCGCAGAGACCGTCTCTGACGCTGCCCCGGTCGTGACGGCGGACAGCAGTGAGCCTGCCGCCGCTGTGACGGCGGAGCCGTATCATGACTACTACAAGCGGTATGCAGATGCGCCCCGCCCGGATGTCTCTGTTTTGGTTCCGGGGAAGGCATATCTGACCGCAGAAGCGGACACGCCGGACGAGATCCGCATCGGGAGCTGCGGCAGTGAATATGGAACAGAAGACCGGGACGATGTGCTGTGCTTCCTTGCGATGGATGGTGTGCTGACGTATCAGGTCGATGTCCCGGAGACAGGCGTGTACTGTTTAGAGATGTGCTATCTGCCGATCCCATCGGAGCTGGATCAGATCGAATTTTCCCTTGCCATTGACGGGGAGATCCCCTATGCCACGGCATCCCGTGCCGTGCTGACCAAGGTCTTTGTGGATGACGGGGCATTTTCCCTCGATGCGCACGGCAACCAGGTACGCCCCGCCC
>CANQYC010000015.1 GCA_947627945.1 uncultured Clostridia bacterium
TGCTTTACGCATTTTATTTTCCCCCTTTGCTTCTTTCCTTTTATTATACCACAATCTCCTTGATTTGTCCAGTCCCCCGTCCGCTTCGTCCGTGATTTAATTTGTCAACAAGATCCTGTCACTTCGGGCTTTGTTCGATCATCTACCTGCTTTGATGGACTGATTGGTTTATCAATTTTCAGTATCATACGATATCTTCCCATACCTGTCAGAATTGTTCAGGATGAGAATGATAAAATATCACAATTTAGAGGATTTGTCAATATAAAAATTGCCACACAAATGATACTGCCATAGGTACGAGCAATATGAGACGTAACAAAGCACTCCTTTCCATGGCATTTTTGTTGACAAGATGTGCTGAAGCTCCTTCTAAAATCAAAGAAGAAATAGAAAATTATGATATAGAAGCGGTCGATTAGCGAGAATATCGCATCGACAATACCGTAATACGCAGCGATGTTCAAGATTATCTCAATGACGAAGGAATAAACCTTAACGAAGATCCCGCCAAGACCCGCAGGATCGGGTTTTAGGAAAAGCGAACCCTTACATTCACCTTTCTCGGCAATTTCAAAATATTTCCTGCCAGTAAATGCAGGATCGTTAAAAATACATATGTATTTGAAACCGCCAAACCACATCCATACCTCCCATAATACCCCCCGCCGGGCACCGTTACAGTCTCCCGGCGGTTTATTTTAACCCCCCAACCTCTCCCTCAACCCCCCGGCATACTGCCGTGAAGCAATGATCTGCTCCCCATTTGACATCGTTATCCGTACCCTGCGGCCAATATCCGCTTTCAGCGACCGCACCGTCCGCAGATTGACAAGGCAGGACTTTCTCACCCGGAAAAACCCGTACTGCCCAAGATCCCGCTCCAGTTCATAAAGCCGCATATCGCTCTCATAGACCTCATCCGGCGTGTAAACGAAACATTTTCCATCCACACTTTCTATATAAAGCACCCCGGCGGCATGCAGCAAAAAGACCTCGCCGTCCTTTTTTACACTCAGCTGATCATTCATCATCCTGAACATTTCGATGAGTTTCTTCAGCTCCGGCGTCAGCTGCGGACAGCGCACACAGACTGTCGACTTCTCCTCCCTTTCGTCAATGTCTATTTCGACCTTCAGATCGGCATCCCCGTTCAGAGAACAGAGACAGGAAAATACATTTGTCATTTTGACTCCTCCTTTATGCCGGCTCTCATCCACGATATTCTTCATAAATATCAGGCATTTCAAGCCCCTCTATATGCTAATACAATTGAGCAGCCAAGATCCTGACATTTTTTTGGAGGAAAATCAAAACTTTGGAGGATATTACAAATTCAGAACATGTATTTTGTGCAATATTGCTATATCATCATGATTTGTATGAGGGAGGTTCTTTAGTGATAAACACAAAAGACGGCATCAGCCGCCTTTTAAATAAAATTGCTTCCGGAAAGTATTGACATTTTCAGTTCATCGTGCTATAATAAATTACACGTTGCAGTCTGTAATTCACATTAGATGATCCATACTATCCAAACAAAATAAATATATACTACGATTTTTCTTATCTTGGCATCAATGCAGAAATGGCGGGCAATGAATAAAACATGGAAATGCCGGGTGATCAATTATGCAAAAAGCGAAAAGAAAATCAAACCCAGACAGCAGAAAGGAAGCAATACTTTCTATTGTAACTGTGGTACTTATTTTTATTGCATCAGGAATTTTTTGGGGTGTATTTGAAGGCATTATTGAAGGAATGCTTCACATAGATGAAAATGATTCGGAACTTTGCGGCAGCATATGTAATATTCTTTCTTATCTTACATCAGGTATAATAATATGTATTCTTGTGAATAAACGATCAGGAAAAAAGCTAAGCAAATTTCTATCTGTAAGAGGTATCGACATTCCGTTTATGATATTGATGGTTTTATCAATAAGAGCGTTGCAGGACATTGTAATGCAAATTATTACACTTATACTATCAGATCATATGAGCATATCATCTGAAAATGAATATTCTTTATCGGTAATATACGTTATTGAAGCAATCGTGGCGGCTCCGATCATTGAAGAGATCGTGTTCAGATACGCCTGCATTGAGCTACTGGACAATAAATTTAGATCTTGGAACATAATTTTGACAGTAAGTATTGTTTTCGCCTTGCTGCACACATATAACATTCAAGGTTTTTTTGCAATTTTCATCCTGTCAGTGGCTATAAGCGTGCTATACTACCATACCCGCAAGATGATCTATCCAATATCTATCCACATATTGTATAATGCATCCTGTTTGATCGACAGAACACAATTCAGGCTGTTTGAAACACCGGTCATTACCATGAAAAATGGATTTTATAATTTTTCACTGCCTTGGATCGTTTTGCAATTTATTGTGATCGTTGTCACGTGTATGTATGTAAAATTTTCTTTACATAATAAATTACGAACAAAAGAGTAATTTGAGTTTTTGTAGTATCAGCGCATAAAAATCAGGGGGAGCTTTGAAAAGGCTCCCCCTGATCACGTAGTATTGCACCCATTATCGCCCGATCAAAACCGTCTGCATTCCCTCCATAGCAGTCCGCCCCAACTGTGCGCCGTCATCTCTGAACATTTTTCCGTCGGTCGACAGCCAAAGCGACATGATGCCCGCCGCTCCTATACGAAGCAATATGTTTATTGGAAGTATGCTTTCATCTGACATCATGTACCCAAACAGATCTTCGATATTTTCTGCAATACAGGATACTACACAGGCACACTCCCAGCATTTACTGGTGTTGCCTCCGTACCTTCCACCGCCCAACCGATCAATTCTTCAACAAATTTCGGCGTGATCGCATCCGGAACATCAAACGGCAGCAAATATCTTTCCCAGTGTCCACTTGTCCGTCTTGTCTGAAATATTCTGCCCTTGCTTATCACATAAGGGCGTTTTCCTGTCCGGAGCGGGCAAGATAAGATCAAATACTTGTCATCTGATACTACATTCAGATGATCGTACCCCGGATCTTCAAACCCGACATACCAGATATACTTCCGCCCGCCAACAAGGATTTTCCGTCTCCCTTTCGTGCGGATACTCATGATACATCACACCCTGCCGATTTCATCTTCTTTTTGCAGTCATACATTCTCTGATCTGCAAGGTGTTCCGCCTCCGTCAGCGCATCCGGCGGATCATACACGGCATACCCATATGCGATCTGCAGCGGAACAGGCGGATGTTCATTTTCATTATAGGCATCCACCATCTTCTGCATTTCCGCAAGTGCCCGCTCCGTTTCCGCCTCACTGCCATGCTCCGCAACGACAATAAATTCATCGCCGCCCGTCCGATAGCAAATGCCGATCTGTGCAAAGCTGTCCCGCAAAATATGCGCCGCCGCAATGATATGCCGGTCGCCCTCCGCATGCCCGTAGACATCATTCACCTTTTTCAGCAGATTGATGTCAAACTGCACGATCATGCAGGAAACGGCTCTGCTGCGGATTTCATTTTCTTTTTCATTGAATGCGATACGGTTTTTCAGCTCCGTCAGACCGTCCGTATATGCCATCTTCTCCATAAACTCCGCCCTGTCATGCTCCATCGTCAGGCGGTTGCGCTCCCGGATGAGATAAATTCCCACCACGAGCAGAAACAGCAGTACGCCGAGCCTCGTGAATGCACTCGTCCCCAGCATGCCATTCTTGTTGTTGATATACCGGATCAGATCAATGACCACGCCGACCACGGCAGCTCCCATCCCGATGACCAAAGTTCTCGCAAGATGCTTGTTGATGGTCTTTTCCCGGATGGCATGGGTCAGCAGATAGACCGTCATGCAGACAGCCACCGCAATGATCGCCTGCGAGACCGGCAGAAGATAATAAATATCACAGATGCCTGCAGCATTCAGCACGAGCGTCAGCACAAAATTGCCCACGATCAGCCACCGCAGGATCTTCAGAAGCACCGTGTCCCTGTGATTCGTCGCACTTGCCGTAAAGGACACCGGCGGATAGGCAATGAAGATCAGACACATATAATTCATAAATTTGATCAGTGCCGGGAACTGTGTGAAAACTTGCAGGAGATAGGTCTCATTGAGCGACCACAGCCCCACGAGGATCGCAAATGTACCAAGCGCAAAGAAGTTGAGATTATCGCTGCTTTTCAGGTTTTTCGCAGTGATCCCCATAAACAGCATGATCAGCCCGAACATGAACATCAGCAGGCAGACGGAATAATCCGGCAGTGCCTTTTTATACATGTCTCCCATATACATCCCGGCATCCTCGACCGCCGCATCCTTGAAGTTGGCAGGCGTCCCCGGAAAGAGCGGATGTACAGAAATGGTCAGCTCTGTCGTTCCCGGCGGCAGAGGTATCATGTGCATATCCATGCCATAGGATCTGCCCAGAAATTTCGGCTGCTCCGGCATGTAACTGTAAATGACCACGCCGTCAGCGGACACTGTAAACAGCGTATCCACACTTTTCAGGCACAGCCGCTGGTCTGAGCCGTCCACACCCGAGATCGCATGCGTCAGGACAAGATCGCCCTTCGGCAAATTATTCAGCGCACAGATCCTGCCGTCCTCCGTCTGCCACTGCCCCGCAACATCCGTCACCGTGTGGGAGTAAGGCTTTACCGGCGCATCCAGACAAAGCACGATCCCCACCAAGAGCAGCACAAGCACAAACAGTGCGATCACATCCGGCACGATCTGCAAAAAATAGTTTTTTTGCTTATCCATATCCATTCACCTTGACTTTGTTTCAGCGACAAGCCATCGCCTGACCCTATATCTACGGAAAATACCCCCACTATTATTATAGCAGGTTTTCATTTTTAAGTCAATCCAAATTGAAAAAATGTGCGCATCTCCCTTTCCTTTTGTCAGGAAATCGTATACGTTGCTGCGGTTTTGTACAAAACTTACAAAGATTTTGAGAAGATGTGAAAAATCACTTGACTAATCATAAAAAAAGGAGTATAATAGATACAGTATCAAATCACAAGGAGGGATCACCCTTGACAAACATTTTATTTGCCGCTTCCGAATGTGTCCCGTTCGTCAAGACCGGCGGACTTGCAGATGTCGTCGGCGCACTGCCGAAATATCTGGACAAGTCCCGTTTCGATGTGCGTGTCATCATTCCCTACTATACCTGTATCCCCGGAAGATACCGTAACTTCTTCCACTACCGCCACCATTTCTACATGGACTACGCCGGCAGGCAGGAACATGTCGGCATCATGGAATACGAATTTGACGGCATCAAGTTCTACTATGTCGACAACGAATTCTATTTCAACGGCGAATCCCCCTACAGCAGCGATCTGCGCTGGGACATCGAACGCTTCACGTTCTTCTGCAAGGCAGTCCTCGCCATGATGCCCGTCATCGGTTTCCATCCGGAGATCATCCACTGTCACGACTGGCAGACGGGTCTGATCCCCGTGCTGCTGCACTCCACCTTTGCCACCCATCCCTTCTATCAGGGCGTGAAGTCGATCATGACCATCCACAACCTGCGTTTCCAGGGCGTATGGGACATCGAGGAGTTCCAGCACAACACCGAGCTGCCGGACTATATGTTCACCCCCGATAAACTCGAATTCCACCGTGATGCCAACATGCTCAAGGGCGGTCTGGTATATGCAGATTATATCACCACCGTTTCCGAGACCTACGCCGAGGAGATCAAGACGCCGGAGTACGGCGAACACCTCAACGGACTGCTGACAGCAAGGTCGGCTTCCCTGCGTGGCATCGTGAACGGCATCGACTATGGCATCTTCGATCCGCAGACGGATGAGAAGCTCTTCTGCCATTACAACGCAGACAATGCCATCGAGGGCAAGGCAGAGAACAAACGCCGGCTGCAGGAAATGCTGGGACTGCCGCAGGACGGCAGGATCATGCTCATCGGCATCATCTCCCGCCTGACAGACCAGAAAGGTCTGAACCTGCTCGGCGATGTCTTTGAACGCTTCTTAGATGATAACACGCAGTTCGTGGTCATCGGTACCGGCGACCCGAATTACGAGAATATGTTCCGCTACTTTGCCGGCAGGTATCCGGACAGAGTGTCCGCCAATATCTGCTACAATGACGAGCTGGCGCACAGACTCTATGCCGCTGCGGATATGATGCTCGTGCCGTCACGCTTCGAGCCCTGCGGACTGACACAGCTCATGGCACTGCGCTATGGTGCCGTGCCGCTGGTGCGTGAGACAGGCGGTCTGAAAGACACGGTGCAGCCGTATAATGAATTCGAGCTGACAGGCACCGGCTTCACGTTCACCCGGTTCTATTCTGAAGACTTCCTGAACACGGTCAACTATGCAAAATCGGTATTCTTCAATTACCGTGACAACTGGAATGACATGGTGCGCCGTGGCATGCAGCAGGACTTTTCCTGGAACAGCTCCGCACGGCAGTATGAGGGCATGTACGAATGGCTGCTCGGAAAATGAGCAGCCATAGAGAATGCTTTTCTATCACTCCTTATTATTTTTGCATTGGGGGGACACCTGCGGGTGTCCCCTTAGTGTCATGTCTCTGTTTCTTCTTCGATCACCGTCAGCATCTCATTGGCTGCCATCGCATCCGTCAGCACCTGCCGCAGCTTCGGATGTGCCAACTGGGCATGGGTGACAAAGAGCAGCGTTTCATTCGTCCGCTCCGTCAGACAGTCAAACAGCGCATCAAGGTTCTCCCCATAATATGCCGGCAACGCCAGCGTTTCCCGCAGATAGGCATGCGCCTCCGGCAATGTCCGCAGTTTCGCACCATCCAGCTCATAAACATCGGTCATAAAAATACCTCCCACCTCAATACAACTGTGTAAAACTCTTGTAATGGTCATTGGTATAGTAGACACTGCCGTCCTCACCGTAGATCAGGCGTTCACTGCCCCGGAATCCGCCGCTGTAGTTCACATCGCACTCCCGGTAACTGCCCTCCGGCAGCAGTTCCTCATAATTGCCGAAGCGGTCGCCGCCGATGCTCCTGCCCGGCGCAACATCCCAAAGATTTCCCTCTGCGCTGACCCATCCGAGCTTCTGCGCCTCTGATTTGGTGATGAAATTGGCAGGCAGCGTACCAAAGGTATGGATATACGCCGCCACATCCTCCGGAGAGGTGTAGCTGCCGTCTTTCTCGACAGACGGCGGTTCCGAGACATCCTCCGTGGTATCCGCAGGGATAGCTGTCGCCGCTGCGGTAGTATCCGCCGCCGTCTCCGCCGGTGCAGATGTGGATGTAACTGCCGTCTCCTCCTGTGTGATCTGCTGTGTCTGTGTGGCCGTAGCGAATTCCTCATCGGCAGGATACTGTACCAAGCACCCGCTGACAAGCACGCCGAGCAGCATTGCCAGAAGCCACGCTGCGATACGCTTGCGCATAGAACGTCATTCCTTCCTGCCCCGCAGGGCTGTTGTACCCGCATACCGTGCGGGGATAGTTCCAGTATAGCACAGAAGCCCGCATTTGTCAATCACACGCATATTTCAGCGGCTGCACGCCGCTTCTTCCCCCGTATTTTATACATTTTACACAAAGCATGAGGAAAACAGACGATTATTTTAGGCTGATGATTTTAGAAAAATTTATAGACAGAAAAATAACAATGTGGTATAATAAGAGTAGGCCCCCGGAAACAGATGCTCCGGAGATCGCCGATCACAGAGGACAGGAGATGCCTGTCCCTGCCTACAGAACAGAGAGGTGCAATTATGAGCGAAGAACAGTACACGGCTGCCGGTACGCCGGTGGACAGCGTGGATAGCCTGATCGCCAAGCTTCAGGAGACCCGCGCCGCACAGGCTGCGTATGCCGCCTATTCACAGGAACAGGTCGATGCCATTTTCAAGGCAGCTGCACTTGCCGCTAACCATGCCCGTATCCCGCTTGCCAAGATGGCTGTCGAGGAGACCGGTATGGGTGTCGTAGAGGACAAGGTCATTAAAAACAACTACGCTGCCGAGCATATCTACAATGCCTATAAGAATGTAAAGACATGCGGTGTGATCGAGGAGGACAAGCAGTACGGCACCATGAAGATCGCCGAACCGATCGGCGTGATCGCTGCCGTCATCCCGACGACCAACCCCACCTCCACCGCCATCTTCAAATGCCTGCTGGCACTCAAAACACGCAACAGCATCATCATCTCCCCCCACCCGAGAGCCAAGCAGTCCACCATTGCCGCCGCAAAGATCGTCCTTGACGCTGCCGTAAAGGCTGGTGCCCCGGCAGGCATCATCGGCTGGATCGACGTCCCCTCCCTTGAGCTGACCAACACGCTCATGAAAGAAGCAGACATCATCCTTGCGACCGGCGGTCCCGGCATGGTCAAGGCTGCCTACTCCAGCGGCAAGCCCGCCCTCGGTGTCGGTGCCGGCAACACCCCCGCCGTCATTGATGCTTCGGCAGACATCCAGCTTGCCGTCAGCTCCATCATCCATTCCAAGACATTCGACAACGGCATGATCTGCGCCTCCGAGCAGTCTGTCATCGTGGATAAGACGATCTATGACGAAGTCAGGGCAGAATTCATCCGCCGTGGCTGCTATTTCCTCACGCCGGAGGAGACAGAGAAAGTCCGCAAGACCATCATCATCAACGGCGCACTCAATGCCAAGATCGTCGGGCAGAAAGCTGCCACCATTGCCGGACTTGCCGGCGTGAGCGTCGATCCGGATGTAAAGATCCTCATCGGTGAAGTCACCTCCGTGGAGCTGGATGAAGAATTTGCCCATGAGAAGCTGTCCCCGGTACTCGCCATGTACCGTGCCGAGAGCTTCGAGGATGCCGTAGAAAAGGCAGACCGTCTCGTGCAGGACGGCGGCTTCGGGCATACCTCCTCCCTGTACTGCAATGCCGTGACGGAACGGGAAAAGATCGACGCATTCGCCGCCCGGATGAAGACCTGCCGTATCCTTGTGAATACCCCCTCTTCCCACGGCGGTATCGGAGATCTGTACAATTTCAACCTGACACCCTCGCTGACACTGGGCTGCGGCTCATGGGGCGGCAACTCCGTTTCCGAAAATGTCGGCGTCAAGCACCTGCTCAATATCAAGACCGTTGCAGAGAGGAGAGAGAACATGCTGTGGTTCCGCACACCGGAGAAAGTCTACTTCAAGAAAGGCTGCCTGCCCGTGGCACTCGATGAGCTGAAGAACGTCATGGACAAGAAGCGTGTGTTCCTCGTGACAGACTCCTTCCTGTACAAAAATGGCTTCACCAAGGTCATCACCGACAAACTCAGCGGCATGGGCATCACCTACACCGTATTCTCCGATGTCGAGCCGGATCCCACCCTGCGCTCCGCACAGCTCGGTGCAGAGGCAATGCGCAGCTTCGAGCCGGACTGCATCATCGCCCTCGGCGGCGGTTCTGCTATGGACGCTGCCAAGATCATGTGGGTGCTGTATGAGCATCCGGATGCAGACTTTCTCGACATGGCAATGCGCTTCATCGACATCCGCAAGAGAGTCTACACGTTCCCGAAAATGGGCGAAAAGGCATACTTCATCGCCATCCCCACCAGCTCCGGTACCGGTTCGGAGGTCACCCCCTTCGCCGTTATCACCGATCAGGAGAGCGGGCAGAAATATCCTCTTGCAGACTATGAACTGCTGCCGGATATGGCGATCATCGACACCGACCTGATGATGAGTGCGCCGAAGGGACTGACTTCTGCATCCGGTATCGATGCCATGACACATGCCCTCGAAGCATATGCCTCCGTGATGGCAACGGATTATACAGACGGACTTGCCCTGCGTGCGATGCAGCTCATCTTCGAGTATCTGCCGGCAGCCTATGAGGACGGCACGAATGTAAAGGCACGTGAGAAGATGGCGACCGCCTCCACCATGGCAGGTATGGCATTTGCCAATGCCTTCTTAGGTGTCTGCCATTCTATGGCACACAAACTCGGTGCCTATCATCACCTGCCGCACGGTGTGGCAAATGCACTGCTCATCACCGAAGTCATGCGCTACAATGCTTCCGACAAGCCCTGCAAGATGGGTACCTTCTCACAGTATCAGTACCCGCACACACTGGAGCGTTATGCAGAATGTGCAAGAGCCTGCGGTCTGACCGGCAGCAGCGATGCTGAACTGTTTGAGAAGCTGATCGAAAAGCTCGAGGAACTGAAAAAGGCGATCGGCATCAAGGCAACGATCCGTGACTACGGCATTTCCGAGGAAGATTTCTTAGGTTCTCTCGATGCCATGACCGAGGCTGCCTTCGACGACCAGTGTACCGGAGCCAACCCGAGATACCCGCTGATGAGCGAGATCAAGGAGATGTACCTCAAAGCCTACTATGGCAACGCATAAAATTTCAAACTGAAAGGAGCCATCTATCATGGATATTCTGGCACAGCGTGTCAAGAAGGTGGTCTACCGGGACGGTGACCATACGGTAAAGGAATTCAACGAGGATTATTCCAAGTCCGATGTCCTCAACGAAGCCCTGAATCAGGCGAGGGTCGAGGAAACAGGCCTGCCCATCCCGAAGCTGATCGAAGTGCGGAAGAACGGCAGCAAGTGGGCGATCGTCATGGAGTATGTCGAGGGCAAGACGCTCCGTCAGCTCATGGAGGAAAACCCGGACAAGACCGATCATTATCTGGAACAGTTTGTGGACATCCAGCTCGAGATCCACAGCAAGACCGCACCGCTGCTGCCCCGTCTCAAGGACAAGATGAACCGGAAGATCTCGGCAGCACAGCTCGATGCCACCACACGCTATGAGCTGCATACACGTCTCGAGTCCATGCCCAAGCACCTGAAAGTCTGCCACGGTGATCTGGGTCTGTCAGATGTGATCATCACCGAAGACGGCAAGCATTATATCATCGACTGGGCACATGCCACACAGGGCAATGCCTCTGCCGATGTTGCAAGATCGTATCTGAAATTCTGCCTGAACGGAGAAGAAGAACTGGCTGAGAAATATCTGAAGCTGTTCTGCAAAAAGAGCGATACCGCCAAGCAGTATGTACAACGCTGGCTGCCCATCGTTGCCGCCTCCCAGTCCGTCAAGGGACATGAGGAGGAGAGAAGCCTGCTCCTGAAGTGGGTGGATGTTGTCGATTACGAGTGATCCCCCGCACAAAAGCCCGTCCCTGTACAAGGGACGGGCTTTTTTTTGCTATCACATGCCGGCAGGGCATTACTTCCCTTTCACCAGCTTGTCGATCGCATTGCTGTTGAGCTTTGCGGTGAGTTTCAGTCTCCCGACATCCTTTTCCACATCATCCAGCTCGGCGGCACATCTGCCGAAACGCTGGATGTTCTGCGCCTGTTCTTCCCGCAGGGCAGCGACCTCCTGTTCGAGACTGCCGATGCGCTCGAGCGCAGCCCCAAGCTGTGCGGACAATACCTGTATCTGTCTGTCCTGCGCCTCTAACCGTTCCGCAATTGCCGCATTGACGGCATTCTGCCGCTCCCCGAACGTTTTCAGCGTCTGCCCTGTCTTACCGATGCCAGAGGGGGCATTATAGGTCTTTGTTTTCATGCAGACCTCCTATCCGATCCCGAAACGGCGGCGGTTATCATCCAGCATGGTCTGGAGCGATTCCCGCAGCGGATACTCCTGTCTCCAGCCGGTATCCTCCCGCAGTTTCCGGATATCTGCTTCGATCAGCGGCACATCCGACGGCCGCATCCGGTGCGGATCCTGCTCCACCGCAATGAATTCCCGGCTCAGTTCCAGCAGGATATCCAAGATCTCCTGAATGGCGACCGCATGCCCGCTTCCGACATTGTAGATCTCCCCCGCATACCCCTTTGCCATCAACGCCGTGTAGGCTCTCACCACATCCCGGACATCCGAGAAATCACGCTTCGCCGCCAGATTGCCCACCTTCATCACCGGCGGACGCAGCCCCGCCTCGATCTCTGCGATCTGCAATGCAAAATCCGCTGCCACAAACTGCGGGCTCTGTCCCACACCAATATGATTGAATGCCCGCACCATCACGATCGCCATGCCGTATGCCCGTGCATAAACGCTCCCGATCATGCTCTGGCAAGCCTTTGTCACCGCATACAGATTCCCCGGATGCAGCGGCTCGTCCTCCGTAACAGGGCAGGCACCTTTCCGCAAGAATCCATATTCCTCCCCCGACCCGACCAGCAAAATGCGGGGGTAATAGTCCTCAATACTGCGGATCGCCTCGAGCAGATACAGCACACCCTTGATGTTCACATCCACCGTGAGCTGCGGTTCCTTCCATGAGACCGCCACAGAGCTTTGCGCCGCTAAGTGATAGATCTGTGCCGGGCGGTGTTCCATGAGCAGCCGCTGGATATTCCGCTGGTTGTCGAGTTCGAGATCAAAGACCTCCACCCCGTCCAATGCAAGATGTTCCCGGGGCAGTTTGGTGGCACCCGGGTCACGTCCCTCCTCAAGAAGCTGCCGCAGGAGATATTTTCCGACAAAACCGCCTGCCCCGATGACCAGTGTGTCCATCAGTCCAGATCCCCTTTCAGTGTCTCATAAATGCGCTGCATCACGACCCGGCTGTCATACTCTTTCCGCACACGCTGTGCCGCATTGTCGCCGTAGATCCGCCGCAGCTTAGAATTGTCCGCCAGTTTCTGGATGGCATTGGTCAGTGCCTGCACATCCCTCGGCGGCACCGTCAGTCCCGTCTTGCCATGCAGACTCACATACGGCACCCCGGTCGGCAGAGAGGTGTTGATGACCGGCTTTCCATAGACCATCGCCTCCTGCTGCACAATGCCGAACGCCTCGGAATTCTCCACAGAGGGGAGAATAAAAATATCACAGTCCGCAAAGGCAGCCTTCAGCTCCTCATCGCTCAATCTGCCCATGAAATGCACTTCCAGTCCCTCTGCCTGTGTGCGCAGACTGTCCTCCAGCACGCCCGTCCCGCAGAGGAACAGCTCACATCCGACGACCCCACGGAACGCCTCGAGCAGCACCTCCACGCCCTTGTAATACACCAGCCGCCCCACGAACAGGAGCTTGCACTTGGTAGGATCGTGCAGCCGTCCGGTGAGGATGGGGAGGCGTTTCGCCTTTTCATAGCGTTCGATTTCGAGCGGATACGGGATGATGCTGCATTTTCCCCGATGTTCAGGCAAAAAGGGAGAACTGTCGATATGTCCCTTGGTGGCGACGATGATGGTATCCGCCCGGCGCAGGAACCACCGGAGCAGCGGACTGTAGAGCTTCAGCAGATGTTTCTGCTTGACGACATCGCTGTGCCACGCAAGCACCACACGTTTTTTGGTGCGTGACAGCAGACAGGCGAGATCGCCGAGCGGGAATGGCATGTGACATTCAATGACATCCGCCCATTTTGCCAGCTCCCGGAATTTTTTCAGAAATGCAAACGAGATCGGACATGCTGCCACGATCAGGTGACACCCGCAGCGGATGACCTCCACGCCGTCAATGCATTCCTCCTCCGTGTCGCCCCGTTCCTGACAGACAAGCACCTTGACTTCCGTATCCGGGCGGGAGGCAAAATACCTTGCCCGTTCCTCGACCAAAGTTTCAATGCCACCGATATGCGGCGCATAAAACTTATTGACCTCCAAGATCTTCATGGTATTTTCCTCCCTTCCCCGCTACATCAGAACTCACAGCAATTCTTCATACACACGGTACAGAAGCTCTGCGCTGTGTCTCCACGAGAGCTGCTCCGCCCGTGCCATGCCCTGCATCCGCAGCCGTTCCCGCAGAGCCGCATCCGTATACAGTGCATGCAGACCCTCTGCAATGGAGCCCGCATCATCCGGTCTGACAATGACCGCCGCCGTGGATGTCACCTCCGGCAGAGAAGCCGCATCGGAGACCAGCACCGGCGTACCGCATGCCATCGCCTCGAGCGGCGGTATCCCGAAGCCCTCATACAGAGACGGAAATACAAATGCCAGTGCGCCGCTCATCATCGCACAGATGTCCTTATCTTCCACATATTCCGTAAAAATGATCTGTTTGTCCAGATGCAGCTGCTGCACCTGTTCAAAAATGCTGTCATACAGCCATCCCTTGCCGCCTGCGAGGACAAGCTGCGGTGCCGTCCTGTGCGCCATCGCAAACTGATAATACGCCTTGATGAGCATTTCGAGATTCTTTCTCGGCTCGATCGTCCCGAGGTACAGGAAATACTGCTCCCCCAGTCCATAGCGTGTCCGCACGTCCCGCAGTGCCGCCGCATCCGTCACCGGATGGAACCGTGCCTTGTCCACTCCGCACGGCACGACCCGGATCTTTCCCTCAAATCTGGGGAAGTACCGGATGATCTCCCGGCGGGAAAAATCCGACGGCGCAATGATCCTGTCCGCACGCTCCATCGAGGTTTCCAGTCCCACCTCAAGCATCCGCCGTGTCCGGTCCCGCACGGTCTCCCCGCAGGAAAGATATGCCATATCATGCACCGTCACGACCGTTTTTCCCCCGACATGGGGCGGAACGATATAGTTGAAAAAGTGCGTGATGTCATTCTTCTTCCCGAAAAAAGCCGAATACGGCAAGGGCAGAAAAGACGACAGCAGCCGGTATGCATAGCCATGGAACGCCGCACGCCGTATCCCGGCATTGGGCGCAAGATAGGGCGCAAGCAGCTCATCATGTCCCCGGATCGAAAAATAATTGAACGTATACCGATCCTGCGGGTGCTGCCGGATCAGCTCCTGTACCTGTCCCGCCTCACAGTAGCCCACACCCGTCAGTCTGCCCAGCAGCGGGAGTGCGTCAAATGCGATGTTCATGTCTGCTCCCCTTCATCCGGGGCATCCGCATACCGCAGCGACTCGCACAGACGCCGCAGATAGTCCTCCACCTGCTGCATCTGAAAACCGCCGAAACGCTTTTGCAGCGGCGTTTCACATTCCTGCTCCGCCTGTGCCTGCGCCTGTGACGATGTGAGCTGTCCCTGTATAAGAGCCTCCCGGATCGCTAAGATCGCATCGATCCGGGCAAGTACCTGCTCCTTTGCATAACCGTAGAATACCGGCTTGAACACCGCTTCTTCCGATCCTGTCATACCATTTTCTTCCATCATGTCCTCCGTTACCGTGTACGCAGCAGTTTGAGATCATGTCTGACC
The DNA here is from genome assembly GCA_947627945.1 of uncultured Clostridia bacterium. Lineage (GTDB taxonomy): Bacteria > Bacillota > Clostridia > Oscillospirales > Ruminococcaceae > UBA3855. Next base: position 15,111 of record CANQYC010000015.1, read on the forward strand.
ATGCGCTCCACCAGCTCTGTAAAACCGATCTCACGCCGCCAGCCCAGTTCAGCCATCGCCTTTGCCGGATCCCCGAGCAGCGCATCCACCTCCGCCGGGCGGAACAGTGCCGGGTCGACCCGGACGATCGTCCTGCCGTCAGCGGCATCCTTGCCGACCTCTGCGGCACCGGAGCCCTCCCAGACGATCCCGATTCCGGCTGTGCGGAAGGCAGTCTCCACAAATTCCCGCACCGTCCGGTTCTCATTCGTGGCAATCACATAGTCCTCCGGCGTCTCCTGCTGGAGCATCAGCCACATGGCACGCACATAGTCGATCGAATGTCCCCAGTCACGCCGGGCATCGAGATTCCCCAGCTCCAGACAGGTCTCCTGCCCGAGGGAGATGGCAGCCGCCGCATGGGAGATCTTCCGGGTGACAAATTCCAGTCCCCTGCGCTCGGATTCGTGATTGAACAGAATGCCGGAGCAGGCAAACATGCCGTAGCTCTCACGGTAATTTTTCGTGATCCAGTGTCCGTAGAGCTTTGCGATGCCATAGGGGCTTCTGGGATAAAACGGCGTTGTCTCCGTCTGCGGCACCTCCTGTGCCTTGCCGAACATCTCCGAAGTGGATGCCTGATAGAAGCGGCAGTCCGGCTTGACCATGCGGATGGCTTCGAGCATGTTGACCACGCCGAGGGCATTGATCTCCGAGGTGCTGAGCGGTGTATCCCAGCTGGTGGCGACAAAGGACTGCGCCGCCAGATTATAGACCTCATCCGCCTGTGAGATCTGCATGGCATGGATCAGCGATGCGGGGTCTGTCATATCCGCATAGATCAGATGCAGCCGTTCTTTCAGATGGGCGATATTCCCGTAATCGACAGTCGCTTTCCGCCGCCAGATGCCGTAGACCTCATATCCCTTTTCAAGCAGCAGCTCCGCCAGATAGGAGCCGTCCTGTCCTGTGATGCCTGTGATCAGTGCATGCTTCATGATGTGCCTTTTCCTCCGAATCAGATGGTTTCTCTGCCGCCGTTCCCGCAAGCGGCATTACAGCAGTTCCCTGCGGTCCTGTTCCCGCAGTACAGCGAGTACCTGCTTGATGTCCTGTGTGCTGCTCTTGCTGCACACCAGCAGTGCATCCGGGGTATCCACGACGACGATATCCTCCAGACCCAGCACGGCGATCGTCCGCTCACTGCCGCAGACCGTACTGTTCCGGGTGTCCACGCTCACCACATCGCCGCTGAACATATTGCCCCGCTCATCCGTGGGGTTGATGCGTTCGAGAGCCAGCCAGCTCCCGACATCGTCCCAGCCGAAACTGCCGGGGATCGTGAGGATGTTCTCCGCCTTCTCCATGATGCCGAAGTCCACAGACTGTGAGGGGAGCTGCGGGAACCGTTCCTGCAGCACGGTATCAAAGTCCGGTGTGCCATACGCATCCGCAATGGGCTGCAAGCCGCTGAACAGCTCCGGCATCAGCAGACGGATGTTATAGAGAATGGAAGATGCCTTCCAGATGAACATGCCGCTGTTCCACAGGTAGCACCCGTCCTGTAAATAACCCCGGGCAGTCTCAAGATCCGGCTTTTCCACAAAGCGTTCCACGCTGTAGACACTGTTTCTCCCGCTGCCGCTGACATACTTGATATAGCCGTACCCTGTTTCCGGATAGGCAGGCGTGATGCCGAGGGTCACGAGATTCGTCCCGTCCTCAGCGGCGATGATGGCACGGCGCAGCGTGTCGATATACATATCCTCCATGTGGATGAGGTGATCCGAGGGCAGCACCAGCATGATGGCATTGCCGTATTTCTTCTCGATCACAGCCGCCGCAAGCCCCACACAGGGAGCAGTATTGCGGGGACACGGCTCCGCAAGGATATTTTCCGGCGGCAGCTCCGGGAGCTGCTTTGTGATCAGATCCATGTATGCGGCATTCGTGACGATATACACGTCCTCCGGTGCCACCAGCGGCGCAAGGCGTCCTACGGTCTTCTGGATCATGGTCTCCCCGTCCGATGTCAGGGACAGGAACTGTTTGGGGCAGGCAGTGCGGCTTTTAGGCCAGAAACGTTCTCCCTTGCCGCCTGCCATGATGACTGCGGTGATCTTCATCTCTTTTCCTCCTTATTTTCCTGCTCATGCTTCACTTCGCCCTCCGGATGCATCAGCTCCGCATTGGTCTTTTTCCAAGGGAACAGCACAAGTTTGATGGTCAGCAAAATGATCTGGATATCCCTGAGCAGGGAATAGCTTTCGATATACATCAGATCCATCCGCAGCTTGTCATAGGGCGTGGTATCATACACCCCCGTGACCTGTGCATAGCCGGTCAGCCCGGCTTTGATCTGCAGACGGAAGCGGAATTCCGGGAAACTCTTTTCATACTCCCGGCAAAGCTCCGGACGTTCCGGACGGGGACCGACCACGGACATATCTCCCCGCAGGATATTAAAGAGCTGCGGCAGCTCATCGAGCCGGCACTTGCGCAGGACCCTGCCCACGGGGGTGATGCGGCTGTCGTTGTCCGAGGCGAGCTGTGCGCCGCCCTGCGCCTCGGCATCGGGGATCATACTGCGGAATTTATAGACATAGAATTCCCGTCCCCCCTCTGTCAGACGCTTCTGCCGGTACAGCACAGGACCGCCGTCACAGAGTTTCACCGCAATGGCACAGAGAAGCATCAGCGGAGCCGCCGGGATGAGTGCGATCAGGCAAAAGACCAGATCGAACGCCCGCTTGACCATCCGCTGCTCAAATGTCAGCCCGTAGTTGCGGCAGAGCAGGAGCGGCGTATCGAACAGCCGCAGATCCTCCGCCCCCCGCAGGATGATGTCCGAGATCTTCGGGACGATATAGGCACGGATATGCTTCTCGAAACAGAACTTGACCAGATCATTCCGCATGCCGGTCGGGATGTCGTGGATGATCACACCGTCATACTGTGCGATCTTCCCGCAGATCTCATGAAAGTCCCGCACGGCACTGATGGACTCGCAGATCATATACTTGTCCACCCGGTAACTCATCTTGGTGACGAGAGCCGCCGCCGAGGGGCTGCCGTAGACGATGATCAGCCGCCTTGGCGGATACAGCATGAAATAGATCTTCTGCGACAGCAGCGTCCAGCAGATGACGACGACCATCTCTGCCGCCGTCAGCAGCAGCATGGGCTTGACGGCAGCGAAATCACGGGCAATGACGCTGATCTGCAAATAGGCAAGGACATTCGCCCCAAAGATCGACATGAGCTGCGAAAAGATCATGTCCGTCCGCCGCAGATAGCCGACCTTGAAGCCGCCGTACACCTTGAAAAACAGATACACCAGCGCAGCGTAGATGGCAATGACCACCCAGTTGCCACGCCGGTAGAAAGGCAGGGCAATGTCCGGATAATACGAAACATACCATGTGCTTCCGAACAGCAGCGTCAGGATGCACAGCAGCACCAGAGCCGAGCCGGAGGAAACGATATGCTTATACTGCTCCCGGCGTCGCCGGGGGCGGTTGGGTTCATTCTGCAAAATGTTGTTCTCTCCTTAATGACAGAAGTTGTGTACTTTTTCTCATATCGCAGTACACCCCTATATTATAACAAACTTTGACTCGGTCTGTCAATAGGATCCCCCGGATTTTCATAAAATGGTAACCATTGTGAAAGAATGCCACACAGGCTGCCGTGCAGATCACCGAAGCTTTGCGCCGCAGGGATAGCGGTCATCCGCAAACTGAACGACCACGCTGCCGTCCGGCAGATCGGCTGCACAGATCATGCCGTTGCTCTCCACACCGCAGAGCGTTGCGGGCTTGAGATTCGCCACGATAATGACCTTCTTCCCGACAAGTTCCTCCGGCGCATACCACGGCGCAATGCCGGAGACGACCTGCCTGCCGCCCATGCCGTCATCAAGCTGCAAGCACAGGAGCTTCTTGGACTTTTTCACACGCTCACAGGACAGCACCTTTGCGACCCGCAGATCCACCTTTGCAAAATCCTCTATGGCGATCTGCTCGGAAAGCGGCACAGGCTCCGCAGCAGGTTCCTCCTGCGGGACGCTCTGCTGCAGGATCGCATTGAGTTCCTCGATCTCCTTGTCCACGTCGATGCGGGGGAACAGGATCTCTCCCTTGCAGACCGTCACATTCTGCGGCAGTACACCCGTCCTGCCCGCTGCCTCATACGTCACATCCGCCTCGGAAGCACCGATCTGCCGCCATACCTCCGGCATGGTCGTGGGCATGAAAGGACACAGGAGCGTGGACACGATACGGATGGTGTCGAGCAGTTCATACAGGACTGCCGCAAGCCTTGCCCGCTTCTCCGGCTCCTTGCCGAGCTTCCACGGCATCGTCTCGTCAATATACTTGTTGGCTCTGTCCACCACATGGAAGATCTCCTCGAGGGCATTTTTGAGCTGCGTGTTGTCGATGCAGGCATCCACCTTGTCCCGGAGCGCACCCGCCATGGCACGCAGTTCCTCATCCACCGGCGCAGCTTCCCGCTCCTCCGGCAGCGTGCCGCCAAAATACTTGTCTGCCATTGCCACCGTCCGGGACACAAGGTTGCCGAAGCCATTGGCAAGGTCGGCATTGATCCGGTGGATCAGGATCTCATTGGAGAAATCGCTGTCGGCACCGAGTGCCATTTCCCGGAGGATATGGTAACGGATCGCATCCGTGCCGTAACGCTCCCGGAGGATGAACGGATCCACGACATTCCCGAGAGACTTCGACATCTTGGCACCGTTGAACGTGATCCATCCATGCACGGCAAGGTGCTTCGGCAGCGGCAGATCGAGTGCCATCAGCATTGCAGGCCAGATAATGGCGTGGAACCGCTGGATATCCTTGGCGACCATGTGTACATCCGCAGGCCAGAACGTATCGAAATCGGAATATTTCCCATTCGCATAGCCCAGTGCCGTGATATAGTTCGACAGCGCATCGATCCAGACATAGACCACATGTTTTTTGTCGAATGTCACCGGGATGCCCCAGGTGAAGGAAGTACGGGAAACGCACAGATCCTCCAGACCGGGCTTGATGAAATTATTGACCAGCTCTGTCGCACGGGTGCGGGGCTGGAGATAGTCGGTGTTGAGCAGCAGATCCTCGATCCGGTCGGCGAAAGGAGACATCTTGAAGAAATACGCCTCCTCCTCCGCATCAATGACATCCCTGCCGCAGTCGGGGCATTTGCCGTCCTTGAGCTGGCTCGGTGTCCAGAAACTCTCGCAGGGGGTGCAGTACTTTCCGGTATACTTGCCCTTGTAGATGTAGCCCTTGTTATAGAGCGTCTCGAAGATCTTCTGAACGCTCTCCACATGGTAATCGTCCGTCGTGCGGATGTAGCGGTCGTAGCTGATGTTCATGCAGCTCCAGAGGCGTTTGAAGATGTCAACGATGCCATCCACATAGGCTTTCGGGGTCACGCCGGCTTCGGCAGCCTTCTGTTCGATCTTGAGACCATGCTCATCGGTGCCGGTCAGGAACATGACCTGATGTCCCTGCATCCTGCGGTAACGGGCGATGGAATCGCAGGCAACGGTCGTATAGCAGTGCCCGATGTGCGGGTTGCCGGACGGATAATAGATCGGGGTGGTGATATAGAAGCTGGACATGGAAAGTCCTCCTTGGGTAGGATTTTGCCGGCGATATCGGCAATTATGTTTATTATACCACATTCCGGGGGATTTGTAAATATTTTTTTCAAACTTCTCCACGATTTCCATGCCAATTTTGAAAAAACCCTTGCAATTCAGAGAGTAATCTGCTATAATATACATGTATGCCATTTCCCCGCACGGCGGGGCTGCACCTCCGGCGTGCCGGATGTGCGGAGAAACTGTATCAACGAAAGAAAAGAGGAACATTACATGCCTGCAAATATTGTCATTGGTACCCAGTGGGGCGATGAGGGCAAGGGCAAAGTCATCGACATCCTTGCCTCCCGGGCACAGGTCGTTGTCCGCTCTCAGGGCGGCAACAATGCCGGTCATACCGTCGTCAGCGGCGGTGAGACCTACAAACTCCATTTGGTGCCGTCCGGCATTCTCTACCCGGATACCCAGTGCCTCATCGGTGCCGGTGTCGTTCTCGACCCGAAAGACTTTACCGGCGAGCTGGATGAGATGGAACGCCGAGGCGTCTCCACCGCAAACCTCCGCATCGACCCCCGTGCCCATGTCGTCATGCCGTGGCACCTCACCCTTGACGGACTGTCCGAAGCCTTCCGGGGCGGCAATGACATCGGTACGACCAGACGTGGTATCGGTCCCGCCTATATGGACAAATACGAACGCTGCGGCATCCGTGTCTGCGATCTGACCGACCCTGCGGTGTTTGCGGAGAAAGCCCGTGCGACCGGCACACTCAAAAACAAGATCATCACCGCCGTCTACGGCGGCGAGCCGCTCGACCTCGATGCGGTCATTGCGGAATACACCGCCTACGGCGAACGCCTCCGCCCGTATGTGGCAGATGTCTCTGTCCTGACGTATGAGGCATATCAGGCAGGAAAGACCATTCTCTTCGAGGGCGCACAGGCGACGCTGCTCGACATTGATTTTGGCACCTATCCCTTTGTCACCAGCTCCCACCCGCTTTCCGGCGGCGTCTGCGTCGGCACCGGCGTAGGTCCGGGGATGATCGACAACATCATCGGCGTGGCGAAAGCCTATACCACCCGTGTCGGCAAGGGACCCTTCCCGACAGAACTGTCCGATGAGACCGGCGACATCATCCGCAACCGGGGCGGTGAATTCGGCACCACCACCGGACGCCCCCGCCGTACCGGCTGGTTCGATGCCGTCATTGTGCGGCATTCCGTCCGTGTCAACGGTCTGGACGGGCTTGCCATCAACAAGCTCGACACCCTCAGCGGCATCGGCGATCTGAAAGTCTGCACCGCTTACAAAAAGAGCGACGGCACGGTTCTGCAAAACTTCCCGCCCTCGCTCGAAGAACTGGCAGAATGTACGCCGGTCTATGAGACCTATCCCGGATTTGATGCGGACATCAGCGGCTGCCGGAGTTTCGGAGAGCTGCCGGATGCCTGCCGCAGCTACATAGAAGCACTGGAACGGCTCTGCGGATGCAGGGTATGCATGGTCGGCGTAGGTCCTGACCGTGACCAGATGATCGAACGGTAAACAGATGAGGTGAATGCGATGCCCGATATGAAGGATATGCTCGGCGATCTGGAGGAACCGACCTACAAGGAGCCGGAGAAAAAAGGTGCGCCGGTACTGGACATGGATGATCTGGACAGCCTGCTCGGAGAGACACCGGCAGTCTGGGGCGGCACGGAAGAAAAGAAGGGAGCCCCCGTGCTGGAGGAACAGGTCACGCTGGATGATCCGTCCGGTTCGTGGCATGAGGAAAAGCATGGTGCGCCCGTTCTCGATGAAGCACCGGAGCTGGGAGAAGTCAGCTATACCGAAACAAAGAAAAAAGACGATGCTGCACTCAGTGCAGATATGGATGACCTGCTCGGCGGCGATGAGGGTGCCTACGATGCCGTAGGTGAATTCTGCCGGAAACTGCAATTCGATGAACATCTGAAACAGACATTCATGGGACTGGATGCCGAAAAGCAGCAGCAGATCGTACAGATGCGTGCTTCACAGCTCGGCATCACCCCGCCGCAGATCCCGAACGAGCTGCGGCCGAAAGCCGAGGAAGCACTCCCCGATGCAGAGGAAGTGCAGCTCGAAGAAGCCCCCGAACAGGAGGAATATGTCCCCAACTTCAAGGATGAGGATCTCGAACGCATCAAGGAAGAATCCAAAAAGCCGCAGAAATATGTCCCGCCGCCAGTGGAAATGACGGAGGAGAAGAAAAAGGAAAACATCCGCATCATGAACCAGTTCCGTGAGGAACGGGAGAAAGAGCAGGCACACAAGGGCTTTATCCAGCTCATCATCCTGACCGTGGTCGGCATCATCGGTGCGGCGGCATTCAGCATCTTCTTCTCAGGGGCATTCGGGCTCGGCTACAAGCTCGAATCAGAGCTTGGCTGGCTTGGTGCCGTCAAGACCTATGCACCGCTCCTTGGGATCGTCATGGGCATCAGCGGACTGCTGCTCGCACTGCCCATCCCGCAGCTCAAAGGCATTACGAAATTCTTCTTCGGTGTGGGCTTTGTGCTGTCGATCTTCCCGGGTGTCATGCTGCTCATCCAGAAAGACGGGAACATGGTACTCAACGGGATACTGTTCGCCCTCTCCATCGTATGCCTTGGTGCGGTGGTCATCACCATGTCCATCAGCGATGCGATCAATATGTACAACAAACACGGCAATTCCTGAACAAAACGCCCGCCTCTCCATGCGAAAAGCGCAGAGAGGCGGGTATTTTTCTGTCAGTCAGAAGCAGTAATGACGTACAGCGTCTCCGGATCAGGCTCCGGCAAGGCATCATACGCTTCCTGCGTCAGGATGGAAATTGGCGTCATGGCAGCTACCGCTGTCTGGAGCTGCTGCACGGCAGATTCCAGTGCGGCGATCCGATCCTCATAGAGATTGGAAAGCTCCGACTTGTAACCGTTCACGACCTCCGTGATCTCAGCGATGGCATTTTCTGCCGTTTCCCGCACCTCGATGAGAAACTCCGTGTAGCTCTTGGTATCGAGCGTCTCTTCATTCCCCGGCTGACCGAGTACCTGTACGGGCGGCAGCTGATACCGCAGGATCTGTGCAGGCGTTTCCGCCGCACTGCGGTAGGCGATCAGATCCAGTTCGAGTGTCCCGGCTTCTGTGGTGAAACTCTTATCCACCTTCCATGTCAGCCGGATCGTCTGTTCCTCTGCCGCCTTTTCCAGGATCGTCTCCGTCTCGCCGCCCGATGCGGTAACGCCCCGCATCAGGAATGTCCACCCGGACAGATCTTCGCCGTCATGGAAACGATCCACTTCGATGATGACCGTGTCCGCCAGGTGTTCCCCCTGCGAAAACAGGCGGCTGATCGGCAGCGTGTCGATGCACTTTCCGATGGCTTTCAGCATCTGTATTCCTCCTTTGATCTGTCCTCCCCGGTATGAGAAGCAGCGAACGCCGGGGAGAGCTGACTTCGGACAGGATATCCCCATAGATATTTCTGTCCCCAATGGCGGACGACAGTGCATTTTTTGTACGGAAATGTGCAAAAGCGGGGCAGTCTCTCTTATAAAATAAAGCAGATCAGTCCGCTGCATCCCTCGTTGATGACCCGTTCGAGCGTCTCCTGCAGCTTCATCCTCGCCTCTACCGGCATCTTGAACAGCTTGCTGTGCAGCCCCTCATTCACCAGTTCATGCAGAGACTTGCCGAAGATATTCGATTCCCAGATCTTCGCCGGATCCTCCTCAAATCCCTGCAGCAGGTACATCACCAGCTCCTCGCTCTGCTTCTCCGTGCCGACGATCGGGCTGACCGTCGTCGTGATGCCCGCTTTCATGATATGCAGAGACGGCGCAGATGCTTTCAGACGGACGCCATACTTGCCGCCCTGCCGGATGATCTCCGGTTCCTCAAGACTCAGTTCATCCGTCAGCGGCATCACAATGCCGTAGCCCGTTGCCTCGACCTCCCGCAGTGCCGGCTCCAGACGGCTGTATGTTTTCCGGATCTCGCACAGCTCCCGCAGGATCTCAAGCAGCCCTGCCTCATCCCGGATCTCCAGCCCGGTCGCTTCACTGAGGATCTTGAAGAACAAAGACCCGTCCAGCATCACAGAAATGGTCACCGTGCCGGAACCGAGGTCGATCTCTGTCGATTCCGCCCGCGCCACATACTGGCACCGGCAGATCGGCTCGGCAAGTCCCGCAGCATCCCTGACCGTATGCAGACCCTCCGCTGCCTGCCGGATGGCACTGAACACCTCCTGCTTGACCGGATGTCCCTTTTCCAGCATCGAGATCCAGCCGGGCATGGCAAAATTGACCTCCCGTATCGGGAAGGCATAGAGCAGTGCCGTGAGGATGTCCCGGATGTCATTCTCCGCCAGATCTAAACAATTCACCGGCAGTACGGTCGTGCCGTATGCCTCCGCCATCTGTGCGGCAAGTGCCTGCGCCGCCTCGGATGCCGGCTCCATGCAGTTGAGCAGCACCACAAAGGGCTTGCCCAGTTCCTGCAATTCCCGGATGACCCGTTCCTCACATTCCGCATACTCCTCCCGTGGAATATCTGAAATGCTCCCGTCCGTCGTGACAACGAGCCCGATGGTCGCATGCTCCGTGATGACTTTCTGCGTGCCGATCTCCGCCGCCATGTTGAAAGGGATCTCCTCGTCAAACCACGGCGTCATGACCATGCGGGGCATCTCGTTTTCGATGTAGCCGAGCGAGCTGGGGACGATGTAGCCCACGCAGTCGATCATCCTTGCCCGGAACTGTGCGCCGTCAGCCAGATGTACCGGAACAGCTTCCTCCGGGATGAATTTCGGCTCCGTCGTCATGATCGTCTTGCCGGCAGCGGACTGCGGCAGCTCATCTACGGCACGCTCTTTTTTATAGCCGCTTTCGATATTGGGAATGACGAGCGTTTCCATAAAACGCTTGATGAGCGTGGATTTCCCGGTGCGCACAGGTCCCACCACGCCGATGTAGATATCCCCGCCTGTGCGCAGGGCAATGTCACTGTAAATATCCTTCATGGTGCCTCCTATCCTACGATCGGGATGAGCAGCATCCCACTTTCCGGCAGTGTCTCCTGCGTCAGCTCATTTTCCTCCATGATCGCCTCCACGCTCGTATGACACCGCTTCGCAATGTCCCAGACCGCCTCCTGCGCACTGCCAAAATAGAGTTTGAGCGCAAAGTCATGCGGATGCTGTGTCTCCTCCTGCACTTCCACATCCGACAGCACCTGCACTGCCTCGCAGTGGGTGACGCTGCCCTCTATCCGCAGTTCCGCTTTCAGCGTGACTTCCGCCGCACCGGACAGCGTATACGAACAGTTTTCCGGACAAACCGAAACTTGCAGCGTGTTCTGCTCTCCCGGCTCCGGGCAGGCAAAGCGGTGTTCAAACGACTCCTCTTTTTCGAGCAGACGGGGCATCCCGCTGCTCTCCCGGACAAGGACATTGCAGCAGAGCATGCCGCTGACGACGATCTCCCCGTCCTCCATCCGGCTTGTCAGGTTGCGGATCTCACACCATGCATCATACACACAGTCCAGCTCACTGTCCGTACAGGGCAGTTTCGTACTGCATACATGCATCTCGGAAAACGGCACCGGAGAAGCGCAGGTCAGCAGCTCCATGCTCCGGCAGATGCAGGGATGCTCTGTCGAAAATGCATCACAGACAAGGGACTCGCTCGCCGTGCGCACGGCAGTACACTGCACCCGCAGCTCCGCCTCACACCGCAGCAGCCGCACCTCTCCCCCGGCATCCGTCACGGGTTTCAGATCACAGGAAACGACCGTCGTCACGATGCGCAGGCTGTCCTGTTCCTCGATGCCCTCAAGCTCCATGAGCTGGCTGTAGGGGATGCGGAATGACATCGGCTCAAGGCTCCCGTCCCCGTCCTTTTCACAGGCATAAAGCAGTTGTATCTGCAAACTGCCCTGCACCATGAGTTTCCCGGAGACGAGACGGCTGCTCTCCTCCGTGGGGCGTGCATCACAGCGCACGATGTGCAGCACCGGGGGCTTTGCATTGCCAAGCTCCAGTTCCTCCCCCAGCACCACACTCTGCACCGTCTGGAGACGGCGGGCGGGGTACTGCACCGGGATCTTGCGCAGCTGCATGGTCTTTTCAAAAATATCCGACAGTGCCTCCTGCTGCCGGACAGCAGATGTCCGGATGCGGATGGTGACCGCCCCCCGGACATCAAGACGCCGCCGGCTGACGGCACGGCAGTTGACATGATCCGTCACCGGGATGATCTCGGCGGTGATGCTGTCCCCGGCGGGCAGCTCGGCAGTGCGGGAGAAGTGCAGTGTCTGCGTGACGCACTGCAAAATGTTGGAATCCTCACTGCAATAGAGGATGCGCACCTCTGCCCGCAGTTCATAGGACAGGCGGTCGCCGCTCACCGCATCGCTGAGTACGGTGGGCGTGATGAAGCATTTGACGAGCTTGCAGACATCCGGATAGTAGTCCGGCAGCACATAGTCCAGCTCCACGCCCTGCTCCTGCAGGATACTGCCGGCAGGTTCGGCGGCAGTAATGACTGCACGGTTGGTCTTCATTTCCATTTGGGTACCTCCTTGCTTTGCTTTGCTACAGTCTATGCACATCCGAAAGAGAATATGTCCCGCATCAAAAAAGCCCCCTGACGGATGTGCCGTCAGGGGGAGAATTTTATATGCTGTTATTTGACAAGTTCCCGGATGTCAAAGTCCTTGCCGTTGGCACCTCGCATGGCGGCATATTGCAAAATATACGCCGCATCGCTGGCGTTTACCATGCCGCTCCCATCAATATCCGCCGCAGCGATTTGTGCATCAGTCAAATTACCATATTTACCCGTTGCACCATATGCCGCCGCCGCAGAGAGCGTCACTGCCGCATCGCCGGCATTGATGACATTGTCACCGCTGACGTCGCCGAGCGGGGGTTCTGCGGGTTCGGTCGGGTTAGGATCGGTCGTTTCGGGTTCGGTGGGTTCTGTCGTTTCGGGTTCTGTGGATTCTTCTGCTCCACAGATTTCAATAGAACCATCTACCAATGCAAATGGCAGATTTACTGCGCCTTGATCATCCGTTTTAGTTTCAAAAAATGCCATGGCAGGCGCACCAAGTGACGT
>CANQYC010000016.1 GCA_947627945.1 uncultured Clostridia bacterium
TACCTCGGACCTGCCCAGATCGAAAAGCTCATCACGAACCTTGCGTACCGTGACAGCAAGGAATTCACACACGGCGAGAGCGAGCGCAGCGATGTGGCAGCAGACGTCATGACGGAAATGCTCAACCAGACCGACTATGAACGTATCCTCGACAGACTTGAATCCAATTTCAATGCGGTCATCAATCTTTCGGAAACGGACATTTCCTCTGCGGATTATGCCGAACATGAAAACGCCCTGAAATACATGCTCAACTACGGGGAAAAGATCGCTTCTTTCCGCATTGCCATCCCGATGGAGGGCGCAGACGGGGAGACTTTCGTCCTCAGCAGCGATTTCTACAGCACCGTTGCCGATCTGTTTGAAGATACCGCTGAGACGGATGCCGGAAGTACGGCAGCATCGGAGTAAGCTATGTACCGGAATATCTTTGACACCCATGCGCATTATACCGACCGCCGGTTCGATGCCGACCGCCTTGCCCTGCTTGCCCGGCTGCCGGAGGAGGGCGTTTCCTATGTGATGCTCGCCGGATGTGATATCGCCGATTCCCGGGCATGCATCGCACTGGCAGAGCAGTTCCCGCATGTCTGGTGTGCGGTGGGCATCCATCCGGAGCAGTGCAGTGAACTCCCGGCAGACTGGGAAACGCAGCTCCGGGAGATGGCAATGCATCCGAAAGTGCGTGCGATCGGGGAGATCGGTCTCGATCATCATACGGCGGGCTATGACGCCGCATGGCAGCGGGAAGTGCTTCTCCGGCAGCTTGCACTGGCAAAAGACCTTGCACTGCCGGTCATTTTGCATGTGCGGGAGGCGATGGGCGAGATGATGGACATCCTGCGGGAACACCGTCCGGCAGGGGTGATCCACTGTTTCAGCGGCTCCGCCGAGACGGCACGGGAGGCGACCGGACTGGGACTGTATCTTGGATTCGGCGGCACACTGACATTCCGGAATGCCCGCCGTGCCGTGGAGGCAGCGGCAGCCGTCCCGCAGGAGAGGATGCTGTTCGAGACGGACTGCCCCTATCTTGCGCCCGTGCCGCACAGAGGGGAACGCTGTGACAGCCGCATGATCGCATGGGTCGCCGAGCGTGCCGCAGAGATCCGTGGCACCGACCCGCAGACGCTGATCGACGCATGCTGTGAAAATGCCGGAACATTGTTCGGGATCCCATTACAGGGGAGGAGTCAGTCATGATCTATTTTGTAGAGGATGATAACGGCATCCGGGAACTGGTCGTCTATACGCTCTCAAGTGCCTCTATGGAGGCAAAGGGATTTGCGCTGCCCTCGGAATTCTGGGCTGCCATGAAGCAGAAACGCCCGGAGATGATCCTGCTCGACATCATGCTGCCAGAGGAGGACGGCATGAGCATCCTGCACAAGCTCCGTCAGGCACCGGAGACAAGGGAGATCCCCGTCATGATGATCACCGCCCGGAGCAGCGAATATGATAAAGTCATCGGGCTCGATTCCGGGGCGGACGACTACCTGCCCAAGCCTTTCGGCATGATGGAGCTGATCGCCCGTGTGCGTGCCCTGCTGCGCCGCACCCAGAAAGATACGCAGGATAGCGGCGGCTACCGGGTCGGCTGTCTGTACGTCAGCCCCGACCGCCATGTCGTCCGTGTCAATGATACGGACGTTTCCCTGACGTTCAAGGAATTCGAGATGCTCGTGCTGCTGCTGCGCCATAAAAATATGGTGCTGACACGGGAACAATTCCTCAATCAGGTGTGGGGCTATTCCTTTGACGGGGAGAACCGCACGGTCGATGTCCATATCCGTACCCTGCGGCATAAGCTCGGGGAGGCAGGTGCCTACATCCGCACCATCCGGGGCGTCGGCTATAAGATCGAGGTGGATCCCGATGAAGTCTGAACTGACCAAGAGCCTTTTCACCGCCTGCATCGTGACATTCTTCGTCACGATGGTGACCATGCTCTGGGTATTACAGGTAAGTCTTTACATCCACAATATGACCGACCTGCGGGACCGTACCAAGGAGGCGGCAGCGATCATCAACACCGTGGATCCGCCGCTCCATCTGCCCTCGGTATCGGGCTATGAGCAGACCGCACTGTATGACAGCAGCGGCACGCTCCTCCTGCCGGAAAACGGCGTCGCTGCCGACCCGGAGGCATTGCAGGAAGCCCTGACAAAGGGGAGCGGCAGCAGCAGCCACTATCAGGATGGTCTGCTGAAACGGACACTGTACTGCACCATCCGGCTCGACAACGGCAATGTGCTGCAGATCTCCCGGACGATCATCACCATCTGGGCACTGCTGCTCGATATGGTGCTGCCGCTCGCCGTGGTGATGCTCTGCATCGTGCTGCTTTCCGTACTGCTCTCCACCCGGTTCACGACAAAGATCATGCAGCCGATCAGCCGTCTCGATGCGGACAATCCGGACGACCGGGACATCTATCCGGAGCTGAAGCCCGTCCTGCGCAAGCTCATCACACAGAACCAGCAGATCCATCAGCAGATGGATGCCCTGCAGGAGGAACACAGAAAGCAGGATGCCCTCCGGCGGGAATTTACGGCGAATGTCTCCCATGAACTGAAGACCCCGCTCACCTCGATCTCCGGATTTGCGGAGATCATGCGCAACGGCATCGTAAAGGAGAAGGACATCCCCCATTTTTCAGACAATATCTACCACGAAGCGCAGCGTCTGATCCTGCTTGTCAATGACATCCTGAAACTGTCCCGCCTTGAGGATACGGACAGTCAGCGGGAGGAACGGGCACCCGTGGCACTGCTCGGACTTTGCCGGGAGGTGGCGAGCCGCCTGTCTTTGCAGGCGGTGCAGAAAGATATCACGCTGTCCTGCGAGGGCGATGAGGTGACGATCGAAGCCATGCCCCGGCTGCTCGAGGAGATCATCTTCAATGTCTGTGACAATGCCATCAAATACAACCGGGACGGCGGCTATGTCCGCATGACGGTCGGAATGCGGGGCGAGAGGGCATTTGTCCGGGTGACCGACAACGGCATCGGCATCCCTGCGGAGAAGCATGACCGCCTGTTTGAACGGTTCTACCGTGTGGACATGAGCCATTCACGGGAGGTCGGCGGCACGGGACTGGGACTTTCCATCGTCAAGCATGGCATGATGCTGCACGGCGGTGACGTCGAGCTGCAAAGCGAACCGGGCAAGGGGACGGACATCTGTCTGCTGTTTCCCCTGACCGGCACCGATGCGGCGAAGTCTCCGTGATCTTTGTGAAAATACGGGAGGAGAAAGAACATGTTGCAGGATACCATACTTGCTGCCCTGCTGACAGCGGGGGACACCTATGTCTCCGGAGAACAGCTTGCCCGTGAGGCAGGTGTCAGCCGGACAGCAGTCTGGAAAGCGATCGAAAAACTGGGACAGGACGGCTGTGAGATCGAAGCTGTCCGGAACCGGGGCTACCGGCTGACGCACATGCCGGCACGGTTCTGCATGAAATATACAGAGCAGCTCACCGAGGGCTGCCGCATCCCATGGCAGGTGCAGCATTACCGGGAAGTGGATTCCACCAACCGCATGGCAAAGGAGCTTGCAGCGCAGGGTGCGCCGGAGGGACTGGTGCTTGTCGCCGACCGGCAGACTGCCGGCAGGGGACGGCTCGGACGGCATTTCCATGCGCCGGAGGGCGGGCTGTATATGAGCTTTCTGCTGCGCCCGACACTGCCCATCTCGGACATGATGGCGGTGACGGCATGCATGGCGGCGGCTGTCCACTGCGCACTGAAAGAATTCGGCATCACCACCCAGATCAAGTGGGTGAACGACCTGTATCTGAACGGACGGAAACTCTGCGGCATCCTCTCCGAGGGGAGCTTCAATGCGGAGCTGTTACAGATGGAATATCTTGTCATCGGCATCGGCATCAATCTGGTGCCGGATCCGTATCTGCCGGAGGAACTGCGCCCGATCGTCACGGATCTGACAACGGAGACCGGCAGCGCACCGCACCGGAGCGTCCTGACAGCGGCGATCCTGCGCCATGCGGAGGAAATGATCGACGGCATCGGGGCGCACACGTTCCTGCCGGTCTACACGGCACATTCCTGCACGCTCGGACACCGGGTACAGGTCAGGGCGCAGCGGGGCGAATGCACCGCACTTGCAGTCGGCTTCACGGAAGATGCCGGGCTGATCGTGCAGCATCCGGACGGCAAGCGGGAAGTGATCCGGGCAGGCTCCGCTGTCATTGTAGGGTAATGGCAGGATCCCGAAAAAACAGGCGGAGGGGCTTGCATTTTTCCGGAGGCTGTGCTATAATGATATTGTCAGGCAGTGTACTGCCGAAGACACGATAAGGAGGTATGTACGATGAGCATAGGAATCGGTATCATGATCATAGGGGGACTGGTCGCTGTACTTGGTCTGCTGCTCCTGAAAGGCGGCGGCGGAAAGACCATTGCGGGGATCATCATTGCAGTTGTCGGGCTTGCTGGTTTAGGTGTCGGCTATACCATGGATCAGCGCACGGAAGTGACTTACACGGTGACGGAGATCACCGCTGTCAGCAGCCGGGATACGGACAATAACTACCGTGTGACGCTGAAAGCGGAAAACGGTTCGGAGACGTGGATCTATGTCACGGACGATCAGCTCATCTCGTTCCCGAAAGACAAGCAAGTCACCATGACGAAGTCAAGGCTCAAGGAGCTGCGCAAGGAAAAGACCTGATGCGGGGAAAAAACTTTTTCTGGAGGGAGTGTAGCTCCCTCCAGTTGTTTTTTTGGAATTTTTATCAAAAAACTCTTGCAAAATGCGGAAAGATATGTTACAATAATAAATAGGGTACTCCCCGCTGTGGGAAACTTGGAAAACTGTCAATGATAAAGGAGAAACCACCATGCAGTACGGCTACTTTGATCTCGACCGAAAAGAATATGTCATTACCCGCCCCGATACCCCCGCACCGTGGGTCAACTATCTCGGCTCGCCGGAATACGGTGCTATTGTCTCCAATAATGCCGCCGGCTACAGCTTTGTCCAGTCCGGTGCCAACGGCAGGATCGCACGCTTTCGCTTCAATTCCATGATGGCTCTTCCGGGCAGGTATATCTATCTGCGTGATGCGGAGAGCGGGGACTACTGGTCGGCGACATGGCAGCCCGTCGGGAAACCTCTCGACAGCTACAAGAGCGAATGCCGCCACGGTACGGCGTATTCTGTCATGACCTCGGAATATTCCCGTATCGGCACGGAGACTACCTACTACGTACCCGCCGGACAGACCTATGAGGTATGGCGCATCAAGGTGACGAACCATGACGACAAGCCCCGCCGCCTGTCTGCCTTCGGCTTTATCGAATTTACCAACGACTGCAACTATGAGCAGGATCAGGTCAATCTCCAGTATACCCTGTTCATCACCCGCACCGAGCGCAAGGGCAACAAGATCCTCCAGTACATCAATGAGCATTCCGGCAAGTGGGCAGACGGCTCCAATCACAAGGAACGTTTCTTCGGTGTCTGCGGTGCGCCCGCTGTGGACGGCTGCGGCAGTCTCGACCGCTTCATCGGTCCGTACAGGACGTATTCCAATCCGATCATGGTCGAGCAGGACTGCTGCGGCGATGAGATGAATTTCAACGGCAATTCCTGCGGCGCACTGCGCTGCGTGCTGGAGCTGGCACCGGGAGAGACAAAGGAGCTTGTCTATCTTCTCGGACAGAAGACCGATGCGGAATCCGAGGAGATCCTAAACCGTTACAATGTCCCCGGCACAGTTGACAAGGAGCTTGCCGAGCTGAAAGACTACTGGCACAGCAAGCTGTCCAATTTTGAAGTCAGCACACCGTCTCCGGAATTCAACAACATGGTCAATGTATGGAATGCCTACCAGTGCTTTATTACATTCATCTGGTCAAGAGCGGCTTCCTTTGTCTACTGCGGTCTGCGCAACGGCTATGGCTACCGTGATACGGTACAGGACATCCAAGGCATCATCCATCTCGATCCGGAAATGGCTGCCGAAAAGATCCGCTTCATGCTCAGTGCGCAGGTGGACAACGGCGGCGGTCTGCCGCTGGTGAAATTCAACCACAATGCCGGACATGAGAACACCCCGGACGATCCGGAATATGTCAAGGAGACGGGACATCCGTCCTACCGTGCGGATGATGCACTCTGGCTGTTCCCGACCATCGTGAAGTACATCGGTGAGAGCGGCAATGCGGCATTCCTCGACGAAGTGATCGTCTATGCCAATGGCGGCGAAGATACGGTCTATGAGCATCTCAAGCGTGCCATCCGGTTCTCTATGGAGCATCTCGGCGATCATGACATGCCCGCCGGACTGCATGCAGACTGGAACGACTGCCTGCGTCTCGGTGCAAAGGGCGAATCCACCTTTGTGGCATTCCAGCTCTGCTATGCGATGCGTGTGATGCATGACATGGCAGCGGACAAAAACGATACGGCATATCTCGCCTACCTCGATACCGCACAGGAAAAGCTCCGGCGCAGTCTCGATGCCTGCTGGGATGAGGACAGATTCATCCGGGGCATCCGTGAGGACGGCACCATCGTTGGTGCAAAGAAGGATCCGGAGGCAAATATGTGGCTGAATCCGCAGAGCTGGAGCGTGATCTCGGGCTTTGCCAGCGCAGAACAGGCTGACAAGGCGATGGAGAGCGTACACCGCATCCTGAATACGCCCTATGGTGCCAAGCTCATGGATCCGCCGTACAGAGAGCATTATTTTGACGGCGCACTGATGCAGGTCTACAATGCCGATACCAAGGAAAACGGCGGCATCTTCTCCCAGTCACAGGGCTGGCTGATCCTCGCAGAGGGCTTGCTCGGACACGGCGACCGTGCATTCTCGTACTTTATGGAATCCTCTCCTGCCAGCATGAATGACCGTGCGGAACTGCGGACGATGGAGCCGTATGTTCACGGGCAGTTTACCGAAAGCACTGCCTCTCCCTTTGCCGGGCGCAGTCATGTCCACTGGCTGACGGGCACCGCATCCACTGTGATGGTCGGCTGCACCGAGGGTATCTGCGGCATTCGTCCGGATGCCGGCGGTCTGCGGATCCTGCCGTCCATCCCGTCCGCATGGGACGGCTTCACGATGAAGAAGCGGTTCCGTGGCAAGACGCTGCACATCACCGTGCAGAACCCTGCGCATGTGGAAAGCGGCGTCAAGGAAGTCACGCTGAACGGCAAGGCAGTGCCTGACGGCTACCTTCCGGCAGATGCGCTGACGGAGGAAAATGA
The DNA here is from genome assembly GCA_947627945.1 of uncultured Clostridia bacterium. Classification (GTDB taxonomy): domain Bacteria; phylum Bacillota; class Clostridia; order Oscillospirales; family Ruminococcaceae; genus UBA3855. The sequence continues at coordinate 7,240 of CANQYC010000016.1, forward strand.
GATCGTAGTTGTGATGGGATAACACTTATTATTGCATCGTCCTCTCCCCGATGACGGGAGGGGGCGATGATCTTTTGAAAGGGGATGTCCGGGAGCTGCCAAGTCCCCTGCATCTATTTTCTTTTTTGCATCCGCATAAAACCCGCCCGTCTGCCGATACTACATAAAAACGTAGGAAAGGCGGTTTGCTTCCATGCAAGCGATTCTCTATTGTGATAAGAAAACAGACTGCATCCCGGTGCAGGATCGTCCGGAGGCATTGCTTCCCTTCTGCAATGTGCCGCTCCTGACACACCTGCTGTTGTATATGGAACACAGCGGCTTCCAGAGTGCTGTGCTGCTCGCAGCGGATGAACATATCCGCCGCACGCTGGACGGACTGCGGCTGCAAATGCCGGTGCGCTATGCGGACAGTCTCGCATCGCTGAAAGCACAGGCACCGACACTCCTGCTGCGGCGGCTGTGTCTCCCGGAATGGGATATGGGGGAGCTGTATACGCTCTGCGGCAAGGGTGCCGTGCGGCTGCTCCGGGCAGATGGCACCCCGGCAGAGGCGGAACTGCATCCGACCGGTTCACCGCTGCTCGAACCAAAGGAAACGGCGATGCTGCGGCTTTCTGAATTTCACCGGGCGGACACGCCTGCCGAATACCGGGCATTGCAGCAGCAGCTTCTCAAAAGCGGGAAATTTGCCCGTCAGCGCATCGGTGAGGGCGTGCGCATCGGACGGGAGGCAAGCATCGACCGGATGAGCATTCTCGGCAATGACTGTGTGATCGGGGCGCAGGCAGTGCTTGAAGGCTGCGTGCTGGGGGATGGTGTGCAGATCGGGGCAGGTGCCGTGCTGCGGGACTGCGTGATCTGCCGCCATGCCTTAGTGGACAAGGAAGCTCATCTTGAGGGCGGTGTCGTGCCGGAGGGCGATATTCTCCCGGCACATGGCAGACGCACCCGGCAGCGGGGACTTCTCGTACTGCCGGAAGACGGCATCTGCGGCGGCATGTCCCGCTGGAACACGGCGCAGACTGCCCTGCATGCGGGTGCGGCAATGGTCTCTTTAGGGATGCGTCTGGTCATCGGCTACAGCCATCCGCAGGGGGAGAGCCTTGCGATGGCAGCGGCTGCCGGTGCCGTTTCACAGGGCGCACATGTATGGCAGGCAGGAGCCTGTGCGCTGTCGCAGCTCATCTATGCCGGGAGACTGACGGACAGCGATGCCCTGCTGTGGGCGTCGGGACAAGAGGAAGTGCAGCTCCTGCCCTTTGGCAAAGAGGGGATGCCCCTGACACAGGCACAGACCATGCGTCTGTGGCGGGCACTGGAATGCGGGATCTCCGACAGGATCGTGGAAAACGGACGGTATGCGGGGGCTTCGGGGCTGCTCGACCTGTGGGAAGATGCCTGCCGCCGTCTGCTGCCGGATACTTTGCCGGAGGTCACGGTGTCGTGTGCGAATCCCACGCTGCGGGCGGCTGCCGAACGGCTGTTTTCCGGCGGCAGCGGGGAACAGATCACATTGACACTGCCGGAGGACGGCACGGAACTACAGGCATTTTCCCTCGAAGCGGGCGTGCTGCGGGAGGAGCAGCTCCTGCTGCTGTCGATGCTTTCGCTGGATGGGGAACCGCTGGTGATCCCGGAGGATTTTCATCCGGCAGCAGAGGCATTTGCCGAGGCGAACGGCTGCCGGGTGCTGCGGATGCACAGTCCGGAATTTTCCCCGACAGCGGCGGAACTATACGCCAGACAGAGCCTCTGCCGGGATGGTGTGCGGCTGGCGGTGCATGTGCTGCGGGTATTGGCGGAACGGCACCTGACCCTCCGGCAGGCAGCGGCACTGCTCCCGAAGCTCTGCACCGTGCAGCGTGACGTTTCCACCACATTGACAAGACAGGCGGTGGAGGGACTGGACAACCGGGAGAAGGAGCCATCCGTCCGCCTCTCCCTCCCGCCGCAGGGCAGACTGGTCAGACTGCGTGTCCATGCGGATACGATGGAGGCGGCTGCCGAACTGTGTACGCAATGGGAGAAGAAGCTCCGCTCCGCCGAGGCGAAGAACTGAACCGGATGCCGGGCTGCCGGCGGATCTGTTTTGTGTATTATACCCAAGGTGTGACAGGTTTTTGGAGAATTTTAGAGATTCTGCCCAATTCTCCATCCTTCCCCTTCTTCCATGCTTGACAAGCAGGCGGAAATTTCGTATAATAGATTATGTATCCTTGTTCCGTGAGGATAGGACTTGACATTTTTAGGCAGATATGCCTTAAAATATACCTCCCCGGAAGCAGTGCCGGATGCCGGGAACGCCGTGCGCCGGAAACTTCCGAGGAGGTCTGATAAAAGGGGATCCCCCTACATATGTTACAGCCGGTCAGTGCCGGCTGCCGGACAAGCGCAAATGCTTCAATGACCCGTACCCATTGCTCGTCCCGCTTTCATGGATCCGGGCACAGCGGAAAGCCTGTGTGATGCTTTCCGTCCGTTTTGACTGTGCCGATGTTCCCCCGCCCTGCGGCGGAGGTCGCCTTGCTCTATAGCGGTACCCGCCCCCAACACTGCTGCCATTACTGCCGGGGGTGCGGTGCGGTATCTGCATTTGCCTGCACAAAGAGAATGTGAGGTAAACGATTGAACAACCAGAACAGCCAGAATCACCAGAACCGCACGGGCGGTGCCGGTGAGAACAGAAGAAAACGCTACGTTGTACACCGTGGTAAAAAAGCAGCATCCAGAAAAAACCATATGCCTGCACAGACCACGCCCGTGCAGACGCCTCCGCAAGCACAGCCGCAGGCACCTGCACCGCAGAAAAGCCGGAACGACCGGCGTACACCGGTGCGCATCATCCCGCTCGGCGGGCTGAATGAGATCGGCAAGAACATGACCGTGTTTGAGTGCAGCAACGATATGTTCATCCTCGACTGCGGTCTTGCGTTCCCGGATGCGGAGATGCCCGGCGTGGACATCGTCATCCCGGATTTTACCTATGTGGAGCGCAACAAGGAGAAGCTTCGGGGCATCGTCATCACCCACGGGCATGAAGACCATATCGGCGGGCTCGCCTATCTGCTCAAGAAAGTCAATGCCCCTGTCTATGGCTCCGGCATGACCATCGGGCTGATCAAGCACAAGCTCGAAGAACACGGACTGGAAAACAAAGTCTCCCTGAATGTCATTGAACCCCGCAAGACCGTAAAAATGGGCTGCATGGCGGTGGAATTCATCAAGGTGAACCACTCCATCCCCGGTGCCATGGGCATGGCGATCCATACGCCTGCCGGGGTACTGGTACACACGGGTGACTTCAAGGTGGATTTCTCCCCCATTGACGGCGGACCGATCGACCTTGCCCGCTTCGGAGAGCTGGGCAGCCGGGGCGTGCTGGCACTGATGGCGGATTCTACCAATGCGGAGCGTCCGGGCTATACCCAGTCCGAGCGCAAGGTCGGAGAATCCTTTGAACGCCTGTTTGCCAAGGCAGGCAGCAGACGCATCATCATTGCGACATTCTCCTCGAACATCCACCGGGTGCAGCAGATCATCAACATGGCTTCCAAAAATGGCAGGAAGGTCGCTGTACTGGGGCGGAGCATGATCAATGTCATCACCACGGCACTGGAGCTTGGGTATCTCGAAGTGCCGAAGAATACCATCATCGACATCGAGGACATGGGCAAGTACCCGCCGGAACAGCTCGTACTCATCACGACCGGCAGTCAGGGAGAGCCGATGTCCGCACTCACACGCATGGCGATGCATGACCACAAGAAAGTCAACATCACGCCGCTCGACTTCATCATCATCTCTGCCACGCCGATCCCCGGCAACGAAAAGCATGTGACAAAGGTCGTCAATGAGCTGCTGAAATCCGGGGCAGAGGTCATTTATGAGTCCATGTATGAGGTGCATGTCTCCGGACACGCCTGTCAGGAGGAGCTGAAACTCATGCTCGCACTGACACGCCCGAAGTACTTCATCCCCATGCACGGTGAATACAAGCATCTTGTCAAGAACCGGAAACTCGCCATTGAGATGGGGATGCCAAAGGAGAATATCCTGCTTGCCTCCATCGGCAATGTGATCGAGACGGACGGCACCAGACTCCAGATCGTTTCTCAGGCACCCTCCGGCAGAGTACTGGTAGATGGTCTTGGCGTCGGGGATGTCGGTTCGATCGTGCTGCGTGACCGCAAGCATCTGGCAGAGGACGGGCTGATCATCATCGTTGTCGGGATCCACCGTGCCACCAATGAAGTGGTGGCAGGTCCGGACATCATTTCGAGAGGTTTTGTCTATGTCCGTGAGGCAGAGGAACTGATGGTGGATGCCAAGCAGCTCATGTGCCATACACTCGGCGAATGTTCCACCTTTGAACTGCGGGAATGGACATCGCTGAAGGCAAAGCTGCGGGACGCCCTTTCGGACTTTATCTTTGAAAAAACCAAACGCAGCCCGATGATCCTTCCGATCATCATGGAGGTCTGACACAGAACAGATCCCTGCGGTGGAGGTGAAGCCGTGAAGCCCAAATATTATATTTCTGTCTGGATCCTGACGCTGCTGCTGATCTTAGGCGCACTGCTGCCGGCGGTGCAGCTGTTCCGGCGGGGGGATGACTATGGACTGCTGTACAGCATCCCCGGGATCCTGCTTGCCTGCGTTACGGCGGCGGCACTGCATTTTTCCCGGCGTGACCAGCTCCGGCATATCGCCAGACTGAGCGAGGAAACGGACAAGGCGGAGCAGACGGCGATCCGGAAGCTCCCGGCGGGGCTGTGCCTGCTCGATGAAAATGGCGTGCTGGTGTGGCATAATACCTATTTTCAGGAACAGGTCATGGGCGGCACAGAGCTGTTCGGCAGGAACCTGTATGAAATGCTGCCGTTCGACCCGGCAGCGGCGGAACAGGATGTATTCTGGCAGCAGCGGTATTATCACATCTCCTCGCTCCCCTGTGAGGAGGAGGGCGTCCGGCTGACGGCATACCTCTGGCAGGATGTGACGGAACTGGAAGAACTGCGGCTGGAGCATGAAAACTCCCGTCCCTGTGTCCTGCTGATCGTGATCGACAGCTATGAGGATCTCATCCAGAACGCCAAGGAGAGCGAACGGCTCGCTGTCGGGGCAGCGGTGGAGAAGCTGATGGAGGATCTTGCCGCAGAGACAGGCGGCGTTGTCCGCCGGCTCAAAAACGGGTATTTTTTCGCCGTACTCGAAGAACAGCATGTGCAGACGCTCATTGCCGGGAAATTCAAGCTGCTCGACGATGCACGGAGCATTCTGGTCAACGGGCGCAGTCCCGTGACGCTCTCGGTCGGTGTCGGTCATGGTGCCGCAAACATGCAGGAGAGCGAAGCCTTTGCGGTGCAGTGTCTTGATATGGCAATGGGCAGAGGCGGCGATCAGGCGGCGGTCAAGACAGAAAACGGCTATCGCTTCTTCGGCGGCGTGTCGAAGGGCGTGGAAAAGAAATCCCGTGCCAAGATCCGTATCGTGGCAGGGGCAGTGCAGGATCTGATACAGGAATGCAGCAATGTCATCATCATGGGACATCGCTTCGGGGATCTGGATTCTGTCGGCGGTGCCTGCGGTCTGGCAGGTGCGGTGCGCCTGATGGGCGTACCGGTACATGTGGCGGTGGATCCGGAAAAGAACCTCTCCCAGCAGCTGATCCAGATGGTCAGCAGGGAGATCGGCGAGGAACTGTTCCTCACGCCGGAGGAGGCACTGGAACAGCTCGGAAAGGATTCGCTGCTGATCATTGTGGATACCCACAACAAGGACATTCTCGAAAGTCCGGCACTGTACCGGGCGGCAAAACGTGTCGTGGTGATCGACCACCACCGGAAGAATGTGAATTTTGTGGATGATGCGGTGGTGTTCCATCACGAACCATATGCCTCCTCGGCGTGTGAGATGATCTCGGAACTGCTGCAATATTTCCGGCTCCCCGAAGCGGTGGGCGCAGTCTATGCGGACTGCCTGCTGGCGGGCATCATGCTGGATACCAAGAATTTTGTCATGCGCACGGGGGTGCGCACATTTGAGGCAGCTGCCTATCTGCGGAAGCTCGGTGCGGATACGGTGCGGGTCAAGGGTCTGTTCTCCGGCTCGATAGAGGCATACCGGAGCAGGACGGAGATCGTCGGCTCGGCGGCACTGTATGACTGCTATGCCATTGCCGTGGCACCGCCGGAGACACCGGATGTCCGGCTCGTCGCACCGCAGGCAGCGGATGAGCTGCTGGGGATCTCGAAGGTGGAGGCGGCGTTCGTCATCTATCAGGTCAATGGGATCGTCAATATTTCCGCCCGTTCCTACGGTGCGGTGAACGTACAGGTGATCATGGAACAGCTCGGCGGCGGCGGACATCAGACGATGGCTGCCACGCAGATCGAGGGCATTTCCCTACAGGATGCCAAGGCAGAGCTGTTACAGGTGATCCGGACACAAGGAGGATGATTCGGATGAAGGTCATTTTTACACAGGATGTCAAAGGCTCCGGCAAGAAGGGGGAGCTGAAGGAAGTTTCAGACGGCTATGCCCGCAACATGCTCCTGAAAAGGGGACTGGCGGTAGAGGCAACGCCGGAGAATATCAACCATCTGAAAGGGCAGCAGGCATCCGCACAGCATAAGATCGATGTGGAAAAGGCAAATGCCCAGACTGCCAAGGCGCAGCTTGACGGAAAGACCGTTACCGTGCATGCCAAGGCAGGCACCGGCGGTAGACTGTTCGGCTCTGTGACAGCGGCGCAGATCGCACAGTGCATTGCGGAACAGTACGGCTGCACGATCGACAAAAAGAAGATCAGCCTGAAAACGGAGATCAAGGCATTCGGGACGTTTTCGGCAGAAGTCCGGCTGTATGCCGGTATCACAGCAACGGTCACAGTAGAAGTTACAGAGAGCTGAGGATCCGTATACCGGGGTGCTTTTTTTAAAAAAGTGCCCCGTGTTCTGCGTGAAAAGGAGGGTTTCTGATGCCGCAGGATCATTATACCGATGCGGAAGTCTCCTATAGTTCGGAGGCGGAACAGACGATCTTAGGGGCGATCCTGATCGATGCGGATGTGCTTCCGGTGGTGCTGGAACACATCAAGCCGGAGTATTTCTATATCGACCAGCACAGGGCACTGTTCGGGATCATGACCCAGATGTTTGCCGCCGGCAAGAAGCCGGACATCATCACCGTCCTCAATGAGGCGGTGGCATTACATATCTTTGAGACTGCCACGGAAGGCAGGACGTACCTTGCGAACATGGTACAAATGGTGCCGGCAGTGTCCAATACGGAAAATTATTGCCAGATCGTCTCGGAAAAATACTATATCCGTGTTCTCGGAGAGACGGCAAGGGACATCCTGACGGATGTCCAGAGCGGTGAGACAAATGCACAGCTCCTCCTCGATGCCGCAGAACAGCGGATCTTTGACATCCGGCAGGGGCGCAGCGTGCAGGGGCTGGTGCCACTGCGGGAGATCGTTTCGGAGACCTACACCCACATCGGACAGATCGCAGGTCCCGACCGGGAACAGTACCTCGGTATCCGTTCGGGGTTCTCCTATCTCGATGCGGTCACTTCGGGACTGAACAAGTCCGACCTCATCCTCATCGCCGCACGTCCGGCGATGGGGAAAACGGCATTCGCCCTGAACATTGCACAGAATGTCGCAAAGAACAATCCGGAAAAGGCGGTCTGCATCTTCTCGCTCGAAATGCCCCGGGAACAGCTTGCCTCCCGGCTGCTGTCCAGTGCATCACAGGTCGATTCCCATAAACTGCGCAACGGCAGGCTCAACGGGGAGGACTGGGTGCGGCTCGCAGCGGGGGCATGCTATCTCAACGGGCTGCCCATCTACATCGACGACAGCGCAAGCATCACGGTGCAGCAGATACAGGCAAAGCTGCGGCGCATGAAAAACCTCGGACTGGTGGTCATCGACTATCTCGGTCTGATCGGCACGACCCTGCGCACGGAGAACCGGGTACAGATCATCGGCGAGATCACACGGCAGCTCAAGATCATGGCGAAGTCTCTGGATGTGCCGGTCGTGCTGCTGTCACAGCTCTCCCGTGGCCCCGAAAGCAGGACAGACAAGCGTCCGATGCTCTCGGATCTGCGTGAGTCCGGCTCTATCGAGCAGGATGCGGATATTGTTCTGTTCCTGTACCGGGATGCGTATTATAATAAAGAAAGTGCGTCACCGAACGAGGCGGAATGCATCGTTGCCAAGAACCGGCACGGCGAAACGGGTACCATCCGGCTCGCATGGGACGGACAGTACACCCGCTTCACCACACTGGAAAAAACCGATGCACCCGTATAAGGCAGCCGAGCAGTTTCTCCGGACACATCACATCCGGGACTGCACCATCACAGTGGCACTTTCGGGCGGTGCAGACAGCGTGTGTCTGCTGTACTGCCTGCTGCATGTGCAGAAAGAAATGGGACTGCACATCGGGGCGATCCATGTGCAGCACGGACTGCGAGGAGAGGAAAGCCGCCGGGATGAGAGATTCTGCCGGACGCTCTGCGAGAAATGGGGCGTCCCGCTGACGGTGGTGCCTGTGGATGTGCAGGGCTGGCGCAGAACGCACGGCGGGTCGGTCGAGACGGCGGCACGGGAATGCCGCTATGCCGCCTTTGCCGCACACGGCGGATACATCGCCACCGCACATACCGCCTCGGATCAGTTTGAAACGATGCTGTTCCGTCTGGTACGGGGATCGGGACTGCGGGGACTGTGCGGCATCCCGCCGATACGGGAGCAGTATCTGCGCCCCTTGCTGACGGTCAGCCGGGAAGAAGTCGAAGCATTTCTCCGGGAAAAGGCACTGCCCTTTGTGACGGATTCTACAAATTCAGAGGAAACATACACCCGCAGCTATCTGCGGCAGCGGGTCATACCGCTGCTGCACCGGGTCAATCCCGCTGCGGTGCAGACGGCAGCGCAGACGGCGGAGATCCTGCGGGAGGAGGAAGATCTTCTGGCACAGGCGGCAGCATCTGCCTATGCGGATGCCTTGCAGGCGGATGGTTCCCTGACGGGACTTGCGGCACTGCACCCGGCATTGCAGCGGCGGTGCATCCGGCAATTCCTGACATGCCACGGACTGCCGGCAGGGCTGACACAGACAGAGGCAGTGCGGGCATTGCTCAGGACCGGCGGGCGGCTCGCCCTCCGGGAACAGTGGGTCTGCGTGAGCCATGGGACGGTATTTTTGCAGAACATGCAGAACGATGCGCCGCAGACGGTATTGCATCTGGGAAAAAATCGTATTTTTTCTGATGTTTTTGTGGAAGCCTCGCTGATCCTGCGCAGTGAGACGGAGAAATTCGCAAGTGTTTACAATTTGTTCACAGATTCTGTGCTGGATTATGATATAATAAAAGAGTATGCAACGCTGCACAGCCGTGTGCCCGGACTGCGGATGCAGCCGGCAGGCAGGACACATCATGTTTCTGTCAAGAAGTGGATGAATGCATGCGTGCCGCCGGCGAAGCGGGAGAAGATCCATTTTCTCTCGGATGCGCAGGGTCTGCTCTGGGTCGAGGGACTCGGCGTGGCAGCCCATGCGGCAGTGACGCCCCGGACAGAGCGGATGCTGCTGCTGCGGGTAAGTACGGCATGACCCGGCGGATGCGTACACAAAAATGACACATGCTTTGCACCCTGTTCACACATGGGTGCGGTATACTGGGTCAATAACCCTGTTTTACATGGAGAAAAGGAGTGGATCATTTGGCACCGAAAAGAAGCAAAGGTATCATCGTGTATCTGCTGGTCGCAGCTGTTTTTGTATTCCTGCTGGCATACTGGCTGCCCCGTATGAATGAGAAAAAGCCGGAATACACATATGCACAGATCATGCAGCATTTTGATAACTATGAGGTCACGCAGTACACGCTTGATCTTGGCTCCGGCGAGCTGAAACTCACGCTGGAGGACGGGACAAGTCTCGAATACGATGTGCCGAATGTGCAGATCTTCAAAGAGGAGACCGAGGGCTATCGGCTTGCGTACAACGAAAAACATCCGGATAAGCCGCTCGATCAGGATTATTACAAGATCACGGACAATTCCTGGATCATCACCTATATCCCGACGTTCATCATCCTCATCATGGGCGTGGTGCTGTTCGTGTTCATGATGCGGCAGGCAGGCGGCGGCAGGATCCGTGACTTCGGCAGAGCCAATATCAAGAGCCAGCCTGCACACAAGAAGGCGACTTTTGCGGATGTCGCAGGTGCGGATGAAGAAAAATTCGAGATGTCCGAAGTGGTGGACTTCCTCAAAAATCCACGGAAATACGCCGAAGTCGGCGCACGCATCCCCAAGGGCGTGCTGCTGCTGGGCCCTCCCGGTACCGGTAAGACCCTGCTCGCAAGAGCGGTCGCCGGTGAGGCGGGCTGCCCGTTCTATCCGATCTCCGGTTCGGACTTTGTGGAAATGTTCGTCGGTGTCGGTGCATCCCGTGTGCGTGACCTCTTTGAGGCGGCAAAGCGCAATGCGCCCTCCATCATCTTTATCGATGAGATCGACGCAGTCGGCAGGCACAGAGGTGCCGGACTGGGCGGCGGTCATGACGAAAGAGAGCAGACCCTCAACCAGCTTCTGGTGGAAATGGACGGCTTTACGGGCAATGAGAGCGTCATCGTCATTGCGGCGACCAACCGCCGTGACATCCTCGACCCGGCACTGCTGCGTCCGGGACGGTTCGACAGACAGATCGTTGTCGGCTATCCCGACATCAAGGGACGTGAGGAGATCCTGCGGGTACACACCCGGAACAAGCCGCTGGCACCGGATGTGAACCTGTCCAACATCGCCAAGGGGACTGCGGGCTTTACCGGTGCAGATCTGGAGAACCTTGCCAATGAGGCAGCACTCTTAGCGGCAAGAGCCGACCGGAAAGCGATCACCAATGAGGACATTGAGGAAGCGACCATCAAGGTGGTGGCTGGCCCCGAAAAGAAGTCCCGTGTCAAAACAGAGCGGGAGATCAAGCTCACGGCATATCACGAGGCAGGGCATGCGGTCTGCACCTACTACTGCCCGCATCAGGATAAAGTACACCAGATCTCCATCATCCCGAGAGGTATGGCGGGCGGCTACACGCTGTCTTTGCCGGAGCATGACAAGAGCTATGTGAGCATGATGGAAATGCGGGAGGAGATCATTGTCCTGCTGGGCGGCCGTGTGGCAGAAAAGCTCATCATGGACGACATTTCTACCGGTGCATCCAATGACCTGGAGCGTGCAACAGCGACCGCACGGGATATGATCACACGCTATGGCTTCAGCGAGAAGCTCGGTCCGGTGGTCTATGGCAATGACCAGAACGAGCCGTTCCTCGGCAGGGATTTCAGCACCGTACCGAGCTATTCGGATGAGGTGGCTGCCCAGATCGATGGCGAGATCCGTGCATTCGTGGAGGAGGGCTATGCCGGTGCGGAGCATATCCTGACCGAGCATATGGATCAGCTTCACAAGGTGGCACAGTACCTGATCGAACACGAGAAGATCGACGGCGACGATTTCGCACTGCTCATGGAGGGCAAGCTGACGGAGAAGCCCGCAGAGACGGCTGCCTCTCCGGAAGTGCAGGATCTGCGGGAAACAGAACCGCAGGTGACGGACACGGAAGATCTTACAGAGGCATAAAGAGGGAGTTTTATGGAGACATTGAAGAAGGCACATGGGGTATGCCCGTACTGCGGCAAAGGCATCCCCTCTAACGGTCAGATGCAGTTTGGCAGTCCTGTCCAGACATGCAAACGCTGCAAAAAGCAGTATGTGGACACCAGTTACCAGGAGCTTGCCATCTCCGGTATCCCGGATGCTGTGTTCTCCGTCAAGAACCGGCTCAAGCTGCTGACTCTGCTCGGTGTGATCTTCGTTGTCGCTGCAGGACTGACTGTCCAGTGCATCGTAACGCAGGGATCTGTTCCCGTCAAGGGTTTTATCGCTTCCGTGCTGACGCTGCCGATGTGCGTGTATGTGCTGTGGGATATTCTTCAGATCAAGACCGGCAGGAAACTGAAAAAGATGGAGCGCAAGCGGGAGGAATCCGAAGCACGGCTCTCCGATCCGGTATATGCACAGACGCTGCATGACGCAGGGTATGCTGTTCCGGAGCGTTTTCTGCGACAAAGGTATGATCTCTGATCTGTTCCCAAATAAACCCAAAGCCCCCGCCTTTCATGGCGGGGGCTTTTCTATCGGAAAGCAGCGTCCTGTGCTTTCCGACTGTGAAGCGGGCGAGTCAAAAGGACATCTCCCTCCCGGGGGATGCCACCCCCTTTCCGGCAAACACATTTCCCTGCTGCTTATAGTCTATGCAGAATTCCCGGTTTTGTAACTGGAAATGTATGGACGTCCGCAGCAGGGTATCCGCATCATGCCGCTGTTATTCCACTTGCAGGAGCATCCCGCCGAAAGGCGGCAGGTCGAGGACAAAGCATCCGTTTTCGCCCTCGATGACCGTGCCGGCAGTGTCGGGACGGGTGCCGTTGTAGATGTCGGCACTGCTGTCCATCAGGACAGTCAGACGCTTGGCATCGCAGTGCAGGACATAGTGTACCTGCGGGGCACCGGCAAAATTGAACACGCCGACGATGGACTCCTCCGATGAATACCGCTGCATCGCATAGCAGCAGGGATAGTCCTGATCGCTGTCCCGCCACTGGAACCCGCCGTCCGCATAGTCACGTTCATAAAAGGCGGAATGTGTCAGGTAGAGGTGATTCAATTCCCGGATGAACCGGTGGAATGCATCGTGGATGGGGTATTTCAGCAGGAACCAGTCCTGTTCCCGGCTCTCGTCCCATTCCCGGAGCTGTCCCAGCTCACTGCCCATGAAGTCCAGCATCTTCCCCGGATGGATGGCGTTGTACATGTAAAATGCCCTTGCCTGCGGGAATTTTTCCTCATACTGCCCGTGCATCTTCTGGAGGATGGTCGCCTTGCCGTGGACATTTTCATCGTGGGAAAAGGGCAGGATATAATACTCGCTGAAATAGTACATCATGGAGAACGTCAGCTTGTGGTAGTCATTGTAGCGGAACAGCGGGTCTGTCTGGAAATACGAGAGCGTGTCATTCATGTAGCCCATGTCCCATTTGTAGTCAAACCCCAGTCCCCCGCCCCAGATGGGCGTTGTGACATGCGGGAAATCCGTGGAATCCTCCGCACAGAGCATGCAGCCGGGGAAGCGTTTTTTCAGTCCCGCATTCATGTTCCGGATGAAGTCCAGTGCGCTGTTGTTCACACCGCATTCCGGTCTGCCCCGCCAGTAGATCATGCGGCTGATGGCGTCCATGCGCAGGCCATCAAAATGGTATTCCTCCAGCCAGTAGCAGGCACTTGACTGCAAGAAACTCTGTACTTCGCCCTTGGAATGGATGAAGTTGTAGCTGCCCCATTCGCTGACGGCGATGTCGGCACTGGGATATTCATACAGCGGTGCGCCGTCAAACCGTGCCAGCCCGTAGCTGTCCGTGGCAAAATGCACCGGCACAAAATCGAGCAGCACCCCGATGCCGCTGCGGTGGAAAAGATCGATCATCTCCTTGAGCTGGGCGGCGGTGCCGTAGCGGGATGTGGGTGCGAAAAAGCCCGTATTCTGGTAGCCCCAGCTCTCATCGGCAGGATGCTCGGCAATGGGCATCAGCTCGATGTAATTGTAGCCCATCTTTTTGAGATAGGGGATCAGTGCGGCGGCAAGTTCGGTATAGGTCAGCCATTCCCCGGCTTCGTCCGCCGGGTCTGCTTTTTTCTGCCGCCACGAGCCGCAGTGCAGTTCGTAGATATGCAGGGGTCTGTCCTTGCAGTCGCTGCGGTTCTGCATCCATTCGCTGTCATGAAATTGATACTCCGACAGATCCCGCAGCACAGAACAGAATGCCGGGCGCACATCCATCCCGAAGCCGTAGGGATCGCAATGCTCCGTGTAATTGCCGTCCGGATGCCAGATGCGGTAAAGATACCGCTGCCCGGCAACTGCCTGCGGAACAGCGACCTCCCAGAAATGCTCATTGTAGCTGCGGTGCAGCTCCCAGTCCTGCCAGTCATTGAAGTCACCGACCAGCGTGATGCGCTCGGTATGGGGCGCATACACCCGGAAGGTATAGCCCTGCCGTGCCCGGTGGGCACCAAGGTATTTGTGGGCATCAAATAACTGCCCGGTGTAGAAACCGTAAATGTCCATGAAAAATGCTCCTTGCTGTTCAGATATCCGGAATTTTTCTTGCTTTTTCCAGAAAGTTATGGTATAATTTCAGTATACGATATTTCTGTTCATCTTGCAACCCGCATTTTTCGATAACTGTCGTTTACACGACACTTGTCAAAAGCCGTCTTTCTGGAGGGAGCTATGGATCCGAGACAACAACGAACACGCCGCAGCATCATCAATGCATTTTTGCAGCTGCGCAGTGAAAAGCCGATCGAACGCATCACCGTGCGGGAACTTTCCGAACGGGCAGAGATCCACAAGGCAACGTTTTACCTGCATTATCATGATGTCTATGCCCTGTCGGAGGCATTGGAGGAAAAGGTCATTGACGATGTATTCAGCGGATTGTCCGACCCGATGCTGCTGCTGAGCGATCCGGAACGGTTCAACGAGGAGCTGTGCTGTCTGCTGACGGCGCAGGAAAGCCTGATGCTCCTGCTTTTTTCCGGCAGCCGGGCGGGACAGTTCGCCCCGAAACTCGAAAAGCGCATCAAGGAATATATTTTTGCACGCCGCCCGGAATACCGGGATGATCTGGAGAAAAACATCGTGTTCACCTACCTCATTCAAGGCGGCTATCAGGCGTATATCCAGTACCGCAGCAGGGACATGCGGGAGGTGCTGCTCGTCATCAATAAGATGGCTGCCGCCGTGCTGCGCCGCTATACCGGTCAGGAGCCGGAACAGACGGATGCAGAGGACACATGACAGGCGTCAGCGGGAAATAGTATCGGCGAACATCACAATATTTTCCGGCGGGTGAAAATCTTTTTAGATAATTCTCACAAAGTCCTGTAAGGATTCTGTCATATTTATTGTTAAATCATTTAACTTGGATAATGAATTATTTGAAAATTTCCTGAATTATTGCAAGAAATATTACAAATAGTATTATAGCCCCGCTCGTTTAGTGAAAATTTCTAAAAAAAAACCTTGGATTTATGTAAAAATACGGTTGCAATTTCTTGCATAGGATGGTATAATTAAGATACTGGAGTATTATGCTGAAATATACTCACAAATCAAACAAACCATTGGAGGTGGTTGAATGAAGAGCTTTTCCTACACAGGTACTACACCTGCCGGCAAACAGGTGAAGGGTACGATCAATGCTGAGGACGAAAGAGATTTTATGTCTCAGGTAAGTCAGAAAGGTCTGACAAATCTCAAGTATGAGGAAAAGGAGATCACAAGCTCGAAAACAATCAAGAAGTTCAACACAAAGGATCTGGCTTTCTGCTGCCGTCAGCTGGCGGCAATGCTGACTTCCGGTCTGACGCTGGTCAAGGCACTGGATATCCTGAGTAAGGAACAGCCGAACGAGCAGGCGAAGCAGGTATGGCAGGATGTCTACGAGAATGTGCAGAAGGGCGAATCCTTCTCCTCCTCACTCGAACAGTACAGAGGTGTGTTCCCCGAATTCCTGATCTCGATGGTCTCCGCCGGTGAGTCCTCCGGTTCGCTGGATGTCATCATGCAGCGTATGTCGGATCACTATCAGAAGGAAAACAAGATGAACAACACCATCAAGGGTGCCATGACATACCCGATCATCCTTGGTGTACTCTGTATCGTCATCATCATTGCCATGTTTACCTTCATCATGCCGACCTTTGCCGGTCTGTATGAGAGCCCGGATGATATGCCTGCTTTCACAAAGGCAATGATGGCATTCTCTAATTCACTGGTCAACTTCTGGTACATCTACATCATTGTCATCGGCGGTATCATCTTTGGTGTGACTTACATTATGAAAATACCGGCAACCCGCCTCAAGTGGGATAAGCTGATCATCAAGGGACCGGGCTTCGGTCCGCTGGTCGTGAAGATCTATACAGCAAGATTTGCCCGTACGCTGTCTTCGCTGTATTCTTCCGGTATTCCGATGGTAGAGTGCCTCCAGCGTTCCTCCTCCATTCTGGGCAACCGCTACATTGACGAGTTGTTCGAGAATGTCGTGGATGAGGTAAAGCAGGGCGAAACGCTCTCCGCTTCCATCCAGAGAACAGAGATCTTCGACTCGATGTTCTGTTCCATCATCTTCGTCGGTGAGGAAGCCGGCGCACTGGATACCATCCTGAGCAAGACCGCAGAATACTATGACGAAGAGGCAGACTCCGCCGTAGGTCGTCTGGTAGGTATGCTCGAGCCTGTCATGATCATCGTCATGGGTATTGCCGTCTGCATGCTGCTGCTCGCAGTATTCCCGGCACTGTACGGCTCGTTCGACCAAATCGCAGCGTAACCCCAAACCATAATAGAGAGGTGGAAAACTAAATGCTTTCATTTGACGTTACCGACAGAAAGATCCGTATTATTAAAGGTACGGAAAGCGGCGGCAAGATCAAGATCAGTGCCGCTGCCGAGATCGCACTGGAAGAATCCGTGATCGTCAACGGCCGTGTCAATGACACGAACCGTGTGGCAGTTATGATCAACCAGGTGCTGAAGCGCAATAACATGCCTGACAAAGAGGCGATCGTAGCGATCTCCTCCAACCAGACCGTCTTCAAGGAGCTGCTCATCACCCCAAACTCGAAGGAAAGCGAGTTCATGCGTGAGATCCGGACACAGCTCCAGGTACAGCTCAACATCGACGATTCCTATTCCGTTGCCTATGTCATCGTCGGCGATCCCGAGAATGATGAGAACGGCGAGAAGAAGCAGCGTGTACTCGTTACCGCATGTCCGTATGACGTTATCGAGTGCTACAAGCGCATCTTCCACATGCTCAACATCACGCTGAGATCTGTCATGATCGGATGCAACGCCATCACAAAGGTGCTGCTCGCCGACTCGAAGATCAAGGCAAAGATGCCTCTGCTTGCCGTACAGATCGACAGCGGCTTCATCAGCCTGAACCTGTACGAGAACAATCAGCTCTCGTTCTCACGTTTCGCCTCCATCGACCCGGAGGACTACAACGATCCGGACGACTACATCTTTGAGGCAGTCAACGAGAACATCTTCCGTATGCTCCAGTTCGCAAGAAGCCGTGGCAACGACAACCTCAGCAATGTTGTGTTCTACGGTGATGTGAACGCTTCCCCGAATCTGTATAACCGTCTGATCGACGAGATGAGCAACAATGACATCAATGTCAGCCAGCTCAACGTACCGCCGCAGATCCATGGCTACCAGAATCTTGAATTTGCCGTATATGCCAACTCCATCGGCGCAATGTTCAAGCGTAACAAGCTTACCGAGCACATCAACCTGCTCGAGACAGAGAACAGCGGTGCCGCTGCCGGCAAGGCAAAGTCCGATAAGTCCACGACCATCTTCGCTCTGGTCGGACTGGGTGTCAGCATCCTCTGCGTGGCAGGTGCGTGGATCGGTCTGTCCGTCGCAGACGGCGTCATCAAGGCAGATACCGCAAAACTTCAGGCAGATATCGATTCCCCCGAAACCAAGGAGGGACTCCAGAAGTACGATGCCCTGCTCGTGATGAAAGAATCCGTCAACAGATACAAGGCACTCATCACCAATGCCGCTGATGCTTACAAGACACAGCCGGTGATCGAGAAGACGTATTACGATGCCATCGAAAAGGCGATCGCTGAAGTGCAGAAAGCAAACAAGGGCACGGAAGAAGAAGCCATCTATTCCAACATGACCTATGAGGATGGCTCGTTCGAGGTACCGATCAAGCTCAAGACCACGGATCCGTATTCCAACAAGTATCCGGCTGCACTGGTAGACTACCTCTATAAGAATAACAGTGATCTCTTCTCCGATGTTGCCTATGAGGACTACACCGTCGGCGAGGAGACCGGTGACGAGGGCGAAGAACCGTACAGAGCGGTGACCTTCAACCTTGTCCTGACGATCAATACCAGCAAGAACCTGCCCGAACTTGAGGAAGAGACAACCGAGGCAGAGACAGATGCGGCTGCGGGCGATACCGCAGCGGCTGAATAAAGGAGGTCGATACCTATGAAGGGCATGAGCTACAGAGATAAAATGATCGTTTTGATCATTTCCATCATTATCATTCTGGTCGCAGGATTTTTCGCACTGATCAAGCCGGCATACGACAAGCTGGTGGCAGATACGGCAACACATGAGGAAACACAGAAGACATGGGACGGCATCAAGCAGAAACTCGATGCGATCGAACCGCTCCAGGATACCGTCACAGAGATCCGCAACGAAGGAAACGAGACCGCTCAGATCTTTGTAAACGAAGTGTTCGCATCCGCAAATGACACATATGATGTACAGAAGGTCGGCTACACCGTTGACCAGCACATCCAGCCTGCCATCGACAAGTGCAAGCTCCGTGTGGACAGCATGCAGATCAGCGAAGTGTCGAGCGAACAGCTCACATACTACTACTATACACCCAATGTTGCGACATATTCCCTGCTCGAAGCTGCCGACATCAACGGCAAGTATGCCGAGGCAGTAGAAGAAGCGATGAAAGCTGACACCGTGCTGACAAGCGAGGAGAAAGCAACTGCCGAGGTGCAGACGATCTCCGTAGAAATGACAGTAAAGGGACAGAAGGAAGGTCTGATGACATTCCTCGACGAGATCAAGGGCGACAAAAATGCCGTTCTGGTCTCCACAGTGAATGTAGATGACTACAAATTCCAGCTCCCAGAGGAAGAAGATGGCGAACAAGAAACGCTGCCGGAGGGCGAAGGATGGTCGACAATGTCTTTGGTAGTGAAATTCTACAACGCAAAGGCAATTGACACACCGGACTTTGACAACATGCAAGTGGCAGCCACAGAAGCAGCCGGTTGACCACCGGCTGCATGAGGAAAGGTGGTCAGGATGATGAAGGAGAAACCGAAAAGACTGAAAGGTACTGTCTTGTTCACGGTCGTATCCGTCATGATGGTCATGGTGGTGTTCCTGCTGGGGACACTGGCTTTGGCGGCGACTGCGAGCAACCGTGCCTACAGCAACTACCAGAAAGAACAGACGGAGTATACCTCCCGTGCTGTTCTCGATTCTGTCGTGCAGGCGAT
>CANQYC010000017.1 GCA_947627945.1 uncultured Clostridia bacterium
CCGGCGGCGGCACGACCACAGGCTCATGCTGCGGTGCCGGACGCTCCGGCGGGGATGTCTCCGGCGGCTGATAATGTTCATCCACCCCACGTGCGATCACCCCGACCAGACGGCGGGATTCCCCGCTGACTTGGGGATCCTCCTGCTCCGGCGGCGGTTCTTTCGGCGGATCGAGCAGCTTGTTGAGAAGATCGCCCAGCTCTTTGTTCATGCGCATACAGTCAGCGCACCTGACCGTTGCCGGTGATGCGGTACTGGATGGTGGTGAGCGCATTCAGTCCCATCGGTCCCCGTGCATGGAGCTTCTGCGTGGAAATGCCGATCTCCGCACCGAATCCGAATTCCTCGCCGTCCGTAAAGCGTGTCGAGGCATTGACATACACCGCCGCAGAATCCACATGGTTCAGGAAATACTCCGCATGCTCCATAGACTCCGTCACAATGCATTCCGAATGGCGGGTACTGTACTGCCGGATATGATCGACCGCCTGTTCCACACTGTCCACCACACGGACAGCGATCTGATAATCATTGTATTCCGTCGCATAGTCCTCCTCCGTGACCGGCACCACGCCGTCACCAAGGATCTTCTGCACCGTCTCATCCCCGTGGATCTGCACCGCATGCACTGCAAATGCCTCTGCGACCGCCGGCAGGAAGTCCGGTGCAATGTCCCTGTGTACGAGCAGCGTTTCAATGGCATTGCAGACAGAGGGACGCTGTGTCTTGGCATTGTCCGTGATCGCCACCGCCATGGACAGGTCTGCGCAGTCATCCACATAGACATGGCAGTTCCCCGCACCCGTTTCAATGACCGGCACCGTTGCCTGACGCACGACCGCCTGTATCAGCCCCGCACCGCCCCGTGGGATCAGCACATCAAGATACGCTTTGAGCTGCATCATGTCTGCCGCTGTTTCACGGTCTGTCTTTTCCACGAGCTGCACCAGATCTGCCGGCATCCCGACGCTCTCAAGTGCCTCCCGCATCACCTGCGCCAGACAGGTGTTCGAGTGGATGGCTTCCTTGCCGCCCCGGAGAATGACCGCATTTCCCGCTTTCAGGCACAGCACCGCCGCATCCACGGTCACATTCGGACGGGATTCAAAAATGATCCCGACCACCCCGAGCGGCACACGCACCTGACGGATGCGCAGTCCATTCGGACGCAGCCATCCGGCGATCTCCTCCCCGACCGGATCCGGCAGCGCAACGACTTTCAGCACCGCAGCGGCAATGTTCCGGATGCGTGTCTCATCCAGACGCAGTCTGTCCTGCATCGCAGTACTCATCCCGTTCCGGACAGCCGCCTCCATGTCCTCCTGATTCGCACGGATGATGCGCTCCGTCTGTGCGAGCAGTGCCTCCGAGATAGCCCGCAGTGCATCGTTCTTCTGCTGTGTGCCGGCACAGGCAGCCGCCTGACTGGCAGCCTTCGCCTTTGCGCCAAGTGTTTCCATATATGTCATGATGATCGCTCCTTTCTTTGCTCACTCCGCCGTCTGCGGATGCATTGCCGGGAAGTACGTCCCGATCGGTTCCCCGTCAAACAGACGGTACAGATCCTCCGGGTTCCTGCCGTTCATGATGATCATGTCCACCCCTGCCGCCGTGGCGATGCGTGCCGCATTGATCTTCGTGATCATACCCCCGGAGCCAAGTCCGGAACCGGCACCGCCGGCGATCTGTTCGATATGCCCGTCGATCTCCTCGACCACCGGGATGATGTCCGCCTGTGCATCTTTCCGGGGATCGGACGAATACAGCCCGTCAATGTCCGAGAGGATGATGAGTGCCTCCGCACCGGCGATAGATGCCACCACCGCCGACAGCGAGTCATTTTCCCCGATCTCCAGCTCCAGTTCATCAATGGCGACCGTATCGTTTTCATTCACGATCGGGATGCAGCCAAGTTTTGTCAGAGCGTCAATGGCATTGCGCACATTGTCCACCCTGTCGGGGGTGCTGATGATGGTCTTGGTCAGCAGGATCTGCGCCACCGTGACGCTGTATTTCGAGAACATTTCATCATAAATATGCATCAGTTCGCACTGTCCCACGGCAGCCGCCGCCTGCTTTCCGGGCGTATCTTTCGGACGTGCGGGCAGGTTCAGCTTGCCCACGCCCAGCCCCACGGCACCGGATGACACCAGGATCAGCTCATGTCCTGCATTTTGCAGATCCGCAAGCACCCGTGTCAGGTTGGTCATGCGGCGGATGTTGAGCTTTCCCGTCTTATGTGCCAAAGTGGAAGTACCCAGTTTGATGACAATGCGCTTTTTACTCCTGAGATCGATCATATGTCCGCTCCTTTCGGATGATTCACACAGTTACGGGGATGTCCCGCAAGAAATGCCCGCAGATTGTCCGCCGCAATGCCGACCAGACGCTCCCGTGTCTCGAGGGCAGACCATGCGATATGCGGCGTGATCAGGCAGTTCTTTGCCGTTTTCAGCGGTGTCTCCGGCGACATCGGCTCCTGCGTGAGGACATCCGTCCCCGCACCGGCGAGCCGTCCCTCGTTCAGGGCATCCGCCAACGCCTGTTCGTCCACGATACCGCCCCTTGCCGTGTTGATGAGAAATGCCCCCGGCTTCATCATTGCCAGCGTCTCACGCCGGACGAGCCTTGCCGTCTGTTCCGTCAGCGGGCAGTGGATGCTCAGCACATCCGCCTCCCGAAATGCCTCCTCCTGCGAAATGAGCGGATAGGGACAGTCCGCCGGCTTGCTCCTCGTGCAGACCAG
Source organism: uncultured Clostridia bacterium (assembly GCA_947627945.1). Classification (GTDB taxonomy): domain Bacteria; phylum Bacillota; class Clostridia; order Oscillospirales; family Ruminococcaceae; genus UBA3855. The sequence goes on from CANQYC010000017.1 coordinate 2,747, forward strand.
CACCCGCATCCCGAATGTCTCTGCGGCACGGGCGACACCCCGCCCGATGCTGCCGTATCCGAGGACGCACATCGTTTTCCCCCACAACTCATGTACAGGGTAGGGAAACCATGAAAAACTGGGACTTCGCTCCCATGCGCCGTCACGGACGGCATCGTGATACGCCGTCAGATTCCCGGCAAGTGCCAGCAGCAGCGCAAACGTATGCTGCACGACCGCAGAGGTCGAATATGCCCCCGCATTACACACCGTGATCCCCCGTGCATCGGCGGCGTCAATGTCAATATTATTATATCCCGTGGCAAGCAGCCCGATATAGCGCAAAGCGGGACAAGCATCCATGACCTCCCGGGTGATGGGGGTCTTGTTGACGATCACCGCCCCGGCATCGCCGATGCGGGACGCTGCCTCTCCGGGAGGTGTGCTGCCGCAGCAGATCACTTCCCCGAACTCCCGAAAGACCGAAAGATCCATCCCGTCCGCATCCATCGTGCCCCAGTCGGTGATGACGATCTTCATTCGTCGCTGTCCTCCTGCTCCGCAGCTTTCCGCTCCTTTGCCTTATCCACCGTCTGTGAGAGGAGCAGTGCCAGCAGGAGTGCCACGCCCTCCGCAATGCCGACGCCATAGAAAAAATCCTGGCTCTCCGACAGATAGGGCAGCAGCGTGCAGGGCAGTGCGACCGTCAGCACCAGATGATACAGCTTCCGGTAACGGATGAACTGTAACCCGAACACAAACACTGCGAGCAGTGCCAGAAAAATATGGATCGGGAGAGGGATGGGGAAGAACGCATTATTCATTGTAGGATTCATGACCTATCGCTCCTTTGATTCAGCTTGCCTGTAACGGCTCCTTTCTATTATAGCATAAACGGGAAGGAATTGCAAGACAGAACACGGTTTTTTTTTAACAGACAGAAATTTACAAAAATCCCCATATCAAGCGTGACAGAAAACAGCACCCGCCCGCCGTTTTGTCAGCATCTGAATTTTTTACCGGATTTTTTTGAAATTTTCCTTGAATTTCCCCCGCAACTGTGTTATAATAGAAGATGGCACGATCCCGGAAGCGTAAAGGAGGTTTGCATATGCGGCATTATATGACGGCGTATGAGGCGTATCTGCGGGAATTTCTCAAGTCGCCCGACCCGGCGCAGATACCCGCCGTGCGCAGGGAGACCCGTGTACAGCTCAGTATCATGCAGCATGAAAGACTGGTGCATTTTCTGGTCTGCATCCTGGTGGGGCTGGCGTTCTTTATCGTGATGGGGATGGTGTTGTACTTCCGGACATTTGCGCTGGGACTGCTCGATGTGATCCTGCTCGGACTGCTGGTACCATATCTGCTGCATTACTATTTTCTGGAAAATACGACTTGGCGCATCTACACGATGTACAACCGTCTGTCTGCCTTGGAGGATGGCATCGACTACCCCAATACAGACCCCGACGGCAAGATCTGATACCGTTCTTCTCCGTCCCGGCAGCCAACGCCGGCGCAGAAGATCCGCATGACAAACTCAGGAAAGGATGGAATGTATGAGTAAACATACTGATATGACCCCGGATACTCCCGAGGAGGAGACCTATGAGGGCATCTTGGGGGATTTTCAGGAACAGGAGGAAGAAGCCGCACAGGAGACCGCAGAAGCGGGTCCTGATGTCGCTGCCCCTGCCAGAAAGCAGGGCAATTCAGGCGCACGCACCGTGGCAGCCATTGCCGCTGCGGCAGTTCTGGTGGGCTGTGTCAGCTACATGGGCATCACAAGGATGCGTGCCGCCATGCCCCGGACAGCAGCGACCTCTGCCACCTGCACCGTCACCAACAAGATGATGACCTACTGTTTCCATGAGATGCTCGATATGTATGAAAGCTCCTATGGCGCAGAGAACCTGCTGAACTACTATGGGCTGGACATCACCAAGCCCCTGAAGGAGCAGAGTTTCCCCGCCTCAGAGGGTACTACATGGTTCGACAATGTCATGGAAAGCGTCAAGAGCAATGTCACCGAGCAGATCATCCTCACGGAAGCCGGAAAAGCCGACGGCTTTGAAATGAGCGACACGGACGAAGCCGTCATGGAGAAAAGCATCGAGTCCGTGGATTTTTCCGGCTATGGCAACCATGTAAACGCAAAAGACATCCGTGACGCCGTGAACCTCGAAGCCTACAGCTCCGCCTATTATTACAATGTCTACAACGGCTTTGAGATCACGGATGAGGAGCTGAACAGCTATGCGGACAAGCTGAAAGTCTGCGGCGTGATGGGCATCAACATCATCTATGACACCGAGACCACCGCAGAGGAAAATGCGATCGGTCTGGACAAGGCTGGCGCACAGAAGATCGCCAATGAGCTGATCGCCTGCACCAGTGAAGACGCATTCATGGAGAAGTGCAGCGATTACCTCAAGACCTACTACGACTACAGCGATGAGGATGTCACCAACGCTCTGCCGAACATGCGCAACGATGCCTTTGCGTATGTCGAGGGAAATCAGCTCAGCGAATGGGCATTCGGCGATGCCGCTGTCCATGATACGCTCTCCATCGAAGCCGAGGGCAGCTACGGCATCTACATGCTGACGAAAGAACCGTCCCTCGATGACAGCAAGACCGTCAATGTACGTCACATCCTGTTCACCACCGCACAGCACGGAGGCGATGCGGATGCAGAGGCTGCCATGGCGGAATGCCACGAACTTGCGGACAAAGCACTGGAACAGTGGAAAAAAGGCGAAGCCACCGAAGATAGTTTCGGCGCACTCGCACTGGAGCTGTCCGAAGATCCCGGCTCCGTCAGGGCAGGCGGACTGTATGAGCATGTCTATCCGGGACAGATGGTGACAAATTTCAACGACTGGTGCTTTGACGAGAGCCGCCAGCCGGGCGATACAGCGACCGTAGAGACAGAATACGGCGTGCATGTCATGTACTTCGTCGGCGACGGCGGGGAGAAATGGCGTGCCGATGCGGACACTGCCGTGCGTCAGGAAAAGTACGATGCATGGTATACCGAGCAGCAGGCAAAGTATCCCGTCACATTCAACGATGACGTCATCAACGCCATCGAGGGCTGACACATGACAAAAAAGCAACGGGCTGCTGCTGCCGTGCAGATCCTGAAAGAACGCTATCCGGACGCCCTGTGTTCCCTCACCTACGAGAAGCCCTATGAGCTGATGATCGCAGTGCGGCTCTCCGCACAGTGTACGGATGCAAGAGTCAACATCGTGACAAAGACCCTGTTCGAGCAATATCCCACGCTGAGATCCTTTGCAGAGGCTGACCTCCCGGCACTTGAAGAAGCGGTGCGCCCCTGCGGTTTCTACCGTACCAAGGCGAAAAGCATCCGGGATGCTGCAAAGCGTCTGCTCGAAGTCTACGGCGGCGTGATCCCCGACACGATGGAAGAACTGCTGACGCTGCCGGGCATCGGACGCAAGACGGCAAATCTTCTCCTTGGGGACGTTTACGGAAAGCCCGCAGTGGTGGCGGATACCCACTTTATCCGCATCACCGGGCGGCTCGGACTGACAGCACACAAAGAGCCGGAGAAGGTCGAAGCCGATCTCCGGAAGCTGCTGCCGCCGGAGGAGTCCTCCGACTTCTGCCACCGGGTGGTGCTGTTCGGCAGGGATGTGTGCCGTGCCCGCAGCCCGAAGTGCAGCGAATGTCCCCTGCGGGAGCTTTGCCCCGGAAAACAGTAGCATTTTGCTGTGTTTCCACTGTTGAATTTTGTACATAACATCAGCGTTCCGCAGTGCCTATTGACAAAGTGAGCGGAATATTATACAATAGGAATATGTAAAATCATTTTTCAAGAATAAGGCGGTAATTGCAATGGGTATCTTGACTTCCATTTTTGGTTCCTACAGTGCAAAGGAACTTTCCCGGATCGAACCGATCAAGAATAAAGTTCTGGCACTGGAGGAAGAATATAAGGCTCTCTCAAATGCTGAGCTGAAAGAAAAGACATATGAATTCCGTGAGCGTCTCGCAGACGGCTCGGATACATTGGACACGCTGCTCCCGGAGGCTCTCGCCACCGTGCGTGAAGCCGGCGACAGAGTACTCGGCAAGCGTGCATTCGAGGTGCAGATCATCGGTGCGATCGTCCTGCATCAGGGACGTATCGCCGAAATGAAGACCGGTGAAGGTAAAACGCTCGTGGCATGTCTGGCATCCTATGCCAATGCCCTCGGCGGAAAGGGCGTCCATGTCGTCACGGTCAACGACTACCTTGCCAAGACGCAGTCGGAGGAAATGGGCAAGGTGCTGCGCTTCCTCGGTCTGACTGTCGGCTGCATCCTGCATGGGCTGAACAATGCACAGCGCAGAGCTGCCTACGCCTGCGATGTGACCTACGGCACCAATAACGAATTCGGATTTGACTACCTGCGTGACAACATGGTCACATACAAGAAAGACATGGTACAGCGTGACCCGAATTTTTCCATTGTCGATGAGGTGGACTCCATCCTGATCGACGAGGCAAGAACACCGCTGATCATCTCCGGACAGGGGGACAAGTCCACAGATCTGTACAAGCAGGCAGATGCCTTTGCCAAGAGCCTGAAGCCGATGACGGTGGTCGAGATCGACGACAAGGTCGATCAGGAAGATGTCACCGAAGATGCCGACTATATCATTGATGAGAAGGCAAAAACAGCCACCATCACCCGTCAGGGCGTCGAGAAGGCAGAAAAGCACTTCCATGTGGAAAATCTCATGGCGCAGGAGAACATGACGCTGCTGCACCACATCAATCAGGCACTGAAAGCCAACGGCATCATGAAGAACGACATCGACTATATCGTCGAGGACGGCGAAGTCGTCATCATTGATGAATTCACCGGACGCAAGATGCTCGGACGCCGTTTCAATGACGGTCTCCATCAGGCGATCGAAGCCAAAGAGGGCGTGGAGGTACAGAAGGAGTCCAAGACGCTGGCGACCATCACATTCCAGAATTACTTCCGTCTCTACCAGAAGCTCTCCGGCATGACCGGTACCGCCATGACCGAGGAGGACGAATTCAAGGAGATCTACAAACTCGATGTCATTGCCATCCCGACCAACCGTCCGGTGCTGCGTATCGACCATCCCGATCAGGTATACCGTTCGGAAAAAGGCAAGTACCAGTGCATCATCGAGCAGATCGTTGCCTGTCACGAAAAAGGACAGCCCGTGCTGGTGGGTACGGTGTCCATCGAAAAATCCGAGCTGCTCTCCCAGCTCCTCAAACGCAGGGGCATCAAGCATGAAGTACTGAATGCCAAGTACCATTCCAAGGAAGCCGAGATCGTTGCACAGGCAGGCAAGCTCGGTGCCGTGACCATCGCCACCAATATGGCAGGACGTGGTACCGACATCATCCTCGGCGGTAATGCCGAGTTTCTCGCCAAGGCAGAGCTGCGCAAGCGGGAATACGATGAGAACATCATCAACGAAGCCATCGGCTTTGCCGACACGGATAATGAAGAAATCCTCGCAGCCCGCAAGGTCTATCAGGAACTGTATGCAAAGTTCGATGCCCAAGTCAAGGAAGCCGCTGTAGCAGTCCGTGAAGCGGGCGGTCTGTTCATCATCGGTACCGAACGCCATGAGGCACGCCGTATCGACAACCAGCTCCGTGGACGTTCCGGACGTCAGGGCGATCCGGGCGAAAGCCGGTTCTTCCTCTCTGTGGAAGACGACCTGATGCGTATTTTCGCCGGCGACAGAATGGAACGTGTCATGAGTACCCTGAACGTGGAGGAAACACAGCCCATCGAAAGCAAGTGGCTGACCAAGATCATCGCCTCCTCGCAGAAAAAAGTCGAGGGCAGGAACTTCTCCATCCGTAAGAATACCCTGAACTACGACGATGTCATGAATGCCCAGCGTGAGATCATCTACAAGCAGCGTCGGCAGGTGCTTGACGGCGAAGATCTGCACGACTCCATCCTTGAGATGATGGACGAACTGGTGCAGGAGATCGTGAACCAGTACCTCCCGGAGGAGGATACGCAGGACAACTGGAACATCATCGGTCTGCGGGATTATTTCCTCGGCTGGGTACTCGGTCAGGGCGATCTGGTCTTTACCGATGAGGAACTTGCAAAGCAGACGAAAGCCTCTGTCACCGAGCAGATCCTGACAAAGATGAAGAGCATGTATGCCGATAAGGAAGCCGCTTACGGCGAGAAGATCATCCGTGAGCTTGAACGTGTGGTCATGCTCAAGGTGGTAGATACCAAGTGGATGGCGCATATCGACGACATGCAGGAACTGAAGCGTGGCATTTCCCTGCGCAGCTACGGACAGAAGAACCCTGTCGTAGAGTACCGTTATGAGGGCTTTGACATGTTCGATGCCATGGTCGAGAGCATCCGTGAGGATACCGTGCGGATGCTGCTGACGATCCAGATCCAGCAGAACGAAGCACCCCAGCGGGAACAGGTCGCCAAGCCCTATGAGCCGAACGCCGGCAGCCCCGAAGCCAAGGCACCCAAGAAGAAAAAGATCAGACCCAACGATCCCTGCCCCTGCGGCAGCGGCAAAAAATACAAAGACTGCTGTGGAAAGGCAAAGAAAGCGTGATCCGGAAGGGGCAGGGCGTGACCCTGTCCCTTTTCTGTCATCCGGAGGGGGGAACCTATGGCATATACAGAATTTGCCGCATTCTATGACCGGCTGACGGAGAATGTGGACTATGACCGCCGGGCAGCAAGGCTGCATGCCCTTGTCCGGCAATTTCTCAACACGGACACGGACGGCACCCTGCTGACCGATCTTGCCTGCGGCAGCGGCAGCCTGAGCGAAGCCATGGCACGGCTCGGCTACGATGTGATCGGCGTGGACAGCTCCCCCGCCATGCTTTCGAGGGCTATGGAGAAGAAGCTGCAAAGCGGTCTCCCCATCCAGTACCTCTGTCAGGATATGCGGGAACTGGACATGTTCGGCACGATCGACGTGACCGTCTGCATGCTCGACAGCCTGAACCATCTGCCCTCCCTTGCGGATGTGGCGCAGGTCTTTTCCCGGGTGTCACTGTTCGCACAGCCGGGCGGCGTGTTCCTCTTTGACATGAACACGCTCTATAAGCACCGGAAAGTTCTCGGAGATCAGGTCTTTCTCTACGATCTGGAGGATGTGTTCTGTGCGTGGGAAAATCACCTCTGCCCCGACAATGCCACCGTCGATATGCAGCTCACCTTCTTTGCCAGAGAGGGCGATCACTACCTCCGGAGCGAAGAGAACATCCGGGAGACTGCCTACCCGGTGACCGAGATCGAACATGCCCTGCACAGGGCAGGCATGACCGTTCTGGGAACATTCGATGCCGACAAGGGACTGGATACCCCCGAGATCCTCTCCCCCGTCAGCGAGACCACGGAACGCATCCTCTTTGTGGCAGGAAAACCCCGGAAAGGGAATACACATGAAATGTAAACGCTGCGAACGCCTCAGACCGACCCCCGCATTCAGCATCTATGCCGCCTATGTGAGCATACAGAACGACATGGAACAGGGCGTGCAGGATGGAGATTTTGCGAAAACCGCCCCGGATGCCCTGACGACCGTCTATCACTGCCTGCACTGCGGCACAGACTGGTCGCTGGCAAGACCCGATTTTCCGGTGCGGGGATATTTCATAGAAGAACATAGGAGGAAGATATGAGCATCATCCAGAGAGCCATTTCCGCTGACGGCTGTGTCGTTGCATCGGCGATCCATGCAACAGACATCGCAGCAGTGATCGAACAGTATCACAAGCCCTCCGCCGTCGTGACCGCTGCACTGGGCCGCCTTGCCGCAGCGGCATCCCTGATGGGCTACGGGCTGAAAAATGAGGACGACCGCCTCACGCTGCGCATTGACGGCGACGGTCAGATCGGCAGCCTGATCGCCATTGCCGACAGCCACGGCAATGTCAAATGCTGTGCAGACAACTATGTGGTGGAGATCCCCCTCAATGCCAAGGGGAAACTCGATGTCGGCGGTGCCGTCGGGAACGGCACCCTGTCCGTCATCCGGGACATGGGGCTGAAAGAACCCTACGTCGGCACGATCCCCCTCGTGTCCGGCGAGATCGCCGAGGACATCGCCAGCTACTATGCCACAAGTGAACAGATCCCCACCGTGCTGAGTCTCGGCGTCCTCGTGGCACCGGATCTGTCCGTGAAATGTGCAGGGGGCTATCTGATCCAGCTCCTGCCGTATGCAGACGAAAGCTGCATCCCGGTGCTTGAAAGGAATGTTGCCGCCATGCCCCCCGTGACAGAACTGCTCGACAGCGGTGTGACGGCGGAAGAACTCGCCCTGCGCTGTCTGGAGGGACTGGAGCCGAATCTGCTCGATGCCGGCACGCCGCAGTATGTCTGCGACTGCAGCCGGGAACGGACAGAAAAAGTCCTTGCCGCACTCGGCACAAAAAGTCTCGAAGAACTTGCCGGCGAACAGGAAACGATCGAAGTCTGCTGCCATTTCTGCAACAAGAAATATGTCTTTTCCGCCGCAGAGCTTTTGTCACTGCGCAAGTGACCATGCCATCACAACAAGGAAGTGATCTTATGCTGTTTATCTGTTATCCGAAATGTACGACCTGTCAGAAAGCCAAACGCTGGCTCGAAGCAAAGGGCATCCCCTTCGTGGAGCGTGACATCAAAACATGCCCGCCGACTGCCGAGGAACTGCGCACATGGCATCAGGCAAGCGGTCTGCCGCTGAAACGCTTTTTCAACACCAGCGGCATGCTCTACCGTTCGCTCGCACTAAAAGACAAGCTCCCCACGATGTCCGAGGAGGAAATGCTCGCCCTGCTCGCAACGGACGGCATGCTCGTAAAGCGTCCCCTGCTGGTGACGGACAATACCGTCTTAGCCGGCTTCCGGGAAGCGGAATGGGAGAACGCACTCTAAACCGTATCCCATCCGGACTGCATTCCATGGAAAATATGGAAAAAGACTTGACAAACCTCCCCCGAACATGGTATAATATCGGAGGACAACTGTGCATTTCACACGGACGATTTTCATTTTCAGGAGGGTTGGGCTGTATGGAACAGCATTCACAGCTTATCGTGGTCGATGCGTCTGTGCTGCCGGAGGTCATCGGCAAAGTGCTTGAGGTCAAAAAAATGCTTGCCGGACGGCAGGAAAAAAGCTCCGCAGCCGCCTGTAAACGTGTCGGGATCTCCCGGAGTGCCTATTATAAATACAAGGACTGCGTTTTTTCCTATGAGGATAAGCTGACACAGCGCATCATCAATCTGCATGCAGTCCTCCGTGATGAGGCAGGCGTGCTGTCCAGCGTGCTGTCAGCACTGTATGACTTCGGTGCCAACATCCTCACTGTGAACCAGAATATTCCCATTGACGGTGTGGCAGAGGTGACGTTTTCTGTTCGGCTCGGAGGCAGCGTAGGTACCCCGGATGCCCTGCGGGAAAAACTGATGCAGGTCGGGGGCGTGGTACATGTCAAGCTGATCTCCGGCGAATGAAATTATAAGGGTATGACCGCATAGTAATGTTGCGGTGTTTCCCAAGATATCAGGAGGAATGAAAACAATGGAAAAATTGGCAGTACTGGGCTGCGGTGTCGTCGGTTCCGGTGTGGTGGAGCTGTTCGAGAAGAACAGAGAACTGATCGGACGACGCTGCGGGAAAGCACTGGAAATGGCATATATTCTGGACTTGCGGGATTTTCCCGACAAACCCTATGCAAATAAGGTCGTAAAGACGATCGACCCCATCCTTGCCGACCCGGACGTCACAGTCGTTGCCGAGTGCATGGGCGGCGTGGAGCCGGCATTCACCTTCGTCAAGGCATGTCTCGAAGCCGGCAAGAGCGTCTCCAGCTCCAACAAGGAGCTTGTGGCAGAAAAGGGCGATATCCTGCTCGAAACTGCCAAGGCACATGACTGCAACTTCTTTTTTGAAGCGAGTGTCGGCGGTGCCATCCCGATCATCCGCCCGCTCCATAAATGTCTGGCTGCCAATGAATTTTCTGCCATTGCCGGCATCCTCAACGGCACCACCAATTTTATCCTGAACAAGATGATCCGTGACAATATGGACTTTTCGTCCGCCCTGTCACTGGCGCAGGAAAAAGGCTATGCCGAGAAAGATCCGACTGCCGATGTGGAAGGTCATGATGCCTGCCGCAAGATCTGCATCCTCAGCTCGCTGGCATTCGGCAAGCATGTGTATCCGGCATCTGTCTATACCAAGGGGATCCGTGAGGTCTCGCTGCGGGATGTGGAGCTGAGCAGCCGTCTGGGCTATGCCATCAAGCTGATCGCCCGTGTGGAGCGTCTGGACAATGGCAGGATCCTGCCCACCGTCATGCCGATGGCAGTGGAGGAGGAGAACCTGCTCTCACAGGTCAACGGCGTGTACAATGCCGTGGCAGTATGGGGCGATGGCTTCGGCAATGTGCTGTTCTACGGCAGAGGTGCCGGCAAGTTCCCGACCGCCAGTGCCGTACTCGGTGACATGATCGAACAGGTACAGCTTGCCCATACCATTCCTGCACAGACATGGGAAAATACCCATTCTACGGATTTTATTGAAACTTTCGATGCGTTCTGCGCAAAACGCTATCTGCGCATCTCCGGGACGGATGTCTCTGTCATCAGCCCCCTGCTCGGCAAGCCTGCCAATATGGCATTCGATGGAAATGAGACGGTCTGTGCGACCGCCGGTGTCATGAATGCGGCAGAGGTCGCTGCGCTCCGGGAAGAGCTGACAAAGAAGGGCATGTCTCTGCTTGCGGAGTATCCCATTTTAGAGAGCTGAGCCTCTGTATTCCCGGTCATTCGCCCCTTTCCCGCATGCGGGGAGGGGCATACATGTAAATTTTGTCAACTATGATCATGCAGAGTGCGGGATCGCTCTCCCCTGCCCTGCGTGATACGATCATGATGCAATGGAGGATCCATATATGAAACGATTGGTAACAAGAAGCGACTTCGACGGACTCGTCTGCGCCATGCTGCTCAAAGAGCTGAACATCATCGACGAGATCAAATTCGTACACCCCAAGGATGTACAGGACGGCAAGGTGGAACTGTCAGAAAATGACATCACCACCAACCTGCCCTTCGACCCCCGTGTCGGGCTTGCCTTTGACCACCATGAGAGCGAACTGCTCCGGAACAACGCTGCCGCATACAAGGATAAGTATTTTATTGATGGCAGTGCCCGGTCTGCGGCTCGTGTCGTGTATAATTACTACGGCGGTGCCAAGACTTTCAAGCGTGTTTCCGAGGAGATCATGATCGCCGTAGACAAGGGCGACAGTGCCGATTTTACCGAGGATGAGATCCTGCATCCGACCGGCTGGGTACTGATGAATTTCCTGATGGACGCCCGGACGGGACTGGGAAGGTTCCGCAATTTCCGCATTTCCAACTATGACCTCATGATGCAGCTCATCGACTTCTGCGTGGATCATACGATCGGGGAGGTACTGGAGCTGCCGGATGTCAAGGAACGTGTCGAGCTGTATTTTGAGCAGCAGGAACTGTTCAAAGCGCAGTTGGAGCGCATCACAAAGATTGACGGAAAAGTGGCAGTCATCGACCTTCGCAACGAAGACCCCATCTATGCCGGCAACCGCTTCATGGTCTACGCCATGCACCCGGAGACGGAGCTTTCCGTCCATGTGGCATGGGGTTTCCGCAAGCAGAATACTGCCGTCATGATCGGAAAATCCATCATCAACCGGAATTCCGATTTCAACATCGGCGAGCTTTGCCTGCACTACGGCGGCGGCGGACATGCCAATGCCGGCACCTGCCAGTTGGACAATGACAAAGTCGATGCCGAACTGCCCGTGATCCTCGATCGGCTCAACGGAAGGAAATGAGCGGCATGTCTGCCAAAAATAGCTATGACGTTCTGGTCGTGGGTACGGGCTTGTACGGTGCCGTATTTGCCCATGAGGCAGCCTCTGCCGGGAAACGTGTGCTTGTCATCGACAAAAGGCAGCACATCGCAGGAAACATCTGCACGGAGCAGATCAGCGGCATCCATGTCCACAAATACGGTGCGCATATTTTCCATACCAACGACCGGCGTGTCTGGTCATATATCACAAAATTCGCAGAATTCAACCGTTTCACCAATGCCCCGGTCGCCAATTTTCATGGTGAATTATTTTCCCTGCCGTTCAATATGTACACATTCCACCGGATGTGGGGCGTGACGACGCCGGAGGAAGCCGCCGCCTGCATCGCCGCACAGCGTGCCGAAGTCAAGGGGGAACCCCGCAATCTCGAAGAACAGGCAATTTCTCTGGTCGGACGTGACCTGTATGAAAAGCTCGTCAAGGGCTACACCGAAAAACAGTGGGGCAGGGATTGCCGGGAACTGCCGGCATTTATCATCCGGCGTCTGCCAGTTCGGATGACATTTGACAACAATTATTTCAATGCCCTGTTTCAGGGCATCCCTGTCGGCGGCTACACAGCGATGGTCGCCCGCCTGCTCGAGGGCATCGAGGTGCGGCTCGGGGTCGATTATCTGAAAGAAAAGGCGGAGCTTGACCGGCTCGCAGGACAGGTCGTCTATACGGGTCCGATAGATGCCTACTTTTCCTATCGGCTTGGTACGTTAGAATATCGCTCTGTCCGTTTTGAGACAGAGCTTTTGCACATGCCAAATTATCAGGGCAATGCGGTGGTCAATTATACGGACAAAGAAACGCCATGGACACGCATCATCGAGCATAAATGGTTCACTTTCGGAAAGGCAGATGATGGCAGCGACCTCCCGGATACGATCATCAGCCGGGAGTACAGTGCGGAATGGCAGCCCGGAGACGAGCCGTACTATCCGGTGAACGATGAAAAAAATTCCCGGCTGTACGATCAGTACCGTGCGCTTGCAGACAAGGAAGCGCATGTGATCTTTGGCGGCAGACTTGGGGCATATCGGTATTATGACATGGATGCCGTGATCGCTGCGGCACTGGATGCGGCGGAGGAATGGCTGAAAGTTTGAGAACTGTTTCATGTGAAACATATGTTTTTAACACCACAATATCATGGACAGAAAAATGCATTTTCGTTCCGGCTGTCATGCTGCATAGCAAATATTCGTAAAATCAGGATCTACTTTATTGGAGGATAGGAGGATATTTATGGATAAGCAAACAACAGGAACCGTAATTGCAGCAACAAAACAGTGGTGGATGAAGGTCAACAAAAAACCTGTAAGAATGCACACGCTGGATGGTGCTGATTTTCCTTATATCATCAAGATTGAATACACTGTAGATGGGAAAGTGTACACAAAAAGAAAGTGGATCAACGCCGGAGATGCTGTTCCCAATGTAGGGAGCAATCTACAGGTGATGTATAATTCTGATAAGCCATCCAAAGCAAAAATCTTGTAACAGCTAATCGTAAAATCAGGATTTACAGGGGAACACTGAAATGAAAGATCCCATAAAAAATTTATCAAGAAAAGAGTGGCTGATCTGGATCGGGTCACTGGTCATTGTTTTTATTTCAAACATTCTGTCAGGCGATTTAGACTGGCTGACATTGTTAGCGGCAATGATCGGTGTTACTGCTTTGATCTTTGCCGCAAAAGGCAATGTATGGGCACAAATTTTGATGATCGTGTTCAGCATTCTCTATGGTATTATTTCTTTTCGTTTTCGTTACTGGGGAGAAATGATCACTTATTTAGGAATGACTTTTCCGATGGCAGTCTGGTCGACGATCACATGGCTAAAAAATCCATCAAAAGAAAATGGCAGTGAAGTTGCCATTCAAAAATTGCACCGGAAACATTTTATTTTACTTGTACTATCCAGCACTGTTGTTACGATAGCATTTTATTTTATATTACGAGCATTCAACACACCTAACATTTTACTCAGTACGATCTCAATTACAACAAGTTTTTTAGCTGCCTCTCTCACTATGCTGCGTTCATCTTATTATGCGTTGGGGTATGCTGCCAATGACATTATTTTGATTGCACTTTGGATCTTAGCTTCACTTGAAGATCCTGTGTACATTCCTGTCGCCGTAAATTTTACGATATTCTTTTTTAATGATATGTACGGATTTATAAGTTGGAAACAGAGAGAATTAAAACAGTCATGAATTATTAAAAAAACATGAATTTCCTCCCAATGCCAGACAGCGGCATTGGGAGGAATTTTCTATGCGCCGAGGGCAAGCCGGCGGATCTCGTCGGCGAGGCGTTCGGTGTCCTGCATCCGGGAAAAGACAGAGGGCGAAAACCGCACTGTCCCCTCCTTGGTACCCATCACGTGATGCGCCAGCGGTGCGCAGTGCAGTCCGGCACGCAGGCAGAAGCCCCTCTCCCCCAAAGCTGCCGCCGCTTTCTCCGAGGGCATGCCATCGATGTTGAAAGACACGATCGGCACATAGTCCGCCCCCGGCATCCGGTACACGGTCACGTTGTCCATCTCCGTCAGCCGCCGGCAAAGCCGGTCACAGAGTGCTGTCTCATGCCGGCGGATCGTTTCCATTCCCTTGCGGCGGACAAAGCGGATCCCTGCCCGCAGAGAGGCAGCTCCGATGACATTGATCGTCCCGCTTTCCAGCGCATCCGGCAGAAATGCCGGCATTTCGGGCAGATTGGACATGCTCCCGGAACCGCCCTGCATGAGCGGCGGCAGCGGGTACTTCCCGTCCGAGAGCAGGAGCCCTGTTCCCGTGATGCCGTACAAGCCTTTGTGCCCTGCCGTGCATAAAATATTGATACCGTCCGTCAGCTGCACCGGCAGCACGCCGCAGACCTGCGCACCATCCGCAATGAAGCACAATCCCCGTTCCCGGCAAAGGGTACCGATCTCCCGCCATGGGAGGATCTGTCCGGTGACATTGCTTGCGAGCGTGCAGATGACCGCCCGGGTATCCGGTCGGATCAGACGTGCAACATGTTCCACGGTCTCGGCGGGCGAACCGGAGACGGCGGCGATGCTGTAGCGCAGTTTTCCTGCCTTTGCCAGCGCATAGACAGGGCGCAGGACGGAGTTGTGTTCGAGCTGGCTGATAATTACATGTCCGCCATCCTGTGCGATGCCCTGAATGGCGATGTTGAGGGCGTGGGTGCAGTTGGAGGTGAACACGACATGCTCCGGCACCGTGCCAAAAAAAGATGCCGCCTCCTCCCGTGCCGCATAGACCATCGCAGAGGTGCGGGCGGCGATCGGATGACCGCCCCGCCCGGCACTGCCATAGCAGGCGAGTGCCTTTTCCACGGCAAGTTTCACCTCCGGCGGCTTGGGGTAGGTCGTGGCTGCATTGTCAAAATTGACCGTCATATGCCGTCACGCTCGATTCTCACACTCTGCACCGGGATGCCCTCCCGGATGAGCAAGGCATGTGCCTGCTCGCAATTGCCTGTCATGCGCAGGCTGAAACCGCAGCCCTCTCTCAGACCGGAGCTGCGGACGATCTCACACGGATAGCCGTTTGCAGTCAGGACACGGTGTGCCTTGTAGGCATAGGTCTCTGACGGCAGAACTGCCCTGCATATCATAATAGTATCACCCCTTTGTGTGGTAGTACTACATCGTATGCATCGAATGGCATCTGGTGTTACCGGGTGCGCTGTGGGGAAAAATATTTTTATAAAATTATGAAAAAAGTGTTGACAAATCATTTCGGATATGTTATTATTTTAGATAAGGAGGTGGCATCATGAAGATCCACAAGAGGCTCCTCAGTGTCCTGACTGCTTTCGGCATGGGCATGTCCATGCTCCCGGCAATGCACGCCGGTGCGGCGACTGTGCTGACGGACAGCAAGACAGGCGTTGAGGACGGTTACAATTACGAGCTGTGGAAGGACAGCGGAAACACCACCATGACGCTGACCGGAAACGGCACCTTTACCTGTGAATGGAACAATATCAACAACTGTCTGTTCCGTACCGGTAAGAAATTCGACTGCACGCAGACCTATCAGGAGATCGGGAACATCACCATTGATTATGAGGTGGACTATCACCCGAACGGCAACTCCTATCTGTGTGTCTACGGCTGGACAAGGGATCCGCTGGTGGAGTACTACATCGTAGAGAGCTGGGGCAGCTGGCGTCCGCCGGGAGCTGACAGCATTGGCGTGATCACCGTGGACGGCGGTACCTACGATGTCTACAAGACCACACGTGTCAACCAGCCATCCATTGACGGCAACACGACATTTGAGCAGTACTGGAGCGTCCGGACAGACAAGCGGACGAGCGGTACGATCAATGTGACACAGCATTTTGTAGAATGGGAAAAACTGGGTCTGCCCATGGGCAAGCTGTATGAAGCGGCACTGAATGTGGAGGGCTATCAGAGTTCCGGTTCCGCAAGTGTGCTGAAAAATGAGCTGACTGTCGGCGGCAGCATTCCGGATCCGGAGCCGACCGAACCCCCGACAGAGCCGGAGCCTGACGAGGACGGCTACTATTTCCATTCCACATTTGAGGAGGATGAGGACGGCTGGGCAGCAAGAGGCGATGCCACGGTCTCGTCAACGAACAATGCCGCTGCGCTCGGCAGCAGATCGCTTGCCGTATCCGGACGGACGGACAGCTGGCATGGTACCTCCCGCAGTCTGAGTACTGCTGTATTCATGCCGGGCAAGGCGTACAGTTTCAGTGCTTTGGCGATGCAGACCATGACGGCGTCTGAAGATTTCAAACTGACGCTCCAGTACAAGGATGCTTCTGGTACGGAGCAGTATGACACCGTCGCAGAAGCCACCGGGAAAATGAACCAGTGGGTACAGCTTGCCAATACGAGCTACACCATCCCGGAGGGTGCAAGAGATCTGCTGCTCTATGTGGAGACGGCGGATTCGACCACGGGCTTCTATGTGGATGAAGCGATCGGTGCGCCGGAAGGCGCAGAGATCTTCCCTGTGGAAGAACCTGATGTGACGGACACGGGGGATGTGAACGGAGACGGCACTGTCAATGTGGCAGATGTTGTGGCATTGCAGAAGTATCTGCTTGGCTATGAGACAGAGGTCACCGCTGCTGCGGATGTGAACGAAGACGACATTGTGAATGTTGTTGACCTCGGACTGCTCAAGCGTCTGGTGCTGGCATAATTTTGAACTATGATATACAAAACCGCCCATTCCGGTGATCGCTGGGATGGGCGGTGTGTTTTTGCGTTTCCGCCGCAAGGGCGGAAAGGATAGTACGAGAGAAAGGATAGTAGGGGGCACTTTTTTGCCAAAAGTGCCCCCTCGTCCAAAAAACAGCATACCATGCTGTTTTTTGAACTTCACCCCCTGAAAATGGCGTCGCATAAGGGGATTTCGATGCCTGCGGGCATCGACCAGAGGACGCTGTCCTCTGGACTCCTGCCAGCTTTTTTTTGGAAAAAAAGCTGGAGCAAAAAAACTGATTAGCTGCGTTTAGGGGTCCCGTGTCGGTGAAAAACAAAAGCCCATCCCCCTTTTCGCCGTAAGGCGAATTGGGGGATAGGCGTTATACGAAGTTCAGCGCAAGCCTTGACCGTCACAAATCTTGAACACCATAGAATGCGAGCGGGTGCAGCGTCACGCTGCTGCTGCACTGACGGCGGCATCGGCAATGTCTCCATAGTACCATGTGTTGTTGCTCCGGTCAAGAAGTCCGTAGCTGTCCTTGCCGCCGTTGTCCCAGATGAAGCATGGGATCCCACGCTGTTTGGCAGCTTTGATGTAGTAGGCGTAATAGTCCTTGCGGGCGGAAGTATTGTCCTTGTCCTCTGCGCCAAATTCCCCGATGATGACCGGGATGCCCTTGTCGATGAACTTGGTCTTGAGCTTGTCAAATTCCTGTTCCAGCTCCTGCTTGCCGGCATCGTCAAAATTCTTCACATTCGGGTACTCGAGCGTGGTGAATTGCCACGGTGCGTAGTTGTGGATGGATACGATCAGGTTCTTGTCATTGGGCAGTGTCAGTCCGTTCAGTGCCGTGTCGGTGATCGAGGCGGCATGCGTGGTGACGATCAGGGGGCGTTTGGCATTGTTGCCGCCGGAGGCACGGACGGTCTCTACGAATTTCTGGAGCAGATGGTTGATGACCGTGTGTTCCTCTGCGGTGCCGCCCGTCCATTCGGCAGCACTGCCTACCATTCTCGGCTCATTGAGTCCCTCGAACAGCAGATGGTTGTCATAACTCTTGAAACGGTCTGCGATCTGCTGCCAGATGCGGGTGTACTTGCTGGTGACGGCACTTTCCTCCGCATAGACCGGATGTACCCAGAGATAGTCGTCATGGTGCATGTTCAGGATGACATACATGTCATTGTCGATGGCGTAGTCCACCACTTCCTGCACACGGTCCATCCATGCGCTGT
Organism: uncultured Clostridia bacterium; assembly: GCA_947627945.1. Lineage (GTDB taxonomy): Bacteria > Bacillota > Clostridia > Oscillospirales > Ruminococcaceae > UBA3855. The sequence goes on from CANQYC010000017.1 coordinate 21,071, forward strand.
TGATCGTGTTGCTGCTGTCAAGATGATTGCCCCACGATACCGGGATGCGGATGGCATTGAAGCCCTTTGCCTTGACGGTGTCGATCGTTGCCTTGGTGGTCTTGACATTGCCCCAGTAGGTCTCAAGATCCTTTGCCTGATATGTGGCGTCGTAGCTGTCCAGTGAATTTCCGAGTACCCAGCCGACTTTGATAGCTTTGACGATCTCCGCAGCGGAACTTGTATTCTGCACGGTCTGTCCTCCTCCGCTCGGTTTCTTTGCCTCGGTCGCTGTGGGTGTGGTCTGTGTGCTGCCCCCCTGCGGTGCCTTTGTCTGGGCAGCGGGTGCCTGTGTCTGGGGTGCCTGCGTAGCAGTCTGCTGCGCCTGTGTCTGGGCGGGCTGGCTTTCGGCTGCCTCTGTCGTCTGTGTGCCGGACGGGGCGGTGATCGTCCCGGAGGGACTGCTGTACTTTACGGTCACAGATTCAAGCGTGATCTCCTGCACTTCGCCCCACCAGTATCCGAGCATGAGTTCTGCCGTCTGGGGGATGTTCGCCTTGATGTCCTCGGGGATGATCCATGTCAGGTTCAGGCTGCTTGCCTGTGTGGGAACAGCGATCGTCCCGGTCTGGTACCAGCTTTCTGTGGTGATGCCAAAGGCTCCGGTGAATTTTCCCAGTGCGCCGCCGGCACGGATGTCAAATGTGACTGCCTGCGGGATGCCGTCTGTTCCAAGCACATCGGCAAGGGGCACCCGGACGGAATTGGTCGAATCATCGCCGTGTTTCAGGGTCCGCCCGACGGAAATGGTCTGCGTGCCGTCCACGGGGATGGTCGCCGTGCGTGTGTAGCTGCAGATCACATTGCGCAGGTTGACGGTGGATGTATTCCCCCACCAGTAACCGATCTGGACATCGCCTGTGGCGGGGATATATGCCTGTATCTCGGAGGGGACGTTCCATGTCACTTCCACATAGGAACCCTGCGCCTGTACGCTGAAATCGGGCGACTGGTACCATCCGGTGCTGGTCGCTGCCGCACAGTCCTGTGTGACGGAGATGCCGCAGCCGCCCTTGTATGTGCCGATGTTGGAGGAACCGTCTCCGGCATAGAATACGAATGTGAACGAATTGATGATGTCGCCTTCCTCGATGAGCTGGGAAAGGGAAACTTTGTAATTTTTCTGACTGTCGTCGTCGCTGTCCCGGTTGAGCGTAGCATCCACATCGATCTGTGAACCGAGTGCGGAGGTGATCTGCTCTGTCGGGCTGATATGCTCCGTGGCAGGTGTCTCTGTCGTTGCAGCAGCCGTCTCTGCGGAGGTATCGGTCACCTCTGCCGAAGCGGTCGTTTCGGCAGGTGAGTCGCTGCTGAGGCTCTCTGTATCTTTCTTCCCGCATCCTGTCAGTGCCGTGCAGCCCAGCAATGCGGCAAGCAGTGCAGACAGCAGCCGGGAACGGAACCGCCGTTTTTCCATATGTATTTCCTCCTTCTGCCCCTGTCGTTCCTTATATCTGCATGGGAGCGGGCAATGCCCGTACCCATGATCCGCTACATGTGTCTATTATAGCACAGTTTTTCGGTCTTGTGTATGGTTTTTTGAAAAGCTTTTCTGAAAATCGGCTTTTTTCACAGTTTTTCAGGGGGATACAGGGGGCAAAACGTGCAGTGTGACAGATTTCGGCACCGCCCGTCTGCGGGGATATCTCTCATATTGCACAAAAAAAGAGAGCATGAATTGTCAAAAACTCTGAAATTCATGAAAACAGAAATTTTTTTAAAGAAATGGGATGATTTTTTGTCAGAAGTGTGATATAATGATAGTATCGCTATGGGCGGCACTTTTCGGTTCGGACAAGTGCGACAGTCCATCCCGTACAGGAGGTACGATCGCAATGAAGCATCCCATCATTACCATAGAACGTGAATACGGAAGCGGCGGCAGCGTCATCGGCAAGCTGGTGGCAGAAAAGCTGGGTATTCCTTTTTATAATCATGAAATTCTCGAAATGGCATCCGAACGGCTGAACGTGCCTGTTGCCAAGCTGGAGGGGGCGGAGGAATCCTCTCCCAAGAGCTTTCTCTATGCGCTGCTGATGAATTCCAATCCTGCACGCACGCTTGAGGACAACATTCCCGTGTCGGACAAGCTGTACATAACCGAGACACAGATCATCCATGAGCTTGCGGCACAGGGGAGCTGTGTCATTGTGGGCAGATGCGCCAACTGGATCCTGCGGGAAGATCCCTGCCGGTTCAGCACCTTTGTGTATGCGTCCCGGTCATTCCGGCTCCGGTATGCGCAGGAGGCGTATGGCATCTCCCCGAAGGAGATCGACACACTGCTGCCACGCATCGACAGCCGGCGTGAAAAATTCTACAACATCAACACCGGCGGCAACTGGCATGACAAGTGCAATTATGCCCTCTGCATCAACAGCGGGCTGATCGGCATTGAGGAGAGTGCGAAACTGATCGTCAGCTCCGTGGCAGAATTGCCGGAGCCATCCCCTGCCGCTGCGGAAAGCAACGAATAACAAAAGCCCCCTTTGCATGGCAATGGGGGCTGCATTTTGGAGGACACGGCTATACGAGATAGCCCTGTGCCCGGAGATCATCGATCAGATCACCAAGTATCTGTGCATTGGTGGAGGAGACGGAATGCAGCAGCAGGATCTCTCCGCCGTGTGCCTGTGCGGTCAGTTTTTGCAGTGCCGCCGCAGGGTCGGGCTGGTCATCCGTCAGCCAGTCCACATGAGAACCGCTCCAGAAGATGGTCTTATAGCCGAGCGACTGTGCGATCTCCAGTGCCTCCGGGGAATACTCTCCGCAGGGGCAGCGGAAATACTGCATCGGGTAACTGTATTTTTCCAGCACATACTCATGCAGGGACTGTAATTCCTCTATCGCCGCTTTCCTGCTCAAAGTCGGCAGAGAGGCATGGGTCATGCCGTGGTTGCCGAGCATGTGTCCCTCTGCGATCATCCGGTAGACAAGCTCCGGCTCCCGCTTTGCATAATCTCCTGTGAGAAAGAAGATCGCTGTGACATGCTTTTCGGCAAGGGTGTCCAAAATGCCCGCTGTATAGCCATTTTCGTATCCCTGATCGAAGGTGATCAGGATCCGTTTTTTATCCGGCGAGGTGGCATAGGCACCATACTGCCGGTACTGTGCATCAAAGTCCAGTGCGCCGAGCGGGACATTGTCCGCATCCGTCTGGGTGCCCTGTCCGTAGCCGATCCCCTGTGCCTGCACAGGGAGTCCGGTCAGCAAGGTCAGCCCCAGCAATGCGCCTGCTATCCATTTCATACTGATCCCTCATTTCTGCGGCAGGTGCCGCAGTACTATTTTGTGCCGGGGAAATGCCATTTATCAGCGGGAAATAAAGCAAGCCCCTCCTTGTGATGGAGAGGCTCTCGGTATGTGCTGTTTTTTTGTATGTGCGGTCCCGCACGGGATAGATCTTAGTGGTTCAGATACGACCTGACAAGCACCTGCAAAAGCTCATCCCGATCTATGTGGCGGATCAGGTTGCGGGCATTGTTATGCGTGGTTATGTATGTCGGGTCCTCAGACAGAATATAACCAACGATCTGGTTGATGGGATTGTAGCCCTTCTGCACCAGTGCGTCATAGATTATCGTCAGCGTCCGCTTGAGTTCGATCTCCCGTTCTTCGTTCATCGAAAACGTCATCGTCTTATCGAACATGTTGCTTCCCCCTTACGAATAAAAGTTTGGACGCTTATATTATAACCGATTTTTCCGTATATCTCAATAGTTTATGGCAGATTTCCCGGTGCTTTCTACGTTTTGTAGGATTTTGAGTCAGTTTTTTGTGCAACATGCCAATACCTGAGCCGTGTTGTGTCCTCTCCCGTGGGCGGGAGAGGACAACGGGACATGTCAGGCGTTGCCTTCGGTGCGCTTGACAAAGGAGTTGCAGTCCACACATTCCGGGACTGTCGGGTCAGCCTCATGGGTGCCGACATGGATACAGTCCAGACCGCAGTAGTCCTCTGTGACCAGATTGTACCTGCACTGGGCAACGGTACATTTGATGCTCGAATTCTTTTCGTTCATCGCTCTCTACCTCTTTCCTGATATGATGATCCGTGAACCGGATACAGGGAGTATGCCCGGAAAGACAGAAATTATACGATATTTTTTGATTTTTGAAAGGAGCTGCTATGGAGCTGCTGCATGAGATCGGACAATTCCAGCCGCAGACCGCAGACGAACGAGATGCAAAGGACAGGCTGCTCGCCCTGCTAAAACAATATGGCGAACGTCTGCTTGAGCGGGACTGCGAGGCGGGACATATCACCTGCTCTGCCTTTATCCTCTCCCCCGATATGCAGGAGACGCTGATGGCATATCATCTGGTATACCAGTCGGTCGGATGGCTGGGCGGTCATGCAGACGGGAACAGCGACCTGCCCGGCACGGCACTGCGGGAGGCACGGGAGGAGACCTCGGCTGCCATGCTGTACCTGTTTTCCCGGCGCATCCTCTCCATTGACATCCTGCCCGTCCCTGCACATGAAAAGCAGGGGGTGCCTGTTGCGGCACATCTGCACTACAATGTCACCTATGGACTGATCGCTCCCCGGGAGCAGCCGCTTGCCGACAAGGCGGGAGAAAACCGGGATGTGCGCTGGATCCCTGCGGATGCCCTTGCAGATCACTGCACGGAGCCGCACATGCTGCCCATCTATGCGAAGCTCCTGCGGCGGATGCGGTCGCTTGCCGCACGGAAACAGGCGATCCCTGCACAGATGCTCTCTCCCCTGCTCGGCTGGTATCCGGCACATCACCGGATGCTCCCGTGGCGGGAAGACCGGGATCCCTACCGGGTATGGGTCTCGGAGATCATGCTGCAGCAGACACGGGCAGAGGCTGTCCGGACGTATTATACACGTTTCCTGAAAGTGCTGCCGGATGTACAGGCATTGGCGGCGTGTCCGGAGGACATGCTCCTGAAACTCTGGGAGGGGCTTGGTTATTACAACCGGGTGCGCAATATGCAGAAGGCGGCAAAGATCATCTGTGAGACATACGGCGGTGTCTTTCCGCAGAGCTATGCGGAGGTGCGGGCACTGCCGGGCATCGGGGACTATACGGCGGGGGCGGTCTGCTCCATCTGCTACGGGCTGCCGGTGCCGGCGGTGGACGGCAATGTC
>CANQYC010000018.1 GCA_947627945.1 uncultured Clostridia bacterium
CACGCCCTCCCGGACGGTGGCACAGCTCTGCACGGGGATGTCCTCCTGCCGGAAACAGTCTGCCAGCACTTCCGCCGCCAGTGCCCTTGCATTTTCCGGACGGACGGTAAATGCCCGGCATATCCGTGGTTTCAGGATCTTCGCAAAGGCATGCCGGTCTTTGTCCGCCATGACGCCGATGAGCAGGACGGCTCGCTGTTCTCCGAAATACTGTTTCAGACTTTCCGCAGCCTGCTGCATCCCTGCCACATTGTGCGCACCGTCAAAGATCACGGGAGGATCCCGGCGCAGCAGCTCAAATCTGCCCTTCCAGCGGCAGGCGGCAAGCCCCTGACGGACTGCCTCCGGCGGTATCGCCATTCCCTGCTGACGCAGGATATGCACGGCACCCAGCACCGTCCGCAGATTCTCTGTCTGATACCTGCCCGCAAGTCCCAGACGGATAGGCATTTCGCTGCCGGAAACGGTACAGGAGACCTCCATCCCCTCGGGAGAGGCGGAAAGCAGATGTACCTGTGCCAATGCCCCGGTGTCATACAGGGGCGCATCCAGCGAACATGCCCTTTCCCGGATAACGTCGACGGCTTCCTCACTGCTCGCAGCGACATCCGTCAGCACCGGGCAGCCGGGCTTGATGATGCCGGCTTTATGGGCAGCGATCTTTGCGGGAGTATCCCCCAGATAGGCGCAGTGATCCGCCTGTACATTGGTAATGACCGAAAGAATCGGTGCGGCGGCTACATTGGTGCAGTCCGTGTCTCCGCCCATGCAGCATTCGATGATGCTCACATCACATCGTTCCTCTGCAAACAGTGCAAAAGCTGCTGCTGCCAGCAGCTCATATTCTGTCGGAGGATCTTTCATGCCCTCTGCACAGTCTGCCACACGGGACAGGATCGCCGCAAAGCGGCTGCCGGAAAGCTCGCTGCCATTGATCCGGTAGCAGTCTGTGACTTCCGTCAGTGCCGGGGAGGAAAAATGCCCGACCCGAGATCCTGCCGCCGTCAGCACGGCTGCGGTCATCGCCCCCACAGAACCCTTTCCATTGGTGCCGGCAATGTGGATCACCGGCACGGCATCCTGCGGATCGCCTAAAAGATGCATCAGTTCCCACATCCGGGAGAGCCCCAGACGTGTCCCGGCAACAGAAGCGTTCCGGAGACAGGCAAGTGCCTGTTCATATGACATGCCGGATCGTGCCGGATCTGCTCGCATAAAAGCCTCTCTCTCTGAACAGTGACATGAAAAGGGGGAAAAGGAGCCAGCAGAATATGCCGGCTCCTGCCTTTCCTTTACATGTCCAACGAAATGGGACGCAAGACCGGATGCGGGGATTTCCCGTCTCCGGACTTCCCGCCCGGCAATATTCGGAGCCTGTCCGTTATCCCTCCGCACAGGCTCTTACGTATATGATCAATATGCAGTCTGCTCCAGAATGTCATACCGATGGTCGATGAAGTCCTTCTTCATGGCAAGACCCTCCTGAAGGTCGACATCATAGACTTTGCCGTTCCGGAGTCCGACGATGCGGTTGCCGATGCCCTGCTCGAGCAGCTCTACGGCATGGTAACCCATCTCGGTAGCCATGACACGGTCACGCAGTGTCGGAGAACCGCCCCGCTGTACATGTCCCAGAATGGTAGCTCTGGACTCAATGCCGGTCATTTCCTGAATTTCTCTTGCGATATTTTCCGTCTGACCAACGCCCTCGGCAACGACCAGAATGAAATGATGCTTTCCGCCCTTTTCGTTCTTGGTCTTTGTCATCTTCGCAGCGATCTCATTCAGATCATACGGACGCTCCAGTGTCAGCGCAGCCTCTGCACCCACGGCAATGGCTACATTGACAGCGATAAAGCCTGCACGTCTGCCCATGACCTCGACAACGGAGCAGCGGTCGTGGGACTGTGTGGTGTCACGCAACTTATCGACCATTTCCATGGCGGTATTCATGGCAGTGTCGTACCCGATGGTATACTCTGTACACTGGATGTCATTGTCGATCGTCCCCGGTACGCCGATACAAGGGATGCCGACGCTCGACAGATCCCCTGCACCACGGAAGGAACCGTCACCGCCGATCACGACCAGACCCTCCAGTCCGATGTCCTCGCAGACTGCCTTGCCTTTCAGCACGCCGTCCATGTTACGGAATTCGGGACATCTTGCGGTATACAGGCACGTTCCGCCCCGCTGGATGATGCCGGATACGCTCCTTGCCGTCATATCCACAAATTCACGGTTCAGCAGTCCGACATAGCCACGCTGGATGCCGACGACCTGCATTCCCCTCGAAAGTGCCGCACGGGTCACTGCCCTGACAGCTGCGTTCATGCCCGGCGCATCGCCGCCGCTCGTCAAAACACCGATCTTTTTCATAGTCACTCTTCTCCATTCTGCATACGCAAAAATAAACTATTACTATTATATTTTACAACATTTCAGAGCATCTGTCAAGTCTTTTCGATGAACTCTTCCAGTTTTTTCGCATTGGTTCAGCGTCTCCGCTTTTTTGCCTGTTTCTCCGTGTACATTGCTTCGTCCGCCTCACGGATGAGCAGCTCCAGATCGGTGTGCGGTGTCAGCACGGAGGTGACGTACCCCACGCTTGCGCCGACCGTATACTCCAGACCGGAGACACTATTATATTCATTGAGCATCTTGCTGATGTGCTGCTTGACCTGTCTCGGGTCGCATTCCCCGCAGATGACGGCAAGCATCTCATCGCCGCCGAACCGGACGCAGAGCGCATCCTCCGGACAGGAGTGCTTCAGGGCACCTGCTACGCAGCGGATGGCATTGTCGCCCGCATTGTGTCCGAAATTGTCATTGATGTATTTCAGACCGTCCAGATCCGCAAGGATCACCGTCAGCGGTGCATTGTCATGCTGCTTTGTCATTTCGGCAAACTCCCGGTTGAAACTCAGACGGTTGTTCAGTCCGGTCAGGGAATCGTATTTGTACATGAACTCGATCTGTTCCATCAGATGCCGCTGATACTGCCAGCTCATGAAGCCGCCAAGCCCGGCACTGATGGTATTGACGATCTGCGGGATCTTCCGGTAACTGAGCAGCTCGCTGTCACGGAAATGGAAACAGATATACCCCAGCGTCACATTCACGAAGCCGATGGAATCGAATATCAGCGGGAAGCCCCGCTTTATGAATTTTTCCAGATTCGGAATGATCTGGGAACGCTGTATCTCATACGGCTCCGGCGCACGGTCGTCGGTATCGTACAGCACCAGCATCGTTTCACCGAAGTCATCCTTCTTCTCCCCCTCAAAGTGGTTGCGTGTGAAATCCGTACACCAGTTGTTGAGGACTACACCAAGATCTTGGATCCATTCATTGTCCATCCGCTTAACCACGGCACCGAGATTTTTGCACGCATGCATCCAGCCGATCAGCTCAAACAGACGCTGGTCATCGTCCTGATAGCGGTAGAAACGGTCATTGAAACTGTACAGCTTGCTCTCATCCGAATTGCTCTTGCATCCGCAGGATTCATTGAGGATCAGCGACGGCTCCACGGTAAAGCGTCCCCGGAATGACGGATCCTCAATGCAGGTCAGCACGGCATTCATCACCTTCCGTGCCATTTCCCTGCCGTTGCACTGGGCGGATGTCAGGCGGGGGACGGTGAAATTGATCTCGTCGATGCCGTCAAAGCCGCTGACAATGACCTGTTCCGGCACGGCGATGCCGTTCTGCTGCAAGACTGTGGAAACATTGATCGCCATGATGTCATTGGCACAGATGATCGCCTCCGGCAGGGTGTCCCGCTCGAGCAGCTTTCTGGTCGCAGCGATCGTCGGATTCGCCCAGAAATCGCCGTAACTGATCATGCTGTCGTCAAAGGGTATCCCATTTTCTGCGATCACCTTCTTGAAGATGGCGATCCGCTCGTCCGAAAAAATATTGTTGCGAAGTCCCGCCATCATGTGAGGACGGCGCACGTGATGCGCCTCGATGATGTGGCGGACGACTTTCTCGAAACCGGCGGTGTAATCATAGCGTACACAGGCACAGTCGTCGTACTCGGCATCCACCACGACCACAGGGACATCATGCGACTTGGCACGGTCGATGATCTTTCTGGAGATCGTTTTGCTCTTGATGCGCTCATCCATCAGGATGACGGCATCCGTGATGCGATAGTCGATCAGGTCATAGACGGCGGTCTCCGCATGGGCATTGTCGTTGTCCCAGTACAGATCCGCATTGATGTGATAGATCCAGAGACTAAAACCCCTCTTTGAAAGAAGTTGGTTGAGGTAGGATACATACTGTTGATTCTCTGATTCAAATACTCTTGATGTGCAAAGTGCTACGACTTTGTATCCATGTATCACTTCTCATCGCCTCCTTTTCTACTATTATAACATATCTCTCGGCAAATTGCAAGAACTTTATTTGAATTTTATAAAAAAAACTGTTATTTATATCATTGAAGTGCTATACAAAGCAAGCAGGATCGGCTATAATATATGTATCGAAACGATTTTGGGAGGTTTTTCTGATGCAGGATCTGAAGAAACTGGGCTTTTGCAGGGGCGTGAACCTCGGCGGATGGCTTTCACAGTGCGATTACAGCATAGGACACCTGGACAATTTCATCACGGAAAGTGACATTGCACAGATCGCCGCATGGGGTGCAGACCATGTGCGCATCCCGTTTGACTACAACATCGTCCAGAAAACGGACGGCACCTTCCTCGAAGAGGGCTTTGCCCGGCTCGAGAATGCGGTGGCACTGTGCGGAAAGCACGGACTGCATGTCGTGCTTGATCTGCACAAGACCGCCGGCTTCTCGTTTGACGGCGGCGAGCAGGAAACGGGATTCTTTGACAGCGAGGATCTGCAGGAGCTTTTCTGCGATCTCTGGGAGGAGATGGCAAAACGCTTCGGGGGCATGTCTGACCGGGTGGCATTTGAGCTGCTCAACGAGGTGACGGAACGCCGCTACCTCCAGGCATGGCGGCGGCTCATCCCACGCTGCATGGAGAGGATACGCCGTCATGCACCGCAGACGCTTGTCCTGATCGGCAGTTTCTGGAACAACAGTCCCGCTGCGCTGAAAGATCTTGATGCACCGTATGACAAATTTGTCGTATTCAATGTACACTGCTATGACCCGCTGGCATTTACACATCAGAAAGCCTACTGGACGGATGACATCGACCGGGAAGAAACTGTCCGCTTTGCGCAGACCGGGGTGACGCCGGCATACTTTGAGGGCATCTTTGCCTCCGCTGCCGAGATGGCTGCACGGCATGATACTGCCCTCTACTGCGGGGAATACGGCGTGATCGACAAAGCCGACCCGGCGGATACGCTCGCATGGTACCGTGCGATCCATGCTGCCTTTGAGAAAATGGGCATCGCCAGATGCGCATGGAGTTACAAGGGTGTCGATTTCGGTCTGTGCGATCCGAGATTGGATGCATTTCGTGAAGAAATTGTAAAGAATCTATAAAACATTGTGTCAACAAATTGTTAAAAAAAGCAAAAAAATTGTATCACTATTTTGACGAAAGTTGTATACTTATTTTAAGAAAGGTGAGCGAAAGCCCGCCGATCTCGTAAAAATTCATTATCATATTGAGAGGGAAATGATCATGAAAAAATCAATTATGAAACGGGTGGCAGCCGGAATTGCCGCCTTCGCCATGCTGGCAGTCGCTGCGCCTCCAGTACAGATGGCAGTCTCCGCCGCAGAACTCATCAGCAACTCCACTTTTGACAACGGTACAACTGACTGGGGTATATACAAGGAGAGCGGCGGTGCCGGAACCCTGACGACCGAGAACGGCAAGCTGGCACTGAAGATCAGCAGCACCGGCAAGCTCAATTACTCCGTCCAGATGTTCTATGACATCATCCCGCTGTACAAGAACGGTGTATACCGTCTGAAATATGAGATCTCCTCGAGCGTGGACAGATATGCAGAGGGCATGATCCAGCAGAACGGCGGCGACTATCAGGCTTACACATGGAAGGGTCTGGAACTGACTTCTACCCCGCAGCTCGTGGATTACACATTCACGATGAAGGAAGAGACCGACATCATGGCAAAGCTCGTGTTCAACTGCGGCGTTCCCGCAGAGGGCAATGCCAATTTGCCGGAGCATACCATCTACCTTGACAATGTCTCTCTGGAACTGGTGGATGACAGTCAGGTGGACTATTCTTCCACAAGACCCTATGCGCCGAATATCGTGACCAATCAGGTCGGCTACCGTCCGGACAGCAAGAAAACAGCTGTGTTCCGGAATGCTTCCAATGGTGCATCCTTTGAAGTGGTGAATGCCGACAGCAAGAAGTCCGTTTATAAGGGCACGCTCGGCAGCGGACAGGATAATTCCTCCGCAGGCGAAACGGACTGGATCGGTGATTTCTCCGAGGTCACCACGCCGGGCAAGTATTACATCACCTGTGCAGGGCTGGACGATTCCTACACCTTTGAGATCGCAGAGGATCCCTATGGCAGCCTGCTCGATGACAGCGTGAAGATGCTGTATCTCCAGCGCTGCGGCACACAGGTACAGGATACAGATTTCGGACATCCCGCCTGCCACAACGGGACAGCGGTACTCTATCACACGAACCAGACCATTGATGTCAGCGGCGGCTGGCATGATGCCGGCGACTACGGACGCTATGTCGTAGCCGGTGCAAAGGCTGTGGCAGACCTGCTGTATGCCTATCAGGCAGATCCCTCACAGTTCTCCGATAATCTCGGCATTCCGGAGAGCGGCAACGGCAGAGCCGATATCCTCGACGAGGCAAAGTATGAGCTTGACTGGATGCTCAAGATGCAGGCTGCTTCCGGCGGTGTGTACCATAAAGTCACCTGCGAGAGCTTCCCGGGCTATGTGATGCCGCAGGAGGAGAGAGATCAGCTCATCGTTACCCCCATCTCCACGACAGCGACCGCAGATTTTGCAGGTGCAATGGCACTTGCCTATGAAGTATACAAGGATTCCGATGCTGCCTATGCACAGAAGTGTCTGGATGCTGCGGAGAAGGCATGGAGCTTCTTGGAGCAGAATCCCAATCTGATCTTTGAAAATCCGTCGGACATCACCACCGGTGACTACGGTGACAAATCCGATGTGGATGAGCGTTACTGGGCTGCGGCACAGCTTTACCGTGCAACGGGTGCGGCAAAGTATCAGACCGCACTGGAGAGCAAGCCCTCACAGACTGGTCTCGACTGGTCTACGGTGGGCGATTATGGCAACATCGCACTCCTGACGATGCCGGGCATCGACAAGAGCAGCAAGCTCTACACGGGTGCCGTTTCCAACATCACCAAGCAGGCAGATACGTTCCTGACACTTTCCGGTCGCTCCCCCTATGGCGTAGCCGCTGCCAAGTATGCATGGGGCAGCAACATGACCATTGCAAATACCGGTATCATCATGGGGCTTGCCTATCAGATAACCGGGGAGGAGAAATATCTCGAGGGTGCAGAAAAGCAGGTCGATTATCTGCTGGGCTGCAATCCGCTGAGTACCTGCTTTGTCACGGGATATGGCACGGTCTCTCCGGAACATCCGCACCATCGTCCCTCTATGGCACAGAACAAGGCGATGAAGGGCATGCTGGTCGGCGGTGTCAACTCCGCCCTTGAGGACAGTGCCGCAAAGGCATACTGCAACGGACTTGCACCGGCACTGTGCTATGTGGATAACTCCGAGAGCTATTCTACCAACGAGATCACGATCTACTGGAACTCTCCCCTGACCTATCTGCTCACGCTGACGGATGCAGATGCACAGGAAGTGCAGCCGACTGAGCCGGAGACGACAGAACCCGAAACAACAGAGCCGACGACCACAGAGCCGACAACAGAGAAACCTGAGGAGACCACACAGCCGCAGCCGACCACAGAAGAGGTGCTGCCTCCGGGCACGGCGAAGTACGGTGATGTCAATGAAGATAAGGACATTACCATTGCGGATGTGATCACGCTTAACAAGTATCTCCTCGGTGATACCACCATCGTATCAAGTCAGGGTCTGATCAATGCGGATGTGGATCGTTCCGATAAGCTGGACAGCACTGACTCCCTGATCATCCTGAAATATTGTGTGCAGCTCATTGACAAGCTGCCGGTCGGTGATGTGCCGGATGTCCCTGAGACACAGGCACCCACAGAGTACGTTACAGAACCGACGACAGAGCTTCTCCCGCCGGCAACGGAACCGGGTCAGACAATTTCGGGCATAAAGGACTATGGTACAGCAATGAATGAGAATGCAAAAGCAGTTGCCGACTTCCGTCAGGGTGCTTCCTCCCTCTTCTTTGCATCCGATGGATGGACGAACGGTGCGCCCTTCGACTGCGGCTGGTACAAGAAAAACACCAAACTGGAAAATGGCTATCTGAGCCTGACGATCGACAAGGATCCGACCGGGGCATATCACTATTCCGGTGCCGAGTACAGAACGAGTGATCCCTATAGCTACGGCTACTTTGAGACATCCATGCAGGCGATCAAGAATGACGGTGTGGTATCTTCCTTCTTCACCTACACAGGTCCCAGCGAAGATAATCCGTGGGATGAGATCGACATCGAGATCCTCGGCAAGGATACCACAAAAGTACAGTTCAACTACTACACCAACGGTGTCGGCAACCATGAGTTCATGTATGATCTTGGGTTTGACGCATCTGAGGGCTTCCATACCTATGGCTTTGACTGGCAGCCGGATCATATCACCTGGTATGTAGACGGCAAGGCAGTGTACACGGCAAACAGCAATATCCCGTCCACTCCCGGCAGGATCATGATGAACACATGGCCGGGCTACGGCGTGGATGAGTGGCTCAAGCCCTACAACGGCAATACGCCTCTCACAGCACGTTACCAGTGGGTAACCTATAATAACTGATTTCTTCTAACATTTTCCCCTTCTATCTATCTTGAACAGACAGGCAGAGTGAATGGCATTCTGTCTGTTTGTTTGTTTTTTCAAAAATTTTCTAAATTTTTTAAAATTTTTTACAAAACCACTTGAAAAAAATAAAAAGCTGTGTTATAATACTATTGATGGGTATCATCTTCGTTTTGTACTACTGCAATACGAGAGATGTGGGAGCGGGATTTTCCGGTGGTTTACCAGTAATTTAAAGATGGAGGATTTAACTATGAACAACAAAACGGAAAGCATGCTTGCAGAGCATTTGTTTTCACAGCATGAGGAGAATTTTTCTCATGGCTCCTTTGATCGTGAAATTGCATTTTACGAGAGCATCTGTACAGGCGATATTGAAATGGTACAAATGTTGGCTTCTCCGCTTTGCAGCGAGGGCTACGGCGTACTGAGCAACGATCCGCTGCGCAATATCCAGTACCATCTTGCGATCTCCGCTGCCATGATCGCACGCTTCTGCGTCAAGAGCGGTATGACGCCGGAGGAGGCTTACCAGCTGAGCGATCTCTATATCATGCAGGCGGATGAGTGCAAGACAGTCGAGGAAGTACATGCTGTCCATGCAGAGATGCTGAAGATCTACACCCGGAAGATGCGCTATGTCCACAGCGGCAAAGCCTATTCCAAGCAGGTCATCAATGCCATTGACTATATCAGTGAACATCTGCACGGGCGTATCATGCTCGAAGAGGCTGCCAAGACACTGGGACTTAGCACTGCCTATCTTTCCCGTCTGTTCCGTACAGAGACCGGCGAGACATTCACGGCATTTGCAAACCGGAAGAAGATCGAGTATGCGGCAAATCTGCTGCGGTACTCCAAGTACACCGATCTGGAGATCAGCAATCTGCTCTGCTTCAGCTCACAGAGCTATTTCATCAAGATCTTCAAGGAGATCATGCACATGACGCCCAAGGAGTACAAGCGCAAGTACCGTATCCCTGAGTTTGTAAAGAACAAGGAAACGAAGTGACCTGTTTGCAGGGGCGATAGCTGAAACAACACCATCAAAAATGCCTGATGCTTTTGTACGGTGTTGTCTCCGAAAAGATATTTTTCTGCTCCTCCGGATTCCGGCAGATCTGTCTGCCGGAATTTGGAGGAGTCGTATTAAAAAGATGAACAGCTCTCTATAAAAAGGAGGAATGATACCATGAAAAAACACAGAAAGATCACGGTCGCTCTTTCAATATGTGTGCTGGCAGTCAGCAGTATCCCGATCCTGTCGCTGCAAACTGCTGCTGCAAAAGTACAGACCATCGAAACAGTAGAAGCAGCGGACAGCACGGCTTCTGCCGCTCACTGGTATACTTCGCCTGCCGGCAACCGGTTCTACGTTGATGGAAACGGAAACAACGTTACCGGCTGGCAGATCATTGACGGCAAAAAGTATTACTTCCGTCCCAGCGGCGTGATGCAGACCATGTGGGCGACGATCGACGGAAACAAGTACTATTTCGGCATGACCGGTGTGATGCGCACCAAATGGGAGACCATCGGCGGCAAGAAATATTACTTCGGCACGAATGGCGTCATGCAGACCATGTGGGCGACGATCGACGGAAACAAGTACTATTTCGGCATGACCGGCGTGATGCGCACCATGTGGGAGACCATTGGCGGCAAGAAGTATTACTTTGGTAAGACCGGTGTCATGCGTACCAATTGGGAGACCATCGGCGGCAAGAAATATTACTTTGGCACGAACGGCGTCATGCAGACCATGTGGGCGACGATCAACGGAAACAAGTATTACTTCGGCAAGACCGGCGTGATGCGCACCATGTGGGAGACCATCGGCGGCAAGAAGTATTACTTTGGTAAGACTGGTGTCATGCGTACCAAATGGGAGACCATCGGCGGCAAGAAATATTACTTCGGTACGAATGGCGTCATGCAGACCATGTGGGCGACGATCAACGGAAACAAGTACTATTTCGGCAAGACCGGCGTGATGCGCACGATGTGGGAGACCATCGGCGGCAAGACGTATTACTTTGGCAAGACCGGCGTCATGCGTACCATGTGGGAGACCATCGGCGGTGATAAGTATTACTTTGGCAAGACTGGCGTCATGCGGACTGGCTTTGAGGTAATAGGCGGGAAACGATATTACTTTACAGAATACGGTAATATGGCGACAAACGGCATATACGGTGATTTTGAGTATATGATAGACGACAAGGGCGTCTGCTATGCATTCCCGAAGCCCAATACCGGCGATCATACCAAGGATGCCCGGACAATTGCTTCGTTTATCGCAAGCCACATTGCACCCGGCAGTGACTTAGATCGTGTCAGTGAAGCAGCATTTATCGTTTCACTCTATTGCGGCGAATGTACGTATATGACGACTGGTCCTAACTATAGTCAGGCTTACGGTGTGTTTATTGCAAAAGAATACTCCTGTGCAGGGGCGACACGTGCTTTGGGCATGATATTGGACTGCATGGGCTATTCCTGGAAACACGCCAATGAAAATCAATGGACGCATCAATGGTGTATCCTCAATATGGACGGAAAGGTCGGCTATGCAGACGGCATGGTTGGCTGGGCAGATTACGGAACACACCCCGTCGCTTAGTTCTCAAGCAACACCGCACAGATCTGTGCGGTGTTGTTCTATAATCCCAAAATAAAAGGCAGCACAGTGCGTGCTGCCTTTCCTCTTTATCTATGGGATCCACTGACTTAAAGCTTTCCCTTTTCTTTCTCTAAAAGTGCGATCAGATCATCAATAGAATCAGAAGACGAGATCTCGGAATTGCCCTTTTTGGTGCCTTTCACAGCACGGAACTGGGACGGGTCGATAATATCGTCGATATTTGGGGAGCTGCTGACATACGGCTCTGCCGGTGCGGTCTCTGCGGGCTTTTTGGGGCTCTCCTGCTGTTCCTGTGCCTTCTGCTTCTCTGCCTGACGCTGTGCTTCCCGTTCTGCTTCTTCCTGACGGGCACGTTCAATGTCCTCCTGCCGTACCTTGTTGAACTTCATGGTACGCTCCTGCACTGCCTTCTGGTAGGGAGAGTTCTCATTGACCGGCTTCGAGGAAAAATGATCCTGTATCGAAGAACGTTTCTTTTCCAGAGCTTCATCCGGATCCGGTGCATCCTCCGGGTCGAAGAGCGGTGTCTTGGATCTGCGGGGCTTTTTCTGGTCGGGCTGTTCTGCCTCGTCGAACATGAAATCTTCCTCGTCGATCTCATCCTTGCCGCTGCGTGCGATCTTCACGAGCAGCATGACGATCAAAATGATACACGGTACGACAAGCAGTGCCATCAGACCCGATACAGATGCTGCAAACCGGACATACTGGTACAGTTCCTTGCTTGCACGGGTGCAGATCGCCTTGATATCCGTGCGGGCGATGGGCAGCTCACTCCCCTGCTCCGTCATCGTGCCGGGGTAGTAACTCGTCGAGCCGTCCTCATTCACCTGAATGTCATAGATCGTGCGCACCCCGAGCTGACCGCCGGAATAGCACAGCACCTTGACGCCCGGGGAAAGGCTCGTCTGCTCCGCAGCTTTGGCAAATACCAGAGAATTCTGCGGAATATCCGGCTCCATGTCTGCGCCGTCATACAGATAGAGATAATACCCGCCTATCTGCGGCACCTTACCTTTGGAAAAAATGACATTCACCGTCACCGTAGCTGCAGATATGAGCAGCAGCACAATGACCACGAGGACTGCAAACACAGACCCCTTCCTTTTACTTGTATTCATGTGTTGTCTCCTCCCACACGTTTCTCTTTTTATTTATTATACCATATCTGTCTGGTATTTGCAAGTCTTTTCCCAAAAAAATCGAATTTTTTTATGCGCCGGACATGGAAAAAGCCGGCAGAAAATCTGCCGGCTCCAAACTTTGTGATCAGCCGATCATGCTGGCGACCTCGGCAGCAAAGTCATCTGCCTTTTTCTCGATGCCCTCACCAAGCTCGAAGCACTCGTAACCGGTGATCTCGATCGCAGCACCTGCCTCCTTGGCACGGGACTCAATATACTGCTTAACAGTCTCCTTGGGCTCCTTGACGAAGCTCTGCTCCAGCAGACAGATCTCAGAATACAGACTGCCGAGCTTGCCCTGTGCAATTTGGGCTCTGACATTCTCGGGCTTGGAAGCCATCTTCGGGTCTTCCTCCATCTGCTTCATGATGATCTCTTTTTCTGCATCGACACGGGACTGCGGAACATCCTCACGGCGGAGAAATTCCGGATGCATGGCAGCGACCTGGAAATTGCAGTCCTTGAGTGCCTCAAGCACAGCCGGATGCGCACCTGCCTCTGTCTTGGCAGCTACGAGCGCACCTGCCTGACCGCCCTGATGAACATAGCCCACTACGGCATCGCCGGAGAGTCTTGCAAAGCGGCGGATCTTCATGTTCTCACGGATCGAGAGGAACAGCTCCTGCAGCTCCTCGGCAACCGTTCTGGTGCCGCCGCTGATGACGGTGCTGTTGAGTGCCTCGAGATCTGCGGGATCGTTCTCGATCACCGTCTGAGCCACTGCCTCGACAAATTCCTTGAACTTCGGATTCTTGGCAGCAAAGTCCGTCTCGATGTTGACCTCGACCACTGCGCCTACGGTATGATCCGCATTGACAACAGACAGTGCCAATCCCTCGGCAGCCACTCTGCCAGCTTTCTTTGCCTGTGTAGCCAGACCCTTTTCACGCAGGATCTGGATTGCTTTATCCTTATCGCCCTCTGCCTCTGTCAGTGCCTTCTTGCAGTCCATCATGCCTGCACCGGTCATCTGACGCAGCTCATTGATCTCCTGTACAGTAACTTTAGCCATATATATTTCCTCTTTTCTATCAATAAATTACTCAGCAGCTTCTTCTGCATCCTGCTCGGCATCGGCAGCGGCTTCCTCATCGGCACCCTGTCTGCCCTCGATCACGGCATTGGCGATCGTGCCGGCGATGAGCTTGACCGCACGGATCGCATCATCATTGCCCGGGATCACATAATCCACTTCGTCCGGGTCGCAGTTGGTGTCCACGATCGCAACGATCGGGATGTTCAGCTTCTTTGCCTCGGCAACGGCGATCTTCTCCTTGCGGGGGTCAACGATGAACAGGGCACCCGGGAGCTTCTTCATGTTCTTGATACCGCCCATGAACTTCTCCAGACGCTCGATCTCAAGGTTGAGCTTTACGACTTCCTTCTTGGGGAGCAGTGCAAATGTACCGTCCTCTGCCATCTGATGGAGCTGCTCCAGTCTCTGAATCCTTCTCTGGATGGTCTTGAAGTTGGTCATCATACCGCCCAGCCAGCGTGCATTGACATAGTGCGCACCTGCACGGGTAGCCTCCTCACGGATGGAGTCGCTTGCTTGCTTCTTGGTGCCGACAAACAGCACTTCCTTGCCCTCTGCGGAGAGGTCACGCACGAACATGTATGCCTCTTCGAGCTTCTTGACGGTCTTCTGCAGGTCGATGATATAGATCCCGTTGCGCTCCGTAAAGATGTACGGTGCCATTTTGGGGTTCCATCTTCTGGTCTGGTGACCGAAGTGTACGCCTGCCTCCAGCAGCTGCTTCATAGATACTACGCTCATAGTCTTTCCTCCTGAAAATGTTTGGTTTTTAGATCCTCCGCCTGCTGAACGTCTGACGACCCGGCATCCGGGCACCCCGCCACGCAATCACAGGCGTGCGAAATCTTTTTCATTATATCACACTTTTTGTGAAATTGCAAGTCCGGAGCCAAAAAATCTTTCACAAATTTTGGCTGTTGAATTGTGTATTTTTTCACAAAGCTGTAATATCCTCTACTGATCTTTATGCTTTCCCGACAACGCCACGCTGATGATGAGCAGAGCCAGCGTACCGACGCCGATCAGTATCCACATCAGCACATCGCTCCTGTCCCCTGTCGGGACGCTCCCTGCAAGCTGTATCCATTCCCACATTGTCTTTCTCCTTATCTTCCGGCTGCTCAGGCTTTCTCCGGTTCTTCCGGCTCGATCCGGACGATCTCCACCTGTTCGATCCGCTTTCCATACATCTTTAATACACGCACCCGCAAGCCGTCATTCTCGAAAGCATCCCCTTCGCTCGGGATCTTCTCCAGGATCTCCATCACCCAGCCGCTGACGGTCATGGCTTCAAACTCGCAGTCCGTGTCGAGTTCCTCGAAGACCTTTTCGACATTCGCCTTGCCGGAGACCACCCATGTGTTCTCGCCTGTTTTCTTTATCTCCTGCACGACCTCATCGTGTTCGTCCCAGATCTCGCCGACCAGCTCCTCAAGGATGTCCTCAAGCGTCACGATGCCGACCGTACAGCCAAATTCATCCATCACAACGGCGATATGCAGCTGCTGCTCCTGCAGCTCCTTGCGCAGATCGCTGATCTTCTTGCTCTTGGGCACAAACAGCACCGGCTTGATGATCTCCGTGATCTCCGTTCTGCCACGGAAAGCGGTGTTATAGAAGTCTTTCAGATACAGGATCCCGGTGATATTGTCGATGGAATCCTCATAGACAGGCAGACGGGAATAGCCCGACTCCGAGAAGATCTTAGCGACTTCCTCTTTCGGGGTGTCCAGCCGGATCGCCTCGATGTCGATGCGGGGCGTGAAAATGTCACGCACTTCGAGTTCATTGAATTCAATTGCCGAACGGATGAGTTCTCCCTCATCTGCATCAATATTGCCGCCCTGCTCGGCTTCATCCACAATGGTCAGCAGTTCCTGTTCCGTAATGCCGGAATCTTCCGGGGATCTGAAAATGCTGTTGAGCAGATTCTGCCATACGCCGAAGATCCAGCAGACAGGTGTCAGGACAATGACCAGCACATGCAGAAACGGTGCGGCAAACAGTGCGATCCGCTCCGGGTTCTTCTTGGCGATCGTCTTGGGAGATACCTCGCCGAAGATCAGCAGCACGACAGTCACTGCCACCGTGGACACGGTTGCGCCCAGATGTTCATCGTGCAGCAGGTTGACAAACAGCAGCGTCGCCAGCGAGGTGCAGGCGATGTTTACGATATTGTTCCCGATGAGGATGGTCGAGAGCATGGCATCATACTTTTCGAGCAGCTGCAAGACCAGTGCAGCTCGCTTGTTGCCGTCCTCCGCCTTATTCTTGATGCGGATGCGGCTGAGGGAGTTGAAAGCGGTCTCTGTTGCCGAAAAGTACATCGAAAGCAGCACGCAGACTGCGATGATGACCAGAGAAATAACGGTACTACCCATACATGATTTCCTTTCTACAGACGGATGACAGACGGCGTGTTCGTGACGGCACGCCTGCCTGCACGTCCTTCAGGAAAATCTGACGGGAAACGAGAAAAGGGCATAGCAATCCCCTTGCAATACCCTAAAAAACCGATCCGGATGCAACTGTGATACGGGACGCCCGCATCATCTGAAGTGCTATGTGTCATATGTTTCTCCTTGTATGTAGTATGTATATAGTATAGCACATCCCCGGCGGTTTGTCAAGGGGGTTTGTAAAGATAAGCGGAATATGGCAATAAGATGCATCCGTCCAAAAATTTTGAAAAAACCCCTTGACAAATCGGAATAAATATAGTATAATAACAATAATAAATGCGGTGAAGGGAACAAATACACAGTATCCTGATCACAGAGAGCTGTCGGTCGGTGCGAGACAGTGTCGGGTCTGTGGGATCACTCCTCCCTGAGCAGATGTGCTGAAACAGCATCTTCCGAAGGCAGGCAGGCTTTTGCGTGAGGTGCCGGATTAGGGGCATACGGGTTTCTCCCGTTACAGAGAAATGCATTCCGGTAGGGATGCAGCTGAGTGGGCGCATTGCGTCAAAAAGAGTGGTACCGCGGAGTATATGACTTCGTCTCTTTTATGTCAGTACTGGCATGAAAGAGTTTTTTTGTGCCGGTCGATCCCATAGAAAGGCGGTTTTGTTATGAAAAATTTTGAAAAGTACACAAGGCAGTATTTTGATGTGCCCAATCCCCCCATGCGGTGGGCGCACAAGTCCTACATCGAAAAGGCACCCATGTGGTGCAGTGTCGATCTGCGGGACGGCAACCAGGCGTTGATCATCCCCATGAGCCTCGAGGAAAAGCTCGAATTCTTCAAACTGCTGGTCAAAATTGGATTCAAAGAGATCGAGGTCGGTTTCCCGGCTGCCTCCGAGACCGAATATGATTTCTGCCGTGCGCTGATCGAGCAGGATCTCATCCCGGATGATGTCACCATTCAGGTGCTGACACAGTCCCGGGAGCATATCATCGCCAAGACGTTTGAGGCACTGAAAGGCTGCAAGCAGGCGATCGTGCATCTGTACAACTCCACTTCCCTCGCCCAGCGTGAGCAGGTGTTCCGCAAGAGCAAGGAAGAGATCATCGACATTGCGGTGTTCGGCGCAAAACTCTGCAAGGAGTACCGTGAAAAAACGCCGGGACATTTCCGCTTTGAATATTCTCCGGAGAGCTTCACCGGCACGGAACCGGAATTTGCCGCTGAGATCTGCAATGCAGTCATTGACATCTGGCAGCCGAGTCCGGAAGATAAGGTCATTATCAATCTGCCCGTGACCGTGTCCCATTCCATGCCCCATGTCTATGCCAACCAGATCGAGTACATGTGCGATCATCTCAAAAACCGTGAGAACCTGATCGTCTCCCTGCATCCGCACAATGACCGTGGCTGTGCCGTCGCCGACAGTGAGCTGGGACTGCTCGCAGGTGCGGACAGGATCGAGGGCACCCTGTTCGGCAACGGAGAGCGCACCGGCAATGTGGACATCATCACCCTCGGCATGAATATGTTCTCGCAGGGCGTGGATCCTGAGCTGGATTTCTCAAATCTGCCGGAACTGACAGAACTGTATGAGCGTGTCACCCGGATGCAGGTCTATGAGCGTCAGCCCTACAGCGGCAAGCTCGTATTTGCAGCATTCAGCGGATCACATCAGGATGCCATCGCCAAGGGTATGAAGTGGCGTGAAGAAAAACAATGCAGCACGTGGACAGTACCCTATCTGCCCATTGATCCGACCGATGTCGGGAGGGTGTATGAGGCAGACGTCATCCGCATCAACAGCCAGTCCGGCAAGGGCGGCATCGGGTATCTGCTCGAAACACAGTTCGGGCTGGATCTGCCAAAAAAGATGCGGGAGGAGTTCGGGTATCTGGTAAAGGGCATTTCTGACCATGCCCACAAGGAGCTGCTCCCGGATGAGGTGCATGAGATCTTCCAGAGTACCTATGTCAATATCAAAACGCCGCTCGAATACAAGGAGATCCACTATGTCCAGAAGAATGGCATCCAGGCAGCGGTCACACTGACACAGAACGGCGAGGAATATACCATCAAGGCGGACGGTACCGGCAGACTGGATGCCGTCAGCAACGCACTGCGTGCCTTCCTCGGCAAGAAGTTTATCGTCAAGAGCTATACGGAGCATGCCCTGACCACCACGTCACAGTCCGATGCCGTGTCCTATGTGGCGATCGAAGCAGAGGAAAAGATCTATTGGGGCGTTGGTGTCAAGCGGGATATTACCGATTCTTCTGTGGCTGCACTCTTCAGTGCGCTGAACCGGTATTTGCAAAAGTAAAACAGACTTGGAAAAATGTAGGAGGAGAGCATGATGGAAAAGATCCCATTTCTGACAAAAGAGCAAGCCGAGGAGATCTGCAAAACATACCCGACACCCTTTCATATCTACGATGAAAAGGGCATCCGTGAGAATGCCCGGCTCGTACAAAAGGCATTTTCGTGGAATCCGGGCTTCAAGGAATATTTTGCAGTCAAGGCAACACCGAACCCCTTTCTGCTCAAGATACTGCGTGAGGAGGGCTGCGGTGTAGACTGTTCCTCGCTGACGGAACTGATGATGAGCGATGCCTGCGGGTTCTCCGGGCATGAGATCATGTTCTCCTCCAATGTGACGCCGGCGGAGGACTACCGGCTGGCATACAAGCTGGGTGCCTATATCAACCTTGATGATATTACCCATATCGAATTTCTGGAGCAGCTCACCGGCATTCCGGAGACCATCTGCTGCCGTTTCAATGCGGGAGGTAATTTCACGATCTCCACGCAGATCATGGACAGCCCGCAGGATGCGAAGTACGGCTTCACCCGGGAGCAGATGTTCGAGGGGTTCCGGAAGCTGATGCAGAAGGGGGCAAAGCATTTTGGCATCCATGCCTTCCTTGCCAGCAATACCCTGACCAATGCATACTATCCGACACTTGCCCGGCAGATGTTCGAGCTGGCTGTAGCACTGAAACAGGAGACGGGTGCGGACATACGCTTTATCAATCTGTCCGGCGGCGTCGGGGTCGCCTATCGCCCCGACCAGACGCCCAATGACATCCTTGCGATCGGTGAGGGCGTTCACAAGGCATTCGATGAGATCCTCGTCCCGGCAGGCATGGGCGATGTGGCGATCTTTACGGAAATGGGACGCTTCATGCTCGCTCCCTACGGACATCTGGTGACCCGTGTGCTGCACAAGAAGCATATCTACAAGGAATATGTCGGCGTGGATGCCTGTGCTGCCAATCTCATGCGTCCGGCGATGTACGGTGCCTATCACCATATCACCGTACTTGGCAAGGAACAGGAGCCGTGTACCTATCAGTGCGATGTCACGGGCGGACTGTGCGAAAACAATGACAAGTTCGCAATTGACAGGATGCTGCCGCCGATAGACATCGGTGACCTTTTGGTGATCCACGACAGCGGTGCGCATGGCTTCTCGATGGGCTACAATTACAACGGCAAGCTCCGCTCCGCAGAGCTGCTCCTGCGGGAGGACGGTTCTGTGCAGATGATCCGCCGTGCGGAGACACCGGCAGACTATTTTGCGACATTTGATTTCTGTGACATCATGGACAAGTATCTGAAATAATGCTATGATCCGCCACTCCCCTGCTGTGAAAAGGAGCTATGTGTATGCAGAAGAAAATCAGACAAAAAGTCCCGCTGTTGACCCGTCTGGAACAAAAATTCGGTGATTTTTGCATTCCCAATCTCATGACGCTGATCGTGATCGGGATGGCGGTCGTGTTCCTTGCGGACAATCTGATCTCCCCGGAACAGACTTTCCGTCTCAGTCAGGTCATCAGTTTCGACAGAGATGCGGTGTTCCGGGGCGAAGTGTGGCGTCTGATCACCTTTGTCTTTCTGCCGCCGTCGAGCAGCCCGCTGTTCATGGTCTTTGCGCTCTATCTCAACTGGCTGATCGGCGATGCGCTCGAAAGGCACTGGGGCACATTCCGGTTCAATGTGTACTATCTGACAGGCATTTTGGGCAGCATTATCGGGGGCATGCTGACGGGCTATGCCACGAACCTGTATCTGAATGAGACGCTGTTCATCGCCTTTGCACTGCTCTATTCGGATTTCCAGCTGAATCTGTTCTTTGTACTGCCGCTGCGGGCAGTCTGGCTGGCATGGGTCGATGCACTGCTGTTTGTCATTGAATTCATCATGAGTCCGTGGCTCTACAGGGTCGCCATGCTGTTTTCGGTCATCAATTTCTTCCTGTTTTTCGGCAAGCAGCTCTGGTTCCGTATCCAGCAGTTCTTCCGGCGAAGAAAGCTGAAAAAGATGCAGAAAGCGGAAAATTCCCAGAATTGGAAAAATCACTGGTGGAATGACAAGCATAATGATCCGTTCCACAGATAGAAATAACATGAGCCGCCCTGTGTCAGAGGGCGGCTCTTTTTTTGATAGGGGGGGTGATAGCTGCCTCACCCTCGCTCCTCCACGATCTCCCACGCAAAACCATCCGCCGTTTCCTTATATACCAGAAGAAATGGCAGATCTGTGTAGGCGGTCACATTTAATGCTTCATCTATAGAGTCTATGACCCGGAGGGTGTTCTTTTCGGGATCATATGCACAGACCTGATTTCTTGCATTGCAAAACAGAACGTTTTCACCGTCCCATGTGACTTGTGAAGTGCCAGATATTTTACAGTCCGGTAGCATGTGTACGCTGCCGTCATAGTACCCGACTTCGCTCTGATATGTCTGAAAATATAGCACACCGCCGCAAACATACAACCTGCTGCATTTTGAAATGGGAAGTTCTTCTGTTTTCCCGCTCTCTATTTCCACAGAATATACCCTGTTTTGCAGATCTGCATACCATAGCTTTCCCTTATCATAGGCAATACATCCGCCTGAGATGGATGTGTCTGTCAGCTGCTCTTTCTTTCCGCTTTTCGGATCTACACGGCGGATCCCGTAGTCGTCTGCGGTATAGATCCATCCATTATCGACCCAGAAATCACTCAGTACTTCTTTTGTATAGGTATCATCATCCACATTTTCGATGTTGATCTGCCCGATCAGACCGAGGTATTTCGTCTTCTTTTGCTGGTTCCGATAACCTCGCAGTTCACGGTAAAAACATTCATCGTGATAATCGGAAAGCGAGATGCGGTGATAGGTGTATTCTCCGGAATCCACATCTTGCTCGACATAGTAAACATACTGCTCGTCTTTGTACATGTCAGTCAGGTCGTCCTGCTTGCTCGTCACATCCCGCAGGATCGGAAAGCTTTCCGCAGCATTCTCCGCCAGCAACCCCTCATCCAAAACATAACAGAATTTCCCGTCACTGTACCCCTGACCGCTGCTATAGGTATTGGTAAATCGTTCATGCTGCCGTTCACTCAGAGCTGCCGCCGCCGTCACGGCTGTGCCATTCAGGAGCAATGCCATGGCTGCCGCAAGGCAGACAGCTCTCAATGTGATCTGCTTACTGTAGATGCGGTAGGAAAGGCAAAACAGCAGGACGCCCGCAGTTATCGTGATGCATAAGATCAGGAACAGATCGCTGCGGGGGATCCCGGCAGATCCTGTGGTGAGCAGGACCATGTTATCCGTCATGACATAATCCGCTTTGCCTTTGAAATAGCCGCATCCGAGCAGCAGACCCAGAGGCTGGAAATAATAGATAATTGCAGTCTGGTTAAAGATGGCAAACGGTGCCCCGATCAGCGTCCCGCCGATGCCAAGGGAGACCCATGCATTCCGTGTCCACATCATGCAGGCGGTCATCACCTGCAGGACAAGAAACAGTCCAGACAGTTTGGAGAGCCATATGCCTGCCGTCAGTTCCCAGATCTGCAGCGTGCATGGGCTGTTGCGGAAGGAGGGCAGACTTTGCAGCGGTGCCGTCGGCAGGGGCAATCCATACCGGAGCGAGAAGTATGCATATTCCATCACGAAGAACAGCACACAGCTCACAGCGATGCTGCACAGTGCCGTCAGCTCTCTGACTAAGAATAATTTGCGCCGCCCGCCTTCGGTCGTCTGGATCATCTGAAAGGCGTTCGTTTCATAGTCAAGTCCGAACAAGGATGCTGCCATCAGCATCACGAACAACAGCAGGAATATGTCCACACGGTCTTGTGCAAGAAATGCCTCCCAGCCATTTGTGTACATGAAATACCGGTCGTCAGGATACTCCTTGATAAATTCATAATACCAGTGCGCCAGTTCGAGAACGGGCTTTCGCTGCAATTGCGGTTCCATCGCTGCCACAGCAGCCTGATATTCCTCTGTTGTGATGGTGTCGTTGATGTAGGCGTCCCGCATCTCTGTATATTCTTCACTGTCCTGCAGAAGCTGCTTGTAATCATTTTCCAGCTTTTGCGCCGTCTGGTTGGTGAGCTTCCCGCTTATGGGCGATATATAGGCAAGATACGCATCCCTGTTCTGCTCGACCGATGAATCAATGCACGGTTTCTCACTGACAAGGACTACCAGCTGCAGCACGAGGAACAGCGGGAGCAGCAGCAGGAACTTCTGTTTGATCCATATGCGGTGCCATTCGCTTTTCAGCATCGACCGTTCACCTCCGTTTTTGAAAGAGCGTGCATCGGATGTTTCTGCTCCAGAGAACATGGATCGCTGCACCGGCGATCAGCGTCAGCAGGAGCATTGCACAGCAGGCAGCCGTCATTGCGGAGACGGCATGATCTCCGATCCGTACTGCAAGAAAATTTTGCAGATAACGGTCAGGCTGCATGATAAATGCCGGATCCAGAAATGTTACCGTGCTGGCCGTCTGTTCGGAGGTCAGGATGCAGCCGAACATGAAAAATATATCCGCACAGATCGGCACGAACACACCCCGGAACAAGGTGTTCAGCACCACAAAAATAAGTCCGGCACAGATCGCCGCAAACAGGCGTATCCCGTATAGAAAAATGGTATATGACATGATAGAGCCGCCGAAACTGCACAATTCATAGGCTTCGACCGCATACAGCGGCTGCATCAGTCCCTCTAAATGAAAGAGTACGCTGTGTACGGCATAGTCCTCTCCGAACAGGATCGCTGCCGCTATGGCTAACCAGACCATGAACGCTGCGATCTTTGCGAAATGCAGCCTCGTTTTGCCGGTCAGCGTCGTCTGCAAAAGGTCATATATGCCTGTCTTTCGCTCTTTCCAGACAAGCTGCGCCGAACCTGCAAGCGACAGGACAAGCAGCAGGAACGAGGAAAAATGATAGGAAAACAATATCGCATAGTCTTCGCTGTTCGAGTAATTCCGGACAAAACGTCCGGCATACTGCCGCTGGAACAGACGGTTCACCGACGCATCATACTCGTTTCCGTGCTTCTCGTAAAACTCGATATTTTCCCCTGCCTGCTCCAGTTTTTCATCATTGGCAATGTGATACTCGTACAGATATGCATAATGCGGATAAAGTCCATCATAGGTAGATGCTTCGCTGTCCCATCCTGTTCCGGACTCTATCGCACCCATGATCTGGGAGCGTACATCCATCAGCATTTGCATCGTTTCCGGAGTGATCTCGCCTTTCAGTTCGTCTTCCGCCTCAACGATTCCCGGAAGCTGCCAGTGGACTTTGCTTTCAGTTACCACCGGATCCAGCCTGCCGTTAATACAGATCTTCCCGGCATTCACAAGCACTAAGATCAAAACAAGAAAGACCATGTTCTTTTGCAGAAACATTTTTTTGAATTCAAACCATATCAGTTTCATGATCCGCTGCCTCTCCAAAGTAATACAAAAATACGTCTTCAAGATTGGGCGTTACCTGAACCGCCTCCGGAAGATGCTCTGCGATGATACGCAGCTCGCAGCCATTTTCCGTGTGCCGTGCATTGCTGACCTGAAATGACGCAAGGTATGCGGGCAGTTTGTTTTCCGGCACTGTGATCTCCCAGACTTTTCCCTGTATGGATGCGATCAGCTGTTCCGGTGTGTCCTGCTGCACCTTTGTCCCGTCATTCAGCAAAATGATCTCATTGGCGATAAATGCGACATCCGAAACGATATGCGTTGCCAGCAGTATCGTCCTGCCGGATGCAAGCTGTGCCATCAGACTGCGGAACCGGATCCGTTCTTTCGGGTCAAGTCCGGCAGTCGGCTCATCGAGGATCAGAAGTTTCGGATCGTTCAGCAGTGCCTGCGCAATGCCGAGCCGCTGGCGCATACCGCCGGAGAGCTGGGAGATCCTGCGATCCCGTATCGTATCAAGATTCACAAAATGCAGGATCTCATGGATACGGTCAGCCATTTCTGACTTGGGTATCTTTTTCAGCAGTGACATGTACTGCATCAGTTCGAGGATGGAATAGTTCCCGTAAAAATGCGGATACTGCGGAAGATACCCGATCGCACCCAGATAACGTTCGTTCAGTTTTTTAATGTCCTTTCCGTCAAAACAGATACGCCCTTCGTTTGCTTTCAGGAGCCCGACCAGAATATTGATCAAGGTCGATTTCCCCGCACCGTTCGGACCGAGCAGACCGTACACACCGTCCGAAAATTCGGCAGAAAATGCATTCAGCACGCAATGGCTGCCGTAATTCTTGGTGATGCCCTCTAATTTGATATTCATACGACCTCCAGAATAAATGCAGTGACCGGTGCTACGCTCATAATGTCTTTTGTGTTGCCGCATGCGGTATAGCAAAGATAGCGTCCCGGTTCAAGCTGTGACGTGTCCAGCTCGCCGGTGATCTGCGTGTAATGCGTATCATCTACATGACATTGCAGATAATCACACCCATCCCATATGGGCGTCAGCTGGTTGTCAAGGTAGAAGGATACAAAAACATCCTGACCTGACGTACCGGACACCTTGGCTTCGATCGGCAATTTTTCCCCATGCTCCACGGCAACACGAAACGATACGTTTTCACGATAGAATTGCAGAGAAAGCAGTTTGTTCTCGATCGTACCGTCTTCACGGAGGATCTTATTCTTTTCGATCACATCTTCCGGAATATCCTCCATAGGTGCATCGGTCGAAATGGATGTCGTCCTCTCCAGACCGTCCTGATTCAGCAGGATATTCAGCCCCGCAAGGGAGCCGATCCTGAATTTACCTCCGTTGATCATGGGCTGGTATGCATTTTCGGAATCAAAATCAATGGCATCAATATCAAATTCGGGGTCGAGGATGTCGACGATCTGTATGCTGACAAGATCCCCTTTTTTCCCGATCGGCGTGATGTAGAGATCCACATCCTGATCTTCGCCGTTGTTGGCATATGGGATGATCTGTACCTGTGATGGTTCCTCGTTGAATTCCGTCGTAAATGGTACGGCGATCCCGTCACAAAGCACGATCAGTCCGAATGTCGGAATATCACCTACCATGGAATAGCGGCCTGTTATTTTCACCGGTTCTCCGTCATAACTGTAATCAAAACCGTTTATGATCTCTGCACTTACGCTTTCAAACTGCTTTACCGTGCCGGGGAGCAGTTCCGTGGTGCTTTCCACATCTGTTTCCGCATCTGTTTCCGCATTTGCGGGTTCCGTCGTTGCCGCTTGCAGATCTTCGATCGGAGTTCTGCTTTCTTCGCTTCCCTGCGGTGCATTCGTTGAACATCCAGTCATTGCCAGACACAGCATAACGGAGACGATCAGTCTGTATTTCGTTTTCATGATAGGTACCTGCCTTTCTGTAGCTTGGGTTTTGGTTTTAGAAGCTGATTACAGTATAGCACCGGCGGACGGACATGTCAACAGAAAATATGTAAGTGGTACAAAATCGGGCATAACCTGCCACCCACTTAAAAATTTAAGCTGTTATCTGACTGTTTTCTGTGCATATTGCACAAATTTTCAGGATAAATGAAACGATCTGCGTGCCGGTACGGGCAGCAAAAAAAGAGGCGTGCAGTTCACACGACGAAACGTGTGCTGCACGCCTCTATTACATGCCGGCAAGCATTTCATTCGTAAGCGCCAATCATTCCATAACGTTGTCAGCGGCAGAAAAATGTGCTAAAATAGTTCCGAAGAAAATTTTTCC
>CANQYC010000019.1 GCA_947627945.1 uncultured Clostridia bacterium
GCCTGCGGGTTGCGCCGGAACAGGATGAACCGGCTGCCGATGACCTGTACCACATCGGCATGGGTCGCCTCTGCGAGCTGCCCTGCTGCCTCCCTCGGCGTGATCATGGCATTGTCCAGCACCCGGAGCTTGATCAGCTCCCGTTTCCGCAGGGCATCGTCCACCTGCTGGATCAGATTCTCCCCGATGCCTGCCTTTCCGACCTGTAAGATCGTCTCGTAACCGGAGGCGATCCCACGCAGATAGGCTCTCTGCTTACTGTTCAGCATATTTCACCATACCTTTTCTGATAGACTTCATACAGCATCCGGAGCGCATGGCCCCGGTGGCTGATGGCATTCTTTTCCTCAGCGGTCATTTCCGCAAGGCTTTTCTCCCCGTAATAAAAAACCGGATCGTAGCCAAAGCCGTTCGTCCCCCTTGCCTCCGTGCCGATCCTGCCGACACAGGAAGCCCCGAATGTGCCGCATCCGTTTTCGTCAATGTAGGCAATGCAGCATTCAAAGGAAGCCGTGCGCTGTTCCTCCGGAATGTCCTGCATTTCCGCCAGAAGTTTTGCGCATTCCTCTCCCTTGGGGGCATAGCGTGCAGAGTACACGCCCGGTCTCCCGTCCAGTGCCTGCACACACAGACCGCTGTCATCTGCGAACACCGGACAATGCACGATGTCAAAAACTGCCTTCGCCTTGATCATGGCATTTTCGGAAAAGGTACTGCCGTTTTCCTCCGGCTCTACATCAGCACCTGCCTCCCGCTGCGAGATCACCTCGATGCCGAGGGGCGCAAGGATCTCCTGCGCTTCACGGAGTTTATTGGCATTATTCGTCGCCATTACCACTTTCATACTAATCCTCTTTCTTTCTGCCGAACTGCCACCACTTGCGTTTCTTCTTCGGAGCTTCTTCCTCCGCAGGAGTCTCCTCCTCTGCGGGCGTTTCTTCCCCGGCAGGAGCTTCGTCCTCTGTGGGAATTTCTTCCCCGGCAGGAGTTTCTTCCGCAGCGGGAACTTCTTCCTCGACAGGGATTTCTTCAACAGGAGTTTCTTCCTCGACAGCCATTTCCTCCGCAGCAGGGATCTCCTCCTCTGCGGGCGTTTCTGCTTCTGCTTCTACAGCTGCAGCGTCCTGTGCATCCTCTGTTTCTGCCGTTTCTCCGGTCTCCTCTGTCTCGCCGGCATCCTCCGTCTCCTCGGACGGCAGTTTCACATCATCCGAATGGTCGAACAACGCCCGGACAAAATCCCGGCTGTCAAAGGGCTGGAGATCGTCGATCTTCTCCCCGACGCCGATGAGCTTGACGGGGATCCCCAGCTCGTTGCGGATGGACACCACGATGCCGCCCTTGGCAGTGCCGTCGAGCTTGGTGAGGACGATGCCGGTGATGTTGGCGACTTCACTGAACAGGCGTGCCTGACTGACAGCATTCTGTCCGGTGGTGGCATCGAGTACGAGCAGCGTCTCTATGGCGCAGCCCTCGGCACGCTGGGAGAGGATGCGGTTGATCTTCGCCAGCTCATCCATGAGATTTTTCTTGTTGTGCAGTCTGCCGGCAGTGTCCACAATGACCACATCGCATTCCCTTGCGATGGCAGCAGTCACGGCATCGTACACAACAGACGCCGGATCGGAGCCTTCGGCATGTTTCACGATATCTGCACCGGCACGCTGCGTCCAGACTTCGAGCTGCTCGATGGCTGCCGCACGGAAGGTATCCGCCGCTGCCACCAGCACCCGTTTCCCCTGCTCCCGGAACTGGTGGCAGAGCTTGCCGATGGTGGTGGTCTTGCCGGCACCGTTGACACCGATGACCATGATCACGGAGGGCTTGGTGGACAGATCCAGTGCCACATCATCGCCCATCATGTCACCGATGATCTCCTCGATCAGCTCCATGATCGCTGACGGATCCTTGACGCCCCGTTCCTTGACAAGGCGGCGCAGACGCTCACAGATCTCCACAGAAGTTTCCACGCCCATGTCACTGAGGATCATGGTCTCCTCGAGCTGCTCGAACAGCTCCTCGTCGATCTTCGTGAACGAATTCAGCACATGCTGCATTTTCTGCATCATGGCGTCCCGGGTCTTCTGCAAACCCTCTCTGATCTTAGAAAAAAGTCCCATTGCTGTGTCCTCCCTTACGGTTTCTCATCGGGAATATCCTCCGGCTGCTCCAGTTTCAGCAGACGGGAAATGCCGTCCGCCTGCATGGTGACGCCGTAGAGGACATTTGCCTCCTCCATCGCACTGCGGCGGTGGGTCACGAGTACAAATTGCGTATGATCGGTAAACTGCCGCAGATAGCGTGCATACTTGCGGACATTTGCCTCATCCAGTGCCGCATCGATCTCATCGAGGATACAGAAGGGCGCAGGACGCAGCCGCAGAATGGCAAAATAGATGGCGATCGCCACAAAACTCTGCTCACCGCCGGAGAGGGAGATGAGGTTCTTGATCACCTTGCCGGGCGGTGCCACATTGATCTCAATGCCGGAAGTCAGCACATTTTCCGGTTCTGTCAGCACCAGCTCCGCCTTGCCGCCGCCGAACAGATCCCGGAAGATCTCCTTGAAATTCCGGTTGATCACCGCAAAGCTCTCTGTGAAGATGCGGCACATCTCGGCGGTCAGCTCCTCGATCAGGCGTTCCAGCTCCTGCTTCGACTTGCGCACATCGGACATCTGCCCGGAGAGGAACTGGTAGCGTTCGGAGACCTCCCGGTATTCCTCGATGGCATCCACATTCACGCTGCCGAGGGAACGGATCTTCTGCTTGAGCGTACTCAGACGCTGTTTCGCAGCGGTCATGTCCGGTATCGGCTGTGCAGCCTCCTGTGCCTCGGAGCGGGTCATCTCATAGATCTCAAACAATCTGCTGACGATCTGATCCTGTTCGGCAGTCAGCGCACTCTCCCGTTCAGACAGACGGGTCAGCTCGGCGGAGAATTTCTCCTTGGCGGCATGGAATTCTTTCAGCCCCGACTGCATCTCCCGGATGCGGATGCTCTCGGCATCGTGCGCATGGGCGGCTTCCTGTGCCTGTGCCTCGGCACGGGTGATATCTGCCTGTGCCGCTGCAAGCTGCTGCTCCGTATCGGCGACTGCCTGCGTGCGCTCACGGATCGTCCGGCGGTATTCTTCGAGCTGGGCACGGTACTGCTCATCACGGGCATCCGCCTGCTCTACGGCAAGCTGTGCCTGTGCAAGGGCATTTCCGGCTGCCTCCTGATCCTTTTCCGCCTCTGCAAGGCGTATCCGCAGCGTACCGAATGCTTCCGAACGCTGTTCCCGCTCCGCCTGCATCTGTTCACGGCGGTCACGGGCTCCGGTGATCTGGGCTTCTGCCTGTTCGATCTCTGCGACTTTCCGGTCGTATGCCTGCTGTGCCTGCACTTCTGCCTGCTGTGCCTCCCGGAGCTTCTGTGCGAGCGTCTCCCGGCGGCTGTCACGCTCTCCGGCACGCTGCCGCAGCTCCGAAACGGGGAATGCCTCCCGCTCGGCAGCGGTCTGCGCTTTCATGAAACGCTGCTGCAGGGCGGTGAATGTCTTGGTCTCCTTTTCGAGTTTCTGTTCGGCGGCGGCAGCCTCCTGTGCATGGCGGCGGGCATCCGCCTCGGCATCACGGCACTGCTCCGCCAGCAGGCTGATGTCCTTTTGCAGGGCATCAAGCTCCGTCCGCCGGGTGAGCATGCCGCCCGTCTTCTGCACGGAACCGCCGGTGAACGAACCGCCGGCATTGATGACCTGTCCGTCCATCGTGACGATGCGGAAACGGTAGCCGCAGCGTTTTGCGATCTCCGTCCCGGCGTCCAGATCCTCTGCCACGGCAATGCGTCCGAGCAGATATTCTGCGATGGGACGGTAACGGCGGTCGCAGTCCACCAGATCACTTGCGACTGCCACAAAACCCGGCAGATTCACCAGTGACGGCTCCGACATGCGCCTGCCATGTACGGATGTCAGCGGCAGGAATGTCGCACGTCCCGCACGATTGTCCCGCAGAAAGGCGATGCCTGCCTTGGCGGCATTCTCATCCTCCACGATCAGGTGCTGGACACTGGCACCGAGTGCCGTCTCCACGGCGATCCCGTAGCGGCTGTCCACATGGATGAGCTGTGCCACGCTGCCGTGGATGCCATGTAGCTGTCCCTCTTTCACACGGCGCATGATCGCCTTGACACTGCCGGAGAAACCCTCCATGTTGTTTTCCAGATCGGTCAGGATGCGGTGACGCTGCTTTTTGTCACGCAGCGCAAAGCTGCACTGGCGCAGCTGTTCCTCCGCCTCTGCCCTCTGTGCCTGAAGTGCCTTGCAGTGTTCACGGCATTCGGCGATCTTCTTCTCCTGCGCCGTGACCTGCTGCTGCACCTGCTGCATCGTCTCAAGAGCAGCGGCATAGGCAGCCTCTGCCTCTTTCAGCTTGCGGGCATCCTCGCTGTCCTCCGCATCCATGCTCTCGCAGGCAGCAGATGCCTGTGCGGTCTGCTGTGCGGCGGAACGGATCCCGAACTGTAACTCACTGCGCTCAAGATACAGGGCATGCAGATGCTCATCCGCCTGACGGGAGCTTTCTTCCTCGGTATGGAACGCTGCCTCCGTCTCCTCAAAGGCGATACGGGCAGCTTCGAGTGCCTGTCGCATCTCCTCACACTGTGCGGCAGCAGTCTGCATCTGCTGTTCTGCCTGTTCGAGACGGCTGATTGCCTGCTGCTGCTCCTGCAATTCCTGCGCATGGCGGGTCTGTGAGAGACGCAGTGCCTCCTCGCTGTGGAGAATGTCATTTTTCCACACGGCAATGTCAGAAGATGCCTGTGCGGCGGTCTCCTGCAAAGTGCGGATGCTGCTGCGTGCCTCCTCCGCCTCCACGGAAAACTGCTGCATCCGGCGGTAGCCCTCCTGGATCTTCTCCTCCTCGGCAGCGATGGTCTTTTCGGCAGATTCATATTCCGTCCGGCTGACGAGCTGCTTGTCTGCCAGCTCCCGGAGTTTATTCTGGATCACAGAGAGCTGCTCGACCCAGACGGAGACTTCGAGCGTTTTCTGCTCCTGCGCCAGTACGAGGAACTGTTCCGCTTTCTGCGACTGCACACGTAGCGGCTCCACACGGCTCTCCAGCTCGGAAACGATGTCACCGAGACGTTCCATATTGTCCTGTGCCTGTGCAAGGCGGCGTTCGGCTTCGGTCTTGCGGTAGCGGAATTTGGAAATGCCCGCCGCTTCCTCGAAGATCTCACGGCGGTCGCCGGACTTGGCACCGACGATCTCGGCGATGCGCCCCTGTCCGATGATGGAATATCCGTCCCGCCCCAGTCCGGTATCCATGAACAGTTCATGGATGTCCCGGAGACGGACGAGTTTGCCGTTGATGCGGTATTCGCTCTCTCCGCTGCGGTAGAGTTTCCGGGTGACATGCACCTCATCGCCGCTGTCGGGCAGTCTGCCCTCACTGTTGTCAATGATGAGCGTCACGGCGGCAAACCCCATTGCCTTTCGTGCAACGGTACCGGAAAAAATGACATCCTCCATCTTGTTGCCCCGCAGGGTCTTGGTGGACTGTTCCCCCAGCACCCAGCGCACGGCATCACCGATATTACTTTTTCCGCTGCCGTTCGGACCGACGACCGCCGTCAGTCCTTTGTCGAAATTCAGCCGGATCTTGTCCGGAAAGGATTTGAAGCCCTGTAATTCCAAGGATCTTAAATACATGGGTAATGATTCCTTTTCTATGATTTCATTGGGGAGCCTGCTCCAGTCTTGGCTCATATGCCGGCACATCCGCATCCGCACGGACACGGAGCGTGATGCCCTGCGCCCGGAAAAACCGGATGTTTTCCCGCTTATGCCCGGCTGCCCGGCTCAGATGTGACGGACAGACGGCAAAGACTGCCTCTGTTTGTCCGGCACCGAGCTGCCGAGCCATCTCCCTCCGGTAGATGCGGCTCTCGCACAGCTCCCGGAACGCCGGATGATAAAACCCGCCCACGGCATCCCGCTCCACAAACTCGCTGGCATGCAGTCCGCACCGGATGACCGGGATGCCGTGCCGGTAACATGTCAGCAGCATGGCGGCGGTCATATCGAGCATCTGTTCCATCGTGTACGGGACATATGCCCCCGCTGCATACAATTCCGCCAGACGGGTGCCCCGCAAGATGACCACCGGGTAGATCCGCAGCATCTCCGGCTGCACCGCAAGCACCTGCTGCATGGTCTTTTCCTCCGCCGCCGGCGTGCTTTGATACAGTCCCGGCATGATCTGCCAGCCCAGCTGGAACCCTGCCTCCCGGATCAGCCGGCTTGCCCGCAGGACATCCGCCGCCGTATGACCACGGTCATTGGCAGCGAGGACAGCATCGTCCATCGACTGCACGCCCAGTTCGATCACTTTGACGCCATACTGCCGCAGCACTGTCAGCACTTCCGGGTCGATGCAGTCCGGGCGGGTGGAGATCCGGATGCCGCCGCAGCGTGCCGCAAAGGGCTGTGCTGCTTTCAGCAGTGCCGTCATTTCCTCCCGGGGGATGGCAGTGAAGCTCCCGCCGAAAAAGGCGATCTCCGTGCCGGACGGATCCGGGATCTGCGCCAGTGCCTGTGTACAGATCCGCACCACATCCTCTGCCCGTGTCGGCTGCGTCTGTGCGGTGATCGTGTGCTGGTCACAGAAGGCACAGCGGCAGGGACAGCCTATATGCGGGACAAAAATGGCAATGTTGCCGTGTTTCACGTCTCATAGCCCATCAGTGAGAGGGCTTCCTTTGCTGCCATCTGCTCGGCTTCTTTCTTGGACTTGCCCGTCCCCCTGCCGATGACATTGGAATTGAGGCAGACTTCGATCACAAAGGATTTGTTGTGATCGGGACCGGATGCATCCGTGAGCAGGTACTCGACTTTCTCCTCCGGGTTCTTCTGGATGACCTCCTGAAGGGCAGTTTTATAGTCGCCGAACAGAACAGCACTGTTCTGCGGGAGGGTGGCAGGGATGAAGTGCAGGATGTGCGTCCTCGCTGCCTCCAGACCGCCGTCCAGATAGACAGCAGCAATGACCGCCTCAAAGGCATCCGCCAGGATGGAGGGGCGTTCCCTGCCGCCGGTATGCTCCTCTCCCTTGCCGAGCAGGAGAAAGTCCCCCAGCCCGATCTGTTTTGCAAAGCCATGCAGAGATTTCTCACAGACCAGAGCCGCACGCAGCCTTGTCAGCTCCCCCTCCGGCAGATCGGTGAAATGCTGGAACAGGTGCTGGGAGACCACCACAGACAGCACGCTGTCGCCCAGAAATTCCAGACGTTCATTGCTGCGCCGCTGCTTTTTCTTTTCGTTGGCATAGGAGGAATGTGACAGTGCCTCGTGGAGCAGTGCCTTGTCACGGAACGTATAGCCGATACGCTGCTCTAAGACCGAAATATCCGTTTCCATTATGCTTCTTCCCTCATTTCTGCAATAGTACGGGCGATCTCCTCTACCATGCTCCCCTCGACACATCGCTTTGCCTGCCGGATGGCATTGAAAAATGCCTTCGCATCGGAACTGCCGTGTGCCTTGATAACGGGGTATGCCACGCCGAGGATGATCCCGCCGCCCTCTTCTTTATAATCCATCTGTTTCTGGAATTCCCGGATCTCCCCGTACACCAGAAGTGCGGAGAGCCTGCCGGCAATGCCGCTGAACCATTTTTTCAGCTTGCCCTTGAACAGTGCGCCCATGCCCTCATAGAGCTTCAGCACCATATTGCCCGCAAAGCCGTCACAGACTACGACATCATAGCCGCCCTCCGGCAGCTCCCGTGCCTCGGCATTGCCGATGAAGTTGACCGGTGCCTGCGTCAGCAGATGGTAGGTCTGCACCTCCAGCTCCCTGCCCTTGGTCTCCTCGGCACCGACATTCAGCAAGCCGACTTTCGGCTTTTCGATGCCCTTGACGCATTTCATATAGGCGGAGCCCATGACAGCGAACTGCACCAGCATCTCCGGACGGCATTCCACATTCGCACCGGCATCGAGCAGGATGAACTTGTTCCGGTTCGTCGGCAGCATGGCGGTCATGGCAGGGCGTTTGATGCCCGGGATCCGGCGGGTGATGAGGGTCGCACCTGTCACCAGTCCGCCGGAACTGCCCGCACTCACAAAGGCATCGCCCTTGCCGTCACGCAGTGCCTGCAATCCCACGGCAAGCGACGTCTGCCTGCCCTCTTTCACGATCGTGGATGGCTGGGCATGGATGTCAAAGACCTCCGGTGCATGGAGGATGCCGATCCCGTTCAGGTCGATACCGATCTCCTCCGCACAGCGGCGGATCTTTGCCTCATCACCGCTGAGCAGGATCTCCACGCCGAGTGTATCCGTCGCCTGCCGGCTTGCTTTCAGCACCTCGGCGGGGGCATTGTCGCCGCCGAAGGCATCAATGATGATCTTCATGATGTGTACCTCCGCAATAAGCTGCTTTTCTGCATATTTACCGTTCACCTGCTTATCCCAGCTCATGAAGTGCTGCTTTCAGGCATTCCACAGCCTTTTCCGCAATCGCCTGATACCGCTCCTGCTTGCCCCGGATGCGTATCTCCGGCGGCGGGAGCAGTCCCATATTCGCCCCCATCGGCTGGAAATCTGCCGCACCGCCGTGGCTCACATAGACAGCCAGCGCACCGGTCATGGTCGTCTCCGGCAGGATATAGGGGGATCTTCCCAGCATCCTCCTGGCAAGGCTGTTCCCTGCGACGATGCCGCTCGCTGCGGACTCCATATAGCCCTCGACACCTGTCATCTGTCCGGCAAAGAACAGGTTCTCTGCGCCCCGGAGCGAATAATCCGCCTCCAGCAGCTGCGGGCTGTCGAGGAAGAAATTCCGGTGCATCACGCCATAGCGCAGAAATTCCGCATCCGCAAGCCCCGGGATCATCCCGAACACCCGCTTCTGCTCTCCGAATTTCAGGTTCGTCTGGAAGCCGACAAGGTTATACATCGTCCCTGCCCGGTTCTCCTTGCGGAGCTGCACCACCGCATAGGGACGCTGTCCTGTGTGCGGGTCACGCAGTCCGACCGGCTTCAGAGGGCCGAAACGCAGTGTATCTTCTCCCCTTGCCGCCAGCACTTCCACCGGCATGCATCCCTCATAGACCCGGAACGCCGCCTTGTCATGCTCGTGCAGCGGGGCTTTCTCCGCCGTCACAAGGGCATTCCAGAACGCCTCATATTCTTCCCGATCCATGGGACAGTTGAGGTAATCCGCCTCTCCCCTGTCGTAGCGGGACTGTGCGAAAATTTTCGTCATATCGAGACTTTCCGCTGACACCACGGGTGCAGCCGCATCGAAGAAACTCAGCCTTGCCCCGCAGCGTACTTCGATCTCTGCCGCAAGCGCATCGGATGTCAGGGGACCCGTGGCAATGATGGCATTCCGTTCCGGGAGGGAGGTGATCTCCTCCCGGCGCACGCTGATGAGCGGTTCATTTTCCAGAATTTCCGTGACCGCTGCCGAGAACTGTTCCCGATCCACCGCAAGCGCACCGCCAGCCGGGACTGCACAGTTTTTTGCACAGGCGACCAGCAGCGAATGCTGCATTGCCATTTCCTGTTTGAGCAGTCCGCCTGCCGAGGCGAGCCGGGATGCTTTCAGGGAATTGGAACAGACAAGCTCCGCCAGATCTGCATTGTGGTGGGCGGGGCTGTAGCGGTGCGGTTTCATCTCATACAGTATGACCGGCACCCCGGCATTGGCAAGTGCCCATGCCGCCTCGCATCCGGCAAGTCCGCCGCCTACAACGATCGCCGGTGTCATTTCAGGCTCCGTTCATAGCCGCAGCCTTCCTTTTCGCAGACCAGCGAACCGGACTTGCCGCCCTTCTGGAACAGCGTGCAGTTACACTGCGGACAGCGTTCCTCCACGGGAACGTTCCATGTCATGAAGTGGCACTCCGGATAGCCGCTGCATCCGTAGAAGCTCCTGCCCCGCTTGGATTTTTTCAGTACGACTTTCTTCCCGCACTTCGGGCAGGTGCCGCCCGTTTCATGGATGATCTGCTTGGTGTTGCGGCATTCCGGGAAACCGGGGCAGGCAAGGAATTTGCCGAAACGTCCGATCTTGATGACCATCTTCCGCCCGCACTGTTCGCAGACGATGTCCGTCTCCTCATCCGGCACTTTCACATGCTTGCCGTCCATTGCCTCCTCGGCAGTTTCGAGCGTCTGGGAAAAGTCCTGATAAAAGGCACTGAGCATGCTGACCCAGTCGGTCGTCCCCTGCTCCACGTTGTCCAGCTCCGTCTCCATCTGTGCGGTGAAAGCGGCATCCACAATACGGGAAAAATGCGACTTCATGACCTGTGTCGTGACCTCTCCGAGGGCTGTCGGGCGAAGCTGCTTGCCCTCCCGCTCCACATACGTCCTTGCCAAGATCGTGGTAATGGTCGGGGCATAGGTACTCGGTCTGCCGATGCCGTTCTCCTCAAGTGCCTTGATGAGGGAGGCTTCGGAATAGCGTGGCGGCGGCTGGGTGAAGTGCTGTGTGCCGTCTAAGCTGCGCACTTTCAGCTCATCCCCTGTTGCCAGCAGGGGGAGCATCTTCTGCTTTTCCTCCTCGCTGTCATTCTTTTCCTCATACAAAACAGTAAAGCCATCAAACTTGACAGAATAGCCCGATGCCTTGAACAGGCAGCCGGCGGCGTCGATGTCCACAGCGACAGTATCGAGCAGGGCATTCGCCATCTGGCTGGCAATAAAGCGTTCCCAGATGAGCTTATAGAGCTTATACTGGTCGTCCGTCAGGCTCCTGCGCACCCTGTCGGGAGTGAGGTCGGGCATGGTCGGACGGATGGCTTCGTGCGCATCCTGCGCATTCTTGCGGGTCTTGAACACACGGGGCTTTTCGGGCAGATATGCCTCCCCGTAGGCGGCACGGATATAGTCGGCGGCTGCCTGCTGGGCATCGGCAGCGATCCGCAGACTGTCGGTACGCATATAGGTGATCAGACCGACCGCACCCATACCATCCACATCAATACCTTCGTACAGCTCCTGTGCCGCTTTCATGGTGCGCTTGGACTGAAAGCCAAGGCGGCGGGATGCATCCTGCTGGAGGGTGGAGGTGATGAAAGGCGGTGCGGGCTGCTTTTTGGTCACACGCTTGCGGATCTCGGTGACGGTGAACTTTGCGCCCTCGAGCCGCTGGAGCAGCATCTGGGACTGTGCCTCGTTGGCGATCTCGATCTTCTCGCCGTCCACGGCGGCAAGATGCGCCGCAAACTGCTTTGTGCTGTGGGGGGCACTGAGCTTCGCATCGATGCTCCAGTATTCCCTCGGCACAAAGGCACGGATCTCCTCCTCCCTGTCCACGATAAGGCGCACGGCTACAGACTGCACCCTGCCGGCGGACAGTCCCCGGCGCACCTTCTTCCACAGGAACGGACTGAGCTTATAGCCGACCAGACGGTCAAGGATCCGGCGTGCCTGCTGGGCATTGACCAGATCGAGGTCGATGCGGTGGGGATTCGACATGCCGGTCTGGACGCCACGCTTGGTGATCTCATTGAAAGCGACACGGTTGTTGGCATTCAGATCGAGGTGGAGCATCTGTGCGAGATGCCACGAGATCGCCTCGCCCTCCCGGTCGGGGTCGGTCGCCAGATAGACGGCATCACACTTCTTTGCACGCTTTTTCAGCTCACGGATGACATCTTCCTTGCCCTTCATGTCCAGATACTGCGGCACAAAGCCATGCTCCACATCCACGCCCAGTTTGGACTTGGGCAGATCACGGACATGTCCCATCGAAGCGATCACCTCATAGCCGGGACCGAGGTATTTCTGAATGGTCTTCGCCTTGGCGGGCGACTCTACAATCACTAAATTTGACATATGACTCCTTCCATAGGCTCTTACAGATCCAACGCAAACATATCACGTTCCGTGTTCACGATCCAGCCGAGCATTTCCATCTCCATCATCAGCATGGAGGTCTGTTCAAAGCTCATGTCCAGCTTGCAGCAGATGGCATTGACATTCTGTTCGCCCGTTTCGAGCAGCTTCAGGATGCTGCGCTGTTCGGGCGTCGCCTCCTCCGGGATCTCCGCAGGTCTCTGCTCTCCCTGCTCTTCCTGTTCCTCTGCGGCGGCATGCGCCCGCCGGCGTCCGCCGGATGCCGGCTTTTTGTGCGCCTGCCGGAAGATCAGGGAATCCTCCGTGCGGGATGCCTGCATCTCATCATACAGCACGAGCTTATGCGGATACTGGATGTAGAACACATACAGGATGTCCAGATAGCTGAATGCCGGATAGGCACCGTCCCGCAGGAAAGGGATCACGCCGGCATAGCGGGAGTCGAACACATCCGCAGGCGGCACGCAGAACACGCTCTTGCCCTGTTCACATGCCAGATTCGCCGTGATGAGGGCACCGCTGCGGCTGCCAGCCTCTACCACAAGCACTGCCTCGCTCAGACCGGACAGGATCCGGTTGCGCACGGGGAAATGTGCCGGGAGCGGCTGTGTTCCGGGAAAATATTCTGACAGCAAAAGCCCGTTC
Source organism: uncultured Clostridia bacterium (assembly GCA_947627945.1). Classification (GTDB taxonomy): domain Bacteria; phylum Bacillota; class Clostridia; order Oscillospirales; family Ruminococcaceae; genus UBA3855. The sequence continues at coordinate 12,508 of CANQYC010000019.1, forward strand.
TGGACGATCTGCTCTTTCAGGGCACGGTTCTCTCTCGGATAGTCATAGTCCACCCCGCAGCCGAGTACGGCGATCGTGGGGACACCTGCCCGGATGGCTGCCTTGTGTGCGGCGGCATCCAGACCGACTGCGCAGCCGCTGACAAGGATCACATTGCATTTTGCCAGATTTTCGCAGAACGTATCCGCCACCCGCAGGCTATAGGCGGACGGGTGCCGGGTGCCGACGACGGTCAGCATCATCTGCCGTTCGAGGATGCCCGGATCCCCCCGGTAGAACAGCACGATGGGCGGGGCATAGATATGCCGCAGAGACGCCGGATAGATCTCACTTTCCCATGTGAGGATGCCGATGCCTTTCTGCTCACAGGCTGCCATCACGCCCTCCGCCTGTGTCAAAGTGGTGCGCTTGACACGCTGACGCTCTTTCTCGGTCAGTCCGCTCTGATCCGGGTCATGCAGGTTGTAATACAATGCCTTGCAGCTTTCCACGCTCCGCAGCAGGACATGCACCTTCTCATTGCCTGCGCCGAAGACCATTGCCAGCCAGAGCCAGTAAACCGTATTGTCCTGCTTCATGTTCCTGTTCTCCCTTCCCTGCACATTTCCCACATCAGGATACCGGCTGCCATCGCCGCATTGAGGGATTCTGCATCGCCCGCCATCGGGATGGTCAGCGGCTGATCGCATGCAGCGATCAGCTCCTCCGGCAGTCCGCCCGCCTCGTTGCCGATCCAGACCGCACAGCCTCTGCCAAGCGGATGCTCCCGCAAAGAGAGGGCATTTCCGGACGGCACGGCGGCATAGCTCCGGATACCCCGCTGCCGGAGCAGTGCCGCCAGCGGCAGGGCAGGCGTTTCACAGACCCTGACACGCAGCAAAGCTCCCATCGCAGCACGGACGACCTTGGGACTGTACAGCTCACAGCTTCCGGCACTGAATACGGCATCCATGCCCAGTGCATCGGCGGTGCGCAGGATCATGCCCAGATTGCCGGGATCCTGCAGATCACAAAGCACTAAATACCGTCCATCCGGATGCAGGAGCGATGACGGGGAACTCTGCGCCGGGATGCGGCAGATCGAAAACACGCCCTGCGTATGGACAGTATCCGACATATAGGCACCGACCGCATCGGCAATGTGGCAGACGGGGACGCCCTGCAACTGCTCTGCATAGCGTTTCCATGCGGGATCCGTGACAAAAAGCTGCTGCACAAGTCCGGGATATTGCAGGGCATCACGGACGACACGCAGTCCCTCTGCGACAAACAGCCCCTCCTCACGGCGGGCATGCTTGCTGTCACGCAGACGCCGATAGTGCCTGACGGCGGGATTATCCTTTGCTGTGATCCTTGTCTCGCCCATGAACTGCCTCCTTTCCGGACGGATAAACAAAACACGCTCTTAATCCTGTCAAGAGCGTGTCTGATTCGGAAGCGGGCTGCTCTGCGGCGCAAGGGCTGACCGGCGGGGGCATTCTCCCCCTGCGCCCCATTGCCTATAAGCCGTGATCTGTCCGCTCCCTCTGTTTCTGCATCAAAGAGCAGCCTTTGCCTTCTCAACGATCGCTGCAAAGCCCTCGGCATCATGGATGGCGATCTCGGAGAGCATCTTTCTGTTGAGCGTGATGCCTGCCTTCTTACAGCCATTCATAAATGTGGAATAATTCATGCCGCACTGCTTTGCTGCTGCGGAAATTCTGGTGATCCAGAGCTGACGGAAATTTCTCTTGCGCTGCTTTCTGCCGATATATGCATACTGACCAGACTTCATGACAGCCTGCTTCGCCATCTTGAAGTGCTTGCTCTTGGCACCAAAATAGCCCTTTGCCAGCTTCAGTGTTTTTGTTCTTCTCTTACGGGTCATCATTGCGCCCTTGATACGTGCCATGATTCATCTACCTCCAAATGATTTTCTCTTACAAGCTCAAAGCTTCTTTTCGTTTACTTACATATACGGAACGAGCTTCTTGATGGTCGGCGTATTGGACACATCTGCCACACCCGCACCTCTTGCGATACGCTTGCGCTTGGTATCCTTCTGGGTCAGTCTGTGACGCTTGTTGGTGTGCTGGTACTTCACCTTGCCGCCTGCTGTCAGCTTAAAACGTTTTTTTGCGCCGGAATGCGTCTTTACCTTTACTTTTTTTGCCATGATAACAGTTCCTCCTTTGACTGTGAATGCTTACTTAGATGCCTTCGGGGATATGAACATTACGATACTCTTGCCTTCCATCTTGGCAGGCTTTTCCACTGCGCCGAACTCACTGCACGCCTCTTTGAAGCGTTCGAGCAGCTCGGAACCAAGCTCCGGATGTGCGATCGCACGACGCCGAAAGCGCACGGAGACCTTGAGCTTATCGCCCGCTTTCAGGAACTTGTTCGCCTGATTGACCTTGGTCTCGAAGTCATGGGTATCGATGGCAGAGAACATCCGGATCTCCTTGATCGACATGACCTTCTGGTTCTTCTTGGCTTCTTTCTCACGCTTCTGCTGCTCAAAGCAGTACTTGCCGTAATCGAGGATACGGCACACAGGCGGCTTTGCCTGCGGTGCGATCTTCACCAGATCGAGGTTCTTTTCATAGGCGAGCTTCTGTGCGTCCCTTGCGGACATCACACCGAGCTTCTGACCGTCAGTGTCGATGACCAGGATCTCCTTGTCCCGGATCATCTCATTGATCTGCATGTCCTTGTTTTCCTTGCTTATTGCTGGCACCCCCAAGCATTGAATTTTTGAAACAAAAATGAGTGCGGACACAAGGCAGCGCACTCACCGGATCCCCCGGACACAGCGGCATCTCTCAGCCGCACCGGACGGGAATGGTATTGACCGTTTCGGCACCGATCCCGGGTCAAACGGTGAGGCACATGACAGTGTCTGCTTTGTTTTCAGTATTTATTATACTCCCTTTTTCCGCATTTGTCAAGGGGGTTTCGGAAATTTTTCCAAAAAAATGGGATGCAGAGGCTGAAACTTCCGCCATACAGCCGTTTTTCAAAGACAAAGCCCCCTCCCCATGGGGGGAGAGGGCAGCATCGTAACGGGAACTGGTATCTTATACCACGCCCTGTGCCTTCATTGCCTCGGCAACTTTCAGGAAACCGGCAATATTGGCACCAGCCATGTAGTTGCCTGCCAGACCATACTCCTTGGCGGCGGAATCGCATGCGGCGAAGATGGACTTCATGATGCCCTTGAGCTTGCCGTCAACTTCCTCAAATGTCCAGGAGAGACGCTCGCTGTTCTGGCTCATCTCGAGACCGGATACGGCAACACCGCCGGCATTGGCAGCCTTTGCGGGACCGAAGAGCATGTTGTTCTGGAAGTAGATCTCAATTGCCTCCGGGGTAGAGGGCATATTTGCACCCTCTGCCACAGCCTTGCAGCCATTCTTTGCCAGTGTGGCAGCACTTTCTGCATCGATCTCGTTCTGCGTTGCGCAGGGCAGTGCGATGTCGCAGGGGATCGTCCAGATATTGCGGCAGCCCTCATGATACTCAGCAGTCGGCACGGCATCGAGATATTCCTTGATCCTGCCACGTCTTACTTCCTTGATGTCCTTGACAACATCGAGCTTGATGCCGTCCTTGTCATAGATGTAGCCGTTGGAATCGGACAGAGCAACTACCTTTGCGCCCAGCTCGGTTGCCTTCTGTGTTGCATAGATGGCAACATTGCCGGAACCGGAGATCACGACGGTCTTGCCCTCGAAGCTCATGCCGTTCGCACGGAGCATCTCATCTGTGAAGTAGCACAGACCATAGCCGGTAGCTTCTGTTCTTGCGAGAGAACCGCCGAATGTGAGACCCTTGCCGGTCAGCACGCCGCTGAACTCGTTGCGCAGTCTCTTGTACTGACCAAACATGTAGCCGACCTCTCTTGCGCCGGTACCGATATCACCGGCGGGGACGTCGCAGTCCGGTCCGATATGTCTGTAAAGCTCTGTCATGAAGCTCTGGCAGAAGCGCATAACTTCGCCGTCGCTCTTGCCCTTCGGGTCAAAGTCAGAGCCGCCCTTGCCACCGCCCATCGGCAGCGTGGTCAGGGAATTCTTAAAGATCTGTTCAAAGCCGAGGAATTTGATGATGCCCAGATAAACGGACGGATGCAGACGCAGACCGCCCTTGTACGGACCGATGGCAGAGTTGAACTGCACACGGAAACCTCTGTTGACCTGCACCTTGCCGTTGTCATCCACCCACGGTACACGGAACATGATCTGACGCTCCGGCTCCACGATGCGCTCGAACACGCCTGCCTCTACGAGGTCGGGTCTGCGCTCGGCAACGGGCTGCAAGGATTCGAGGACTTCGGTCACTGCCTGAATAAACTCCGGCTCACCCGGATTTCTCTTCTTGACTGTCTCAAGAAGATCTACGAGATACTGATTCTTTAACGCCATTGTTAAAAAACCTCCAAAATATAAGATTCCGCCGCCGGAAAATAAAGTCACCGGCACACGTTGCTTTCATTATAACATTTTTTTCTGAAAAAAGCAATACTATTTTTAGAAAAAAGAAAAACAATTTATGTCAAGGCGGGGGTGTGCGGGGGTTTCGCCCATCCCCCCGACCCCCTTCCCTGAAGGGAAGGGGGAGAAGTTGCGGGGGCTGCGCCCCCTGCACCCCTGCTTCTGGATTTTTTGGGGGCTGCGCCCCCTGCACCCCTGTTTCTGATTTTTTAGGGACTGCGCCCCTGCGCCCCCCTACTCCTGATTTTTGGGGGACTTCGCTCCTCACCCTGCTGCTGATTTTTTGGAGCTTTGCCCTGCTCCCCTGCTGGCTTTTTCTAAAAAATAAGCACCGGGGGGATCCCCCGGTGCCTACTGGCATCAGTAATTCTTGATCGTATCCGCATTGAAGAAGCTGTCGCTCTCGGTGTAGTAGTCGTTCGACTCCAGTGAGGTGAAGTCCTCATCATCGGCATCGGGCAGTCTCGCACCGCACACGCCGCAGAACTGGAACTTCTCATTGACTTCGGCATCACACTTCGGGCAGATCTTGTAGCCACGCATGCTGTTCAGCTCAAAACGCATCTTCTTGATGCGCCGCCGTCTGGTGTCGATGTCCTCGCACAATGTCTTCAGCACAGCGGGATCCTCATCGGGATTTTTGTAATACTTCTTGCCGATATCCGCAAACACCTCAACAATGCGCTCTTCCTCGTACAGGATCTTGCGCTTCAGGTTGTTGACCTCGGATACGTTCCTTGCCTTTTCTGTTGCACCGCTCAGAGTATCCATAAAACCCATACTTCTCATCTCCTACGCATATCTTAAATTCAGGGCATACACGCACACAGCAGCATGCCGGGCGCATTGATCTCCTACTATAAATTATACAACATTTTGAGAATTTGTCAAGCCTTTTTTGGATGTTTTTTTGAAAAACAGAAAAAATTTTTTCTCCGACAGGATCCCGCACTTGCTTTTTCCCGCAAACTGTTGTATAATAGAAGCAGATAACACGTTGACTGAGAGAGTAGCCGCTCCCGTTTCCGCCCCAGAGAGGTGTACATTTGCTGCAAGTACACTGCGGATAAGACCGGTGAAGTTCACTCACGAGTGGCGCAGCCGAAGCCCTGCGGGGTGGTAAGCGGCGATGTGATGCCCGCATTAAGGGCAAGGGAATGACAGTTCCTTGGCAAATGGGTGGTGAAACAGGCACAGCTTGTCCCGTTTGGGAGGGCTGTGCTATGATTTTATTTTTATGAGGTGAAAACATGAAGGAACAACTCAGAAACATCGAGGAAAAGGCAAGAGATGCCATTTCCTCCGTCACAGACCTGCGTGCGCTCGATGACCTGCGTGTCAGCCTGCTGGGCAAAAAGGGCGAGCTGACCGCCATTCTCAAACAGATGGGCAAACTCTCCGCCGAGGAGCGTCCCGCCATGGGACAGCTTGCCAACCGGGTGCGTGCCACGCTCGAACAGCTTCTCTCCGAGAAGAATGCCGCACTCCACAGTGCCGCACAGGCAGCACGTCTCGGTGCCGAGCGTGTGGACATCACCATGCCCGGCAAACGCCCTGCTGCCGGCAGACTGCACCCGCTCCAGATCGTGGAGAATGAAGTAAAGGAGATCTTTCTCGGCATGGGCTTTTCCGTGGTGGATGGTCCCGAAGTCGAGTATGACTACTATAATTTCGAGGCACTGAACCTCCCGCCGGATCACCCTGCCCGGGATACGCAGGATACATTCTATATCACCGACAACATCCTGCTCCGGACACAGACTTCCTCCGTACAGGTGCATGTGATGGAAAACCAGAAGCCGCCCATCCGTGTGATCTCGCCCGGACGTGTCTACCGTTCCGATGCCGTGGATGCGACCCACTCCCCGCTCTTTCACCAGGTCGAGGGACTGGTCGTTGACAAGGGCATCACGATGGCAGACCTCAAGGGCACGCTGGAAATGCTCATGCGCCGGCTGTACGGTGACGACTGCAAGATCCGTCTGCGTCCGCACCACTTCCCGTTCACCGAACCATCTGCCGAAGTGGATGTGATGTGCTTCGCCTGTCACGGTGCCGGATGCCGGATGTGCAAGGGCGAGGGCTACATCGAGCTGCTCGGTGCGGGCATGGTACACCCGAAAGTACTGGAGGGCTGCGGGATCGACAGCAGCATCTACTCCGGATTCGCCTTTGGTCTGGGACTGGAGCGCATCGTGATGCGGCGGTACAATATTTCCGATATGCGGCTGCTGTTCGAGAATGACATGCGGTTTCTGGAGCAGTTCCGATGAAAGACCTGCAAAAGAAGCTGCGACCGTCAGCGGGTGCCGCTGTCTGGAGCCACTTCTACCACTGGCTGTTCATCATCGCCGTGGGAGTCTTGGGGCTTGTGGGCTGCATCGCCATGATCGCAGATGATGAGATAGCCGGCACCGTTCTGGTACTGGTGGCACTCATTCTCTTGGAGGTGCTGATGTTCCTGAGCTGGCGCAAGCATGCCCGCAACACGAAAGAGGCAAATGCCCGCAAGGCAAAACGGCTCGACGCCCTGACAAAGTTCGATCTGGAGCGGCTCGAAGATGAGATCTCGAACGGGGAGCTACGGTTCAAGACATTCTATCTGCTGAATGACTACCTATACGTACCAAGTCAGGGGCTGCTGATCGGATATGAGGACATCGGCGGCTGGAAAACTGTCCGGCACAGCACGAACGGCGTACCCGACGGCGCATGGGTGGAGCTGACGGAACCGGATGGCTTCCTCCACAAGATCACCGTCCGGCAGTGGCGGCGGTACCTGATGTCTCTGGAGGAATTCATCCCGCAGCTCAACGAACGGAGGGAACGCCGCATGCAGCAGATAGCTCTCCGGGACGGAGGTGGACTGTGATGCGCACACGGCATTTTTTAGCGGTGAGCAGACGCTGCTGCATACGGAACAGCATCAAATATCTCATCGTGTTCGGATCTTTAGAGCTGATCTCGCTGTTCTTCGCAGCATATTCGGAAGAATCAGTCGTCTTTCTCGTGCTTTGTGCGGTGATATTGGCAGGTTTTGGATGGATGCTGTTCGCCACTTTCCGCCCGTATTACCTTGTAAAAATGACCGTCCGGCAGATGCCGCCGCAGGCACGGGCAGATCTCGAACGGGAATTTGCCGCTGCCGAACGGGTCTGTGGCACGCTCTGGCTGATGGACAGCTACCTGTTCACTGCGGATGACGGCTGTCAGATGCTGCTGGGCTGGGCGCACATCTCGTCGATCGAGTTCCCGCCGAATTTCACCATTGATACGCCGCAGATGGTCATCCGGATACGGGATGCCGCCGGCGAGCTGCAAACACTGCGGGTACGGCTGCTGCGCCTGCGTGAGATGACACCGGAGCGCAAACAGCAGATCCTTGCCAAGATCGCCCCGCAGACACCGACGGAGTGGTACTACTCATCCGAGGGAACATGACCGCATTTGCAGCAGAAAACGCAAACGCCGGATCTTCATAATTTGCAATTATCAGGAGGTTTTACCTATGAATTTATCATTGAGATGGCTTTCGGACTACGTGACACTCGATGTCACGCCGAAAGAATTCTGTGCCGCCATGACCATGAGCGGCTCCAAGGTGGAGGCATTCACCTGCGAGGCGGACGCTCTGCAGGGGATCGTGGTCGGGAAGATCTTAGAGAAGAAGCCGCATGAGAATGCGGATGCACTCTTTGTGTGTCAGGTGGACATGGGCGGCGATGCCCCCGTGCAGATCGTCACCAACGCAAAGAATGTCAAGCCCGGGGATCTTGTGCCCGTTGCCACGCCTGGCACCACCGTCCATGAGGGCAGCGAGTCCATGACCATCAAGAAAGCCAAGGTACGGGGCGTACAGAGCGACGGCATGTTCTGCGGACTGGAAACGCTTGGACTGACGGTGCATGATTTCCCCTATGCCGACCCGGATGCGGTATTTGTCATTGAGGAGGACTGCGCCCCCGGACAGGACATTGCCTCTGCGCTGGGCGTGGATGATGTGTCGGTGGAGTTCGAGATCACCTCCAACCGCCCGGACTGTCTGAGCGTTGTGGGACTGGCAAGAGAAGCGGCTGCGACATTTGACACCGCCCTGCATCTGAAAGAGCCGGTATACCATGGTTCAGAGGAGGACATCACCCAAACGCTCAATGTGGACATCGAGAACCGGGAGAAGTGTACACGCTATGTTGCCGGGCTTGTCCGGAACGTAAAGATCCAGCCCTCTCCCCGCTGGATGCGGGAACGCCTGCGGGCAAGCGGCGTGCGCCCGATCAACAATCTGGTCGACATCACCAACTATGTCATGCTCGAATACGGTCAGCCGATGCATGCCTTTGATCTGCGCTTCGTCAAGGATGGTCACATCCGTGTGCGCAATGCAAAAGCCGGAGAGACCATCACCACGTTGGACGGTGTGACACGGGATCTGTCTGAGGACATGCTCATCATTGCCGATGCCGAAAAGCCGATCGCCGTTGCCGGCGTCATGGGCGGCGAGTACAGCGGCATCATGGAGGATACGGTGGATGTCGTATTTGAATCCGCCTACTTTGAACCGGTGCAGGTGCGCCGCACTGCCAAGAAGCTCGGGATGCGCACCGATGCCTCCGCACGCTATGAAAAGGGACTCGATGAGACATCCATGCTCACCACCCTGCGCCGTGCCTTTTCCCTTGTGGAGGAACTCGGTGCCGGAGAACCGGTGGGAACGGTCATTGACTGCAACTATGCGGATCCCGCACCGAACCGTATTCCCTTTGACCCGGCATGGATCAACCGCTTCCTCGGCACGGACATCCCCGAGGCGACGATGGCGGACTACCTTGCCCGGCTGGACATCCGCATAGAGGACGGCATGTGCGTGGCACCCTCTTTCCGCATTGATCTGGAACGTCCGGCGGACATTGCCGAGGAAGTCGCCCGCATTTACGGCTACAACAACATCCCCTCCACCGGACTGACCGGCACCGCCGATGCACAGCTCACGGCGGAGCAGAAATTTGAACGCACCATCGGGAATGCCATGACCGGCATGGGATGCAGCGGCATCCTGACCTATTCCTTCATCTCGCCGAAGTGGTTCGACAAGATCCTCCTGCCACCGGATGCTGCCCTGCGCCGCACGGTGACGATCTCCAACCCGCTCGGTGAGGACACCAGTGTGATGCAGACCACCACACTGCCGGGGATGCTCGAGATCCTCGCCAACAACTACAACCACCGCAACCCCCGTGCATGGCTGTTTGAGATCGGAAAGGAGTACCTGCCGACTGCGCCTGACAAGCTCCCGGAGGAACCGCACCGCCTGACGGTCGGCATGTACGGTGACTGTGATTTCTTCACCCTCAAGGGGATACTGGAGACACTTCTCGAAAAGCTCGGCATCCCGGCACTGCGCTTCACCCGCTGCGAAGAGGCTTGTCCATATGAGGAGAAATGTGCCTTCCATCCGGGCAGAAGTGCCGTGGTATACAGCGATGACACACCGCTGGGCATCTTTGGCGAGATCCATCCGGATGTACAGAAAAACTACGGCATCGGTGTGCGCTGCTACGCCGCCAAGCTCGACATTCCCGCCCTGCTTGCCGCCGCACAGACGGAGATCACCTACCAGCCGCTGCCGAAATTCCCGGCAATGACCCGTGACCTCAGTCTGGTATGTGATGAGGAAGTCGCCGTTGCCGACCTCGAAGCAGCCATCCGCAAGGCAGTCGGCAGATGTCTGGAACGTGTGGAGCTGTTCGATGTGTACCGTGGCGAACAGATCGCCGAGGGCAAAAAGAGCGTTTCGTATAACATCGTGATGCGCAACGCCGAAGAGACCATGACCAACGAACAGGCAGATGCCGCCATGAAGCGTGTCCTCAAGGCACTGACACAGCTCGGTGCAGAACTGAGAGAACTATAAACAGGATACAGACCGCAGCCCCCCCTCCAATGACGGAAAGGGGGCTGCATTTTGCTGTCTCTACAACAGATCTCCCCCTGCCTGTGCGAGCAGGTTCCATGTCCGGCAGTCTATGCAGCCGGTCACGGGAAGTGCGCAGAGTTTCTGGAACGGCTGCACCGCCTGCTGTGTCTCATTGTCATATTCCCCGGTGATCTGCACCGGCGGGACAGTGTCATAGATCTCTGCCAGTGCATGCAGGATCGACTGGACGATCAGCACCGGATACCCCTGCTCCCCCGGCATCAGCACGGTACGCTGCGGAAATACCCGCAGCTCCTGCGGCGGCTGCCCGACAAGCTCCTGATAGATCTGCACGATCTTCTCCCATGTTGCCTGGTTCGTCTCTCCCGTCACCCGCAAGCCGTAATACTGCTGAAACGCCCGCACTGCCCCGGCTGTCGAGTCTCCGTAGAAGCCATCCGGAATGAGTCTCGGAATGGCATCGTTGTAAAAGGAAATACCATGCAGAAAGCCCTGTAATTCACGGATATGCTCCGTCTGCTGTGTCTGTGTGTATGCCATATGCGCCTCCTATTTGCTCTCGCTGCGGATGGTATAGCCGGGTGCCTGATACGGACGCTTTTCATATCCGAAACGCAGATCAGAATACAGTCCGGCGATCTCATCCCATGTCACGGTGCCGACAACGCCGTTCGGATTCAGCCCGGCATACCGCTGAAAGGCAGTCACCGCACTGCGTGTCAGGGGACCGAAATACCCGGTATTGCGCACGGCGGGGATCTGCGGGAGCGTCTCATGGATGTAGGTCAGATATTCCTGAAGGATCCGTACATAGTCATTCGTGATCCCCTCTTGCAGGACAATGCCCGGATAGAGGATGGGTGCCAGATCTGCCCGGTCGGTGGGCATGGATGCCACGATGCCCGCATAGGCACGGTAGATGTCATTCCATGTCGCCTCGTCTACGATGCCGGTCTGAGGCAGCCCATAGACACGCTGGAAAGAGCGCACCGATTCCTCCGTCTCACGGTCATAGGTACCCGTGATCTTAATGGGGCGCACTGCCTCATAGTAGGCACCAATGACGGCAAGGAAGTATTGCAGTCCCCGCACCTGCTCGCTTTTGGAATCAGGTGTGATATTCTCCCCGAACTGCATCGGCAGCTCGTCACGGGAGATGCCCTCGGAATCCAGCTCCGCAAGCCGCTTGACACTGGTATAGATGTAGGCGATGCTGTACCATGTGGATTTCCCCACCGTCCCCGTGACGGGAAGCTCGAAGATCTCCTGAAAGGCACGTACGGCGGCTTCTGTGGCGGCATCAAAGACCCCGTTCGCATTCGGGATCTTGGGGATCGCCGGATAGTTGCGGGAAATGCGGTTGAGCTGGATCTGGATCGTCTGCACCGGCTGCCCCGTGGAGCCGGTCGTCAGCAAGGTATCCGGAAAGGACGGTGTATTCGTGCGCACAGGTGCATCCTTCACGATGTTGATATCCTCCCCGTAATAATATTGCAGGATCTGATACGGCAGCAGCCCCTGCTCGGCAAGATCTACCGTGCCCCACTGGGACAGACCGTTGCAGGTCACGGTCGTGCCGTTGCAGAAAGCGGCAAAGAGCGGTTCTATGTTGCCCTCCCGCCGGATGTAATCATCGAACAGTTCATCCACAAGAACAGAAATGTTCTCATAGATCTGCCTGCCCTCGATGTATTTCTGATCGTACTGGGTATTGTTTGTCACATCAAATTCATAGCCCCGGGAACGGTACCATTCTGTATAGATGCGGTTGAGGGCAAAGGACACGATGGCGTAGATATTCGCCCGCAGTGCCGTCTCCGGCCATGTGGGGTAGATCTCACTCGACACCACATTTTTGATGTAATCCGGGAACGGTACCGTGACATTGGCGGCATCCTCATCGGGGGCACCGAGATGGACGGTGATGGTCTGGGGAATGTAGGGTTCTCCGGTCAGCATGGCACACCTCCTTACTGCATGCCGGCGGCTCGTTCGGCGACGCCGCTGTCCTCATCCGGGAACAGGGGCAGGGGGATCAGCTCGAACACCTGCCGGGTGATGATGCCGGCAAAGATATGGACATCGACCGCCTTGGCACGGAAGAAGCCGACGGCGTACACCTCAATATCGCACAGGGCGTAGGGTGACACATTCTTGGATTCCTGCGAAAGGCTGGCGGGCGGTGCCGGCAGTGTGACGGTGGGCGTCTCGCCGCTCTCGTTGGTGGTGAGCAGGTAGCTGAGATGCCGCTTGCTGCCGATGTGGGTGAACACCGCCACACGGGCACCGGGGACGGGATAGGCACGCTGGGCGGTGGCTGTCACGACACGCAGCTTTCCCTCGGCGGTGTTGCGTGCCTCATAAGCCTGCTGCGCCTCCCATTCCTCCGGCATGGTCGGGGCTGACGGGCGGATGTAGGACGGCAGCTCCGGTTCCTCAAACCCATCGCCATCTGTCTCTGATGCGTCAGAAAATGGTGAGTCAGCGGCATTTTCCTCATTTGCCTCCTCGAACTCCTCCGGATCCGTCTCCGGCAGTGACGGCAGAGCGGCAGGCGTGACCGCCGCAGGAGCAGCGGCGGGGACAGCGGGGACTGCCTCCCCGGCATGGCTTTTTTCGTACAGCTGCATCATTTCTTCACGGTATTTCCGGGCAAGCTCGGACATGGACTCCTGCATAAACATAACCTCCTGTCTCGTTTAGTGCATTGTATGCGGGGAGAAATGGGATTATGTATATGCCGATCTGCATGGGGTGCGGGGGGTGAACCCCCGCAACATAGCCCCCTCATCAATTGCATTTTCAGTCCCTCGCATCTCTGATGCGAGACGGGGGCGCAGGGGGCGAAG
>CANQYC010000020.1 GCA_947627945.1 uncultured Clostridia bacterium
CCCTTTCCTGTGCCAAGGCGCAGCATGTCCCGCTTGCGGTCTTCGGGTCACTGTACCTGTACCGGGAATTCCGGAAGGTACTTGACACGTTGCCGGAATAAAAGGCAGCCTTCTGCCGACACTAACAGAAACAGGAGGTGTCTGACATGGAACATCGTCAGGCAGAACAGCGTGTCCGGGAGCTGACGGCACTTCTGGAACGGTATAACCATGAATATTATGTGCTGGATGCACCGAGTGTGGATGACTATACGTTCGACCAGCTCATGCACGAGCTGGCGGCACTGGAGCAGACGTATCCCGATCTGCTGTCGCCGAATTCCCCCACACAGCGTGTCGGCGGGACGGCGTCCTCTACGTTTTCCAAAGTCAGCCATGCCGTGCAGATGCAGAGCCTGCAGGATGTGTTCGATTTTGAGCAGGTGAGCAGTTTCGTATCCCGCTGCCGGGAGCAGTTCCCGGATGTCCGGTTCAGCGTTGAGCCGAAGATCGACGGGCTTTCCGTTTCCCTTGAATACCGTGACGGAGAGCTGGTGCTTGGTTCTACCCGGGGCGATGGGTTTACCGGTGAGGATGTGACTGCCAACCTGAAAACGATCCGTTCCATTCCGCTGACACTGCGGGAAAAGCTGCCCCTTCTGGAGGTGCGTGGGGAGGTCTACATGCCCCGGGAGCAGTTCTTCTCTCTCGTAAAACAGCAGGAGGAGGCAGACGAAACGTCATTCAAGAATCCCAGAAATGCCGCAGCCGGTTCTCTGCGCCAGAAACAAGCCGCAGTGACGGCGAAGCGGAAACTGGACATCTTCATTTTCAATTTACAGCAGTGTGAGGGAAAGACGTTCACGACCCATGACGAGACACTGTCCTTTCTGGAACAGACAGGTTTCCGTGTCATTCCCGGCAGGCGTCTGTGCAGCAGCACGGAGGAGATCATTGATGCGGTCAATGCCATCGGGGAAGCCCGCCAGACACTCCCGTATGACATCGACGGTGTGGTCATCAAGGTCAATGTCCTCTCACAGCGGGAGCGCATGGGTGCGACTTCCAAAACCCCCAAATGGGCGATCGCCTATAAATTCCCTCCGGAAGAAAAGGAGACCGTCCTGCGTGACATCGAAGTCAATGTCGGCAGAACGGGTGCGCTGACGCCGGTGGCGGTCTTTGATACGATCCTGCTTGCTGGCACGAGCGTTTCCCGTGCCGTGCTGCACAATCAGGACTTCATCACGGAAAAGGACATCCGCATCGGTGACAGCATCGTCGTCCGCAAGGCGGGCGATATCATCCCGGAGGTGCTGTGCAGCGTGCGCCATGCTCCGGATGCGGTGCCATATCGACTCCCGGCAGCCTGTCCGGTCTGCGGGACACCTGCTGTCCGTGATGAGGCAGAGGCAGTGCTGCGCTGTCCGAACATTTCCTGTCCGGCGCAGCTCCACAAGCAGCTCGTGCATTTTGCCTCCCGGGATGCCATGAACATTGACGGGCTTGGCACCGCCATCATCACCGCACTGCTCGATAAACAGCTTGTGCGGGATGCTGCCGACCTGTATCACCTGACGGAGGAACAGCTTCTCACGCTCGAGGGATTCAAGGAAAAGTCCGCTGCCAATCTGCTGCGTGCGCTGGAAAATTCCAAGACCGCACCGCTTGACCGTGTGATCTATGCGCTCGGCATCCGGAACATCGGGCAGAAAGCAGCCTCCTTGCTCTGTGCGCATTTCGGTTCGCTCCCTGCGATCGAAGCGGCTGACAGAGACGAGATCGCAGAGATCGACGGCTTCGGCGAGATCATGGCGGACAGTGTCTATACGGCACTGCACGATGCCTCTGTACAGCAGCTCCTCTCGAAGCTGCGGGATGCCGGACTGACGATGCCCTACGAGAAGAAGATCACGGCACAGGATACCTTTTTCAGCGGAAAAACGGTCGTCCTCACCGGCACGCTCTCCATGAAGCGCAGCGAGGCAAAGGAACGCCTTGAGGCAGCCGGTGCCAAGGTCTCCGGCTCTGTTTCCGGCAAGACATCCTATCTCATTGCGGGAGAGGATGCCGGCAGCAAGCTGACCAAGGCACAGTCATTGGGGATCACCATTCTTTCGGAAGCTGAGATGCTTGAAATGCTGGAAAGTGGCGGCGGACAAACTCCGGCAGGGGAGACATGAGCGTCTTTCCCTCCAGCCCGGAAAGCACGCCGTCCATCCCGGAAAACCGCAGGGAGAATGCGCAAAGGCACTGAAACGGTTCACTGCGGCTCTCCTGTCCGTATTTCCGGTCGCCCAGCAGCGGTGCGCCGAGGTATGCGAGATGTGCCCGTATCTGGTGTGTGCGCCCCGTGAGCAGTTCCACGAGGACAAGCTGCTGCGCACCGTTCTGCGCCAGAACGGCATACCGGGTGCGGATCTCTTTCCAGCTGCTGTCCGGCGGGTCGCTCCGGATGTCGACACGGTTTTCGGAAATGTCCTTTTTCAGCCACGCCGTGCAGAGGGCTTCCCGTTCCGGGAGCGGTGCTGTTGTGACAGCAAGGTAACGCTTCTGCACATGCCTTTTCCGGATGGCTTCGTTCATTTCCCGCAGAGCCTCAGCATCGCAGGCAGCGATCACCAGCCCCTCCGTGTTCCGGTCGAGCCGGTTGCAGAGTGCGGGCGCAAAGCTCTGTTCGGCGTCCGGATCGTACTGCCCCTTGTCATACAGATATTTCTGGATCTCATCGAGCAGGGAGGGGGCATCCTGACCGCCGTGGGACAAAGTGCCGGACGGCTTCCACGCCACCAGGATGTGCGGATCCTCGTAGACCAGATGCGGTCTGCCGGGGGCACGGAGAAATGTATTCTGTGCGGGGAGCAGAAAGAATTCCTCACGGGCATAGACCGTGATAACATCCCCTTCACAGAGCAGCTCACTGCCCTGGCAGCGGGCACCATTGCGGCGGATATCCTTTTTCCGGATCAGCTTGTAAAGCATCCCTTTCGGCATGGAGGGCATCCGTTTGCAGAGAAACTTATCCAGACGCTGCCCGGCGTCGTTTCGGGCAATGATCATGGTACGCATAAAAAACGACATCCTTTCTTTTTCGTCTGGATTCTATTATACCACATCCGGACGGATTTGAAAAGGGGTATGATCAAAATCTATGTTAGATCTGGAGGATGATGAAAAAATGGAGACCAAACCGAAGAAGGAAAATCTCCATGCGGGACACCGGGAACGGATGCGGAAGAAGTTCCTGAAAAGCGGATTTACCTGCTTTTCTGAGCATGAAGTTCTGGAATTTATGCTGTTCTATGTTTACAGGCGGAGGAATACCAACGAGCTGAGCCATATGCTGATCAACCGGTTCGGGTCACTGGAAAATGTCCTGAAGGCACACAGGTCTGAGCTGCTCAGTGTCGACGGCGTCGGGGAGTGCTGTGTCACGTTCCTCAATTCGCTGTGGGGACTTCTCCATTATTTTCACATGAATCCGACGGAAAAGGGCGTTTGCATGAAAGATGCCGATGCAAGGTGTGAGTTCTTCCGTTCCCGCCTGATGCTCGAGCAGAATGAAACTGTGATGATCGCCTATCTCGACGATTCCTACTGTGTCGAGCATGATGCCGTGATCGCAAGGGGAACACCGGGTGATGTACATATCTGCCTCCAGTCCCTGATGCGGGACATCCTGAACATGCACTGCAATGTTGTGATGCTGGCGCACAATCATCCCAAAGGGACGACAATGGCATCCAGTGATGACATCCGGCTGACGAGGGAGATCGGCGGCCTCTGCCAGAAGCTCGGCATCGGACTGGCTGACCACGTCATTGTGGCAGACGGCAAGGCGATCTCCATGATAGAAGAAGGACTTTACACCGAGAACATGCACTGAAACGAAGGGAGGACCGCTGTATGGACGCTTTCAGGCTGCATGCGCCCTATGCGCCGGCAGGTGACCAGCCGGAGGCGGTCAGTGCGCTTGCGGAGGGTCTGCAGAACGGGAGAAATTTCCAGACGCTGCTCGGCGTGACCGGCTCCGGCAAGACGTTTACGATCGCAAATGTCATTGCCAAGCTCAACAAGCCAACACTCGTGCTTGCCCATAACAAGATCCTTGCTGCACAGCTCTGCTCGGAGTTCAAGGCATTTTTTCCGGAAAATGCGGTAGAATATTTTGTGAGCTACTATGACTACTACCAGCCGGAAGCCTACGTCCCCAGCACCGACAGCTATATCGAAAAGGATTCCTCGATCAATGATGAGATCGACAAGCTCCGGCATTCTGCGACCACAGCACTTGCCGAGCGGAGAGATGTCATTATCGTGGCAAGCGTTTCCTGCATCTATTCTCTCGGTTCACCCGAGGAGTACCGGAGCATGACCGTCTCCGTCCGCACCGGCATGGAAAAGCCCATGGCGGAGCTTTCTGCACAGCTTGTCGGGATCCAGTACGAGCGGAATGACATTGATTTTTCCCGTAACAAATTCCGTGTGCGGGGGGATGTAATGGAGATCTTTCCGGCAAATTCGACCGATACAGCGATCCGTGTGGAATTTTTCGGAGATGAGATCGACCGCATCAGCGAGATCGACGTACTCACCGGCAAGGTGAAAGCCGTACTCCAGCATGCAGCGATCTTCCCGGCATCCCACTATGTGGTGGGAGATGAAAAGATGGAAGCTGCCATCGCCGACATCGAGGAGGAGCTGGCGGAGCGTGTTGCCTATTTCACAGAGCATCACAAGCTCATCGAAGCGCAGCGCATTGCCCAGCGGACACATTACGACATCGAGATGCTGCGGGAGATCGGCTTTTGCAGCGGTATCGAGAACTATTCCCGTGTGCTGGCACGCCGTCCTCCGGGGAGCGTGCCCTATACACTGCTTGACCATTTCCCGGAGGATTTTCTGCTGGTCGTGGACGAGAGCCATGTCACCATCCCGCAGGTGCGTGCGATGAGTGCCGGAGACCATGCCAGAAAGCAGACATTGGTAGATTATGGATTCCGGCTGCCGAGTGCCTTTGATAACCGTCCGCTGACGTTTCCGGAATTCGAGAGCCACATCCGGCAGGCGATCTTTGTCAGTGCCACGCCCGGCGACTACGAGCGGGAACATTCTGCCGATGTGGTGGAACAGCTCATCCGTCCCACGGGACTGGTCGATCCGGAGATCATTGTCAAGCCCGTAGACGGGCAGATGGATGACCTGTTGTCCGAGATACGGATGCGTGCGGAGCGTCAGGAGCGTGTGCTGGTGACGACGCTCACCAAAAAAATGGCAGAGAACCTGACGGCATATCTCGAACAGATGGGTACAAGGGTGCGCTATCTGCACCATGATATCGACACCATCGAGCGCATGGAGATCATCCGGGATCTGCGCCTCGGCGAATTTGATGTCTTAGTGGGCATCAACCTGCTGCGGGAGGGACTGGATATTCCGGAAGTGTCGCTTGTTGCGATCCTCGATGCCGATAAAGAGGGATTCCTCCGCAGCGAGACGTCCATGATACAGACCATCGGACGTGCCGCCCGCAATGCGCATGGTCAGGTCATCATGTATGCCGACAGCGTGACCGGTTCCATGGAGCGTGCTATCCGGGAGACGGAAAGACGCCGTGCCTTGCAGCTTGCCTTCAACGAAGCGCATGGCATTGTGCCCAAGACCATCATCAAGGATGTGCATGAGGTGATCGAGATCTCCCGCAAGGAGGATGTCGAAGCGCAGACCCACCGGAAAAAACTCTCCCGCAAGGAGCGTGACGAGATGATCGAAAGCCTGACCGCACAGATGAAAGAAGCCGCCAAGATGCTCGAGTTTGAGCACGCTGCTTTTCTCCGTGATGAGATCGCAAAGCTGAAAAACGGACAATGAGCAAAGCAGAGAGAATAAGGAAGTGAATGTATGCCAAAAAATGAGATCGTGATCAAAGGTGCCCGTGTGCATAATCTGAAAAACATTGATGTGACGATCCCCCGGGACAAGCTTGTCGTCATGACAGGGCTTTCCGGCTCCGGCAAGTCCTCACTGGCATTTGATACCATCTATGCAGACGGGCAGCGGCGGTATGTCGAGAGCCTGTCCTCCTATGCCAGACAGTTCCTCGGACAGATGGACAAGCCCGATGTGGACAGCATCGAGGGACTCTCCCCGGCGATCTCCATTGATCAGAAAACGACCTCCAAAAACCCCCGCTCCACCGTCGGAACGGTCACGGAGATCTATGACTATCTGCGTCTCCTGTATGCCCGCATCGGCACCCCGCACTGTCCGGTCTGCGGCAGGGAGATCAGCCAGCAGACCATTGATGAGATCGTCGACCAGATCATGACACTGCCGCAGGGCACGAAGATCCAGCTTTTAGCCCCCATTGTCCGGGGGAAGAAAGGACAGTATGTCAAGGAACTCGAACGTGCCAGAAAGAGCGGCTATGTCCGGGTGCGCATAGACGGCATCCTGTATGAGCTTTCCGAGGAGATCCGTCTCGAAAAGAATATCAAGCATACCATCGAGATCGTTGTTGACCGGCTCGTCATCAAGGAAGGACTTGAGACCCGCCTGACGGACAGCCTCGAAACGACCGCCTCTCTGACCGGCGGCATCGTCCATGTGGATGTGAACGGGAGCGAGACACTGGTATTTTCCCAGAATTACGCCTGCCCGGAGCATAACATCAGCATGGAGGAGCTGACGCCCCGGCTCTTTTCCTTCAACAACCCCTACGGTGCCTGCGAAAAATGCACAGGACTCGGCATTATCCAGCGCATCGACCCGGATCTCATCATTCCGAACCCGGAGCTGAGTATCATGGAGGGGGCGATCCATGCCTCCGGCTGGAACCATATCGAGGACGGCTCCATCGCCATGATGTACTATCAGGCGATCGCCGAACAGTACGGCGTCTCTCTGGAGGAACCGCTTTCCAAGATGCCGAAGAAAGTCGTGAATGTGTTCCTCTACGGCACGAACGGCGAGAAGCTCGCACTGCACCGCAGCCGTTCTCTCGGCGGAGGGACGTATTATGCGCCGTTTGAGGGCGTGATCCCGAATCTTGAACTCCGCTATCAGGAGACCACCAGCATCTACTCCCGTGCCGATATCGAGGAGTATATGGGCGAGGTGACCTGTGAGGCATGCAAGGGCGCACGGCTCAAGCCGGAAGTGCTTTCCGTGACGGTCGGCGGGCTGAATATCCATGAACTGACACTGCTGCCGGTGAAGCGGGCACTTACATTCTTTCAGGAGCTGAAACTGACAGAACATCAGCGTTTCATCGGGGAACGCATCATCAAGGAGATCTGTGACCGGCTCGGATTTTTAGCAAGCGTGGGACTGGAGTACCTGACGCTGGCACGTTCCTCCGGCACGCTGTCCGGCGGCGAGAGCCAGCGCATCCGCCTTGCCACACAGATCGGTTCTTCTCTGGTCGGTGTGCTGTATATCCTCGATGAACCGAGCATCGGTCTGCACCAGCGTGATAATGACATGCTGATCGCAACCATGAAGCGGCTGCGGGATCTGGGCAATACGCTGATCGTTGTCGAGCATGACGATGATACCATGCTTGCCGCAGATCATATCATTGACATCGGTCCCGGAGCGGGTGTCAACGGCGGCAATGTCATCTTCTCCGGTACGCCCAAGGGCTTGCTCCGGTGCAGGGAATCCATCACCGGGCAATACCTGTCCGGCAGGATCCGGATCCCGCTCCCTGAAAAGCGGCGAAAAGGCAATGGCAAGGTATTGCAGGTCATCGGCGCACAGGAGCATAACCTACAGGATCTGACAGTTGATTTTCCGCTGGGTGAGCTGATCTGTGTCACCGGGGTGTCCGGCTCCGGAAAATCCTCCCTTGTCAATGAGATACTCTATAAGCACCTTGCAGCGACCCTCAACCGTGCAAGGATCAAGGGCGGAAAATGCAGCAAGATCAAGGGCATCGAATATCTTGACAAGGTCATCTGCATCGACCAGTCTCCCATCGGCAGGACGCCCCGTTCCAATCCTGCGACCTATACCGGCGTCTTTACGGACATCCGGAACCTCTTCGCCCAGACATCCGATGCCAAGGCGCATGGCTACTCCGCCTCCCGGTTCTCTTTCAATGTCAAGGGCGGACGGTGTGAGGCATGTGAGGGTGACGGCATCCTGAAGATCGAGATGCATTTCCTGCCCGATGTGTATGTTCCCTGTGAGATCTGCAAGGGGAAACGCTATAACCGGGAGACCCTCGAAGTACACTACAAGGGCAAGAACATCCATGAAGTGCTGGAAATGACTGTCGATGAGGGCGTCCTGTTCTTTGAGCATCTGCCGAAGATCGCCCGGAAACTGAAAACGCTTCAGGAAGTAGGGCTTGGCTATGTGAAGATCGGACAGCCGGCGACCACGCTTTCCGGCGGTGAGGCACAGCGTGTGAAACTCTCGACGGAGCTGTCCCGGCGTGCAACGGGGAAGACGGTCTATATTTTGGACGAGCCGACCACCGGACTGCATGCGGCAGATGTCCACCGTCTGATCAACGTCCTCCAGCAGCTCGTGGATCTGGGCAATACGGTGATCGTCATCGAGCATAATATGCATGTCATCAAAATGGCGGATCATATCATCGACCTCGGTCCCGAGGGCGGTGACGGCGGCGGTCAGATCGTGGCACAGGGCACGCCCGAGGAAGTTGCGGCTGTCCCCGGTTCCTACACAGGGCGGTATCTTGCGCCCTATCTTGAGCAAAAACCAACAAAAAGGAGAGAACATGCGTAAATTTCTGCGTAAAATGCTGCGTGTCCTGTTCAACCGGAATGCGGCGTTCATCGTGATGCTGATGCTGCAGATCGCAGTGCTGGTGTTGGCGGTGACCTTTCTGAGTCAGCATTATCTGTCGATCTATCTGCTCCTCATGGGACTGAATATGATATTGGTGGTCTATATTTCCAATACCTCAGAAAATCCGTCCTATAAGCTGCCGTGGATGATCGCCATGCTGGTGGTGCCGCTGTTTGCGGGGCTTGCCTACCTGCTCATCAAGACGGATATCGGACACAGACTGATCAAATCCAACTATGCCAACAAGGTAAAGAGCAGCCAGAAATACATTCCCCAGAAACCGGATGTGATGCAGCGTTTACGGGCGCAGTCGCCGACGCAGGCAAATCTTGCATGTTATCTCAAAGACTATGGCGGTTTTCCGGTGTACCGGAATGAAAGCACGGAGTATTTCCCGGAGGGAGAGTCGATGTTCGAGGCGATGAAACGGGAGATCCGTGCGGCAAAACGCTATATCTTCCTCGAATTCTTCATCATTTCCTCCGGCAGGATGTGGGAGGAGGTGCTGGAGCTGCTCAAAGAAAAGGCAGCGCAGGGCATCGAGATCCGTCTGCTGTACGATGGGTTTGGCACACAGTTCATCATGCCCCGGAAATATTTCGCAGATCTGGCGCAGTACGGCATTGTCTGCCGGGTATTCAACAGTTTCAAGCCCTTCCTTACCACCTCACAGAATAACCGGGATCACCGCAAGATCCTTGTCGTGGACGGCTCTGTGGCATTCACCGGCGGCATCAACATTGCGGATGAGTATATCAACCAGAAAGAACGCTTCGGTCACTGGAAAGACGGCGGTATGCTGTGCCGGGGAGAGGCGGCGTGGAGTTTTACGGTGATGTTCCTCCAGCTCTGGGATATGGATACGGAGAGCGATATGCTGCAATATGCTCCGGAGAGACATGTACCTGCCGCACAGGACGGCTTCATCCAGCCCTACAGCGATTCCCCCACGGATACAGAGTATGTGGGAAAGTGCGTGTATCTCGATATCATCAATCAGGCACAGAAGTATGTGTATATCATGACGCCCTACCTGATCCCTGACCATGAGATGATCACGGCACTGGGACTGGCTGCCAAAAAGGGCGTGGATGTGCGCCTGATGACACCGCATATCCCGGACAAGTGGTATGCCTACAGTACGGCATGGAGCTATTACCGGGAGCTGCTCGAGCAGCATGTCCGCATTTTTGAGTATGAGCCCGGCTTTGTCCATGCCAAGAATTTCTGTTCGGATGACAGCATCGGCGTCATCGGCACCATCAATCTTGACTACCGGAGCCTTTATCTGCATTTTGAATGTGCGGCGGTACTGTACGGCTGCACGGCACTGCGTTCCCTGCGCAGAGATTTTGAAGAATCCCTGCAGCATTGTGTGGAGATCTCACTCGAAGACTGTGACCGCCGCCCGCTGTATCAGCGCATATGCAGCTGGGTGCTGCGGATCTTCGCACCGCTGCTGTGACCGCATCTCATGCGCACAGATAATGAAACTATCATAGAGAAGGAGTTTTTACAATGAGCGATTGTACACATGATTGCAGTACCTGCGGCAGCAACTGTTCCGAGCGCACTGCACCGCAGAGTATGCTGGAAAGCCCCAATGCACTGAGCAAGATCGGCAAGGTCATCGGCATCGTCAGCGGCAAGGGCGGCGTCGGCAAGTCGCTGGTCGCCTCCATGCTGGCTGTCGGGATGCAGCGTGCCGGAAAGCATGCTGCGATCCTTGATGCCGATGTCACAGGTCCCTCCATCCCGAAAGCATTCGGGATCGAAGGCAGGGTACTGGGCAATGAGCTTGGCATGATCCCCGCTCGTTCCAAAATGGGGATCGACATCATGTCAGTCAACCTGATGCTGGAAAATCCGACAGATCCTGTTGTATGGCGTGGACCCGTCATTGCCGGCGTTGTCAAGCAGTTCTGGACGGATGTGATCTGGAACGACGTGGACTATCTGTTTGTGGACATGCCCCCCGGAACGGGCGATGTCCCGCTGACCGTATTCCAGAGCATCCCCGTGGATGGCATCATCATCGTGACATCCCCGCAGGAGCTGGTGTCCATGATCGTCCGGAAAGCGGTAAAAATGGCAGAAATGATGCAGATCCCGGTTCTCGGCATCGTGGAGAATATGAGCTACGCTGTCTGCCCGGACTGCGGGAAAAAGATCATGGTCTACGGAGAGAGCCATACTGCTGAGATCGCCAAGGAATATGGCATCCCGCTGCTGGCACAGCTGCCTTTTGATCCGTCTCTGGCAAAGTGTGTCGATCTGGGTGTCATCGAGCTGCATGAGTCTACAGAGCTGGACTGCGCCGTGGAGCAGCTTCTCGGAACAACGTAATACTGCCTGTACGCTGTATCGTTTCGGTGCAGCGTACTTGTTTTTGCAGGAGGATGTGCTGCATCCGGGGACGAAGCTGCAAGTTTGTGCAAAATCACGAAATGCATGTTGAAAAAAATATGGCGATATATGGGCAAAAATTTTCAACAGCTAAAACATGTGAAAAAAGTTTGCCAAAACCCTCTTGCAATCTTCCCAAGAATGTAGTATGATATATAGTGTATTGGTATATTATTTAGGAGGATAGCGTATGAAATTGATTTCCATTGTTGTTCCGTGCTACAATGAGGAGGAAGTGCTGCCGCTGTTCTATACCGAGATCTGCAAGGTCATGGAGCAGATGCGCAGTGAGCATGCCGATCTGGCATTTGAACTTCTGTTCATTGACGACGGTTCCCGGGACAGGACACTGGAGCTGCTGCGGGACATGTCCCTGAAAGATGCACGGGTGCGTTATGTTTCCTTTTCCCGGAATTTCGGAAAGGAAGCGGGGATGTATGCCGGGCTGGAAAGATCCCGGGGAGACTATGTCGTTGTTATGGATGCCGACTTGCAGCATCCGCCGGCTTTCCTGCCGCAGATGTACAATTATGTAAAAGACGGCGAATATGACTGTGCCACCACAAGACGTGTCAGCCGGCAGGGGGAGTCGAAGCTGCGTTCGTTCTTTGCGAGGGCATTTTATAAGCTGATGAACAAGATCTCACAGACGGAGATCGTGGACGGCGCACAGGATTTCCGCTTCATGTCCCGTCAGATGGTCGATGCCATTCTGGAGATGCAGGAATACAACCGCTTTTCCAAGGGCATTTTCAGCTGGGTAGGTTTCCGGACAAGATATATTGAGTATGAGAATGTCGAGCGTCCCGCAGGCACCTCGTCATGGTCATTCTGGGGACTGTTCAGATACTCGCTCGAGGGCATCTATGCCTTTTCGACGGCACCGCTGTCACTGGCGGCACTGCTCGGTGTCCTGATCTGCGTGATCGCTGTGCTGCTGCTGATCGTGTTCGCCGTCAAGGCGATCGTGGTCGATGATGCCGATCTGCGGTTTTTGGCTGCACTCTGTATCATCACGCTGCTCAGCGGGTTACAGCTTTTCTGTACGGGCATTCTGGGGCAGTACCTCTCCAAGACCTACCTTGAGAGCAAGCACCGCCCGATCTACCTTTCGAGAGAGGATGAGACGATGTACCGTGAACGCATGAAGGATGGAAACAAATCGTGAGCAACCGTGCCAGACTGCTGATCTCTGTGCTGTTTATCGCCGGGATGATCCTCTGCGTCGGACTGACGAGATTCTATTTTGATGTCACAAAGAACACCGGGGACAGCGATACGAAAGACAGGGTCGCCTCTGTTGTGGAGACGTATGGAGATATGCGGGTCTTTGTCAGTCAGAACGGTGCCTATGGCGTACTCAATGCAGACGATGCGATCGTCATTGAGCCGGAGTGGCTGGAGATCCTGGACGTCACGCCGGAGCTGGTGCTTGTTTCCCAGAAAATCAACGATACCGTACTCATCGGCGGCATCGACTATGAGGAAAATGTGGTGCTTCCGTTTGTGTTCCGCAAAATGGAGTCATACGGCGCATATCATCTCGGGACGGTCGATGAGGACGGGAGCTGTCTCCTCTACCGGGAGGATTACACCCCTGTATTTTCCCGCAGCTTTGACAATGCCTACTATGGGGACGAGCTGCTGCAGATGGAGCTGTCGGGGTGCGAGTTCTGCTATTTTCTGGCAGGATCAGGACCACGCCTCCAGTGCGCACGTATGCAGTGCGATGTACTCGGCGGAAAGCTGCAATGGAATATCGCCAACCGGAAACTGCTTGACGAGCTTTCCGAGGATGATCTGCTGCGCCTGAACGAATGCGTCGGGACATACATGGACATGCTGGAGCAGAGCGATTTTTCTGATCTGCCGGATATCACGGGAAGCGACTACATCGGCAGACTGACAAAACCGGGCAGCTTTCTTGGGATGACATTTGAAGAGATCGGGCATTTTTCCTTTGAGGATGCCAAAAAGGAGGACACCTATGACTTTTCTTTCGCCGCCTCCTATCATACGGAAGAGACAGAGGAACAGGCAGCAGTGAATGGTACTGTGCAGCTGCATCTGTATTTCCGGAGAAATACAGAGAACAAACTGATTCTCACATCGGCTGATCTGAACTTCCAGAACCCGGAGCCTACTCCGCAGCCGGATGAAGAATAAAGGCAACGTGCGATGTTGCCCCCTATGTCCCTCAGGAGCAGCCGTGCAGCTTCTGACGGACACTATCCAAGGCACGGAGAAATGAGGCATCTGTTATGACAAAAAAAGTAGCAGTCATTATGGGCAGCGACAGTGATTTCCCTGTGGTAAAGGGTGCAGTGGAAAAGCTGCGTGCCTTTGACGTACCATGTGAGGTACATGTCATGTCTGCGCACCGTACACCGGAGGCAGCGGCAGAATTCTCCAAAAACGCTGCCGCCGAGGGGTTTGGTGTCATCATCGCCGCCGCAGGAAAGGCAGCACATCTGGCAGGGGTACTGGCGGCACATACCGTACTCCCGGTCATCGGCATCCCGATCAAGTCATCCGCACTTGACGGACTGGATGCACTGCTGGCAACGGTGCAGATGCCTCCGGGGATCCCGGTGGCAACGGTCGGCATTGACGGTGCCGCCAATGCGGCGATCCTCGCCGTGCAGATGCTGGCACTTTCCGATGCATCGCTGGCGGAAAAACTACAGGACATGAAGACGGATATGGCAGACGGTGTTGCAAAAAAGGACGCTGCCATGCAGGAAATGGTAAAAGCTCTCTGAAACGTCTGACATTCCGGAGAGAGTATACATATCAGATGGAGGTAAACAGAAATGGCAAATGTAGTAAAGGGCGAACAGTTGTACGAAGGCAAGGCAAAAAAGGTCTATGCGACCAATGATCCCGATCTGGTGATCGTGGATTACAAGGACGATGCGACAGCCTTCAACGGCGAGAAGAAGGGCAGCATCAGCGGCAAGGGCGTGATCAACAACCGGATGACAAATTACATGTTCAAGCTGCTGGAGAAGGAGGGCATCCCGACCCATCTGGTGGAGGAGCTTTCCGACCGTGAGACCCTCGTCAAAAAGGTGGAGATCCTGCCGCTCGAGGTCATTGTCCGGAACGTGGCAGCCGGCAGCTTTTCCAAAAAGCTCGCCATCGAAGAAGGCAGACGGCTCCTGTGCCCGACCCTTGAGTTCAGCTATAAGAACGATGATCTGGGCGATCCGTTCATCAATGACTACTATGCGCTCGCACTGGGACTTGCCACAAAGGAGGAGCTGGACAAAGTCGCAGAGTATGCTTTCCGGGTGAATGCCTTCATGCTGGACTTCTTCAAGAAGCTGAACATTGATCTGATCGACTTCAAGATCGAATTCGGACGTTTCCACGGCGAGATCCTGCTGGCAGATGAGATCTCTCCGGATACCTGCCGCTTCTGGGACAGCACGACCCATGAAAAGCTCGACAAGGATCGTTTCCGCAGGGACATGGGCGGTGTCGAGGAGGCATATCAGGAGATCATGAAACGGTTGATGGGTGAGTAAGATGGGCGGTTTTTTTGGAGCAGCTTCCGAAAATGACTGCGTGATGGATGTCTTTTTCGGGACCGATTATCATTCCCATCTCGGCACACGCCGTGGCGGCATGACCGCCTTTTCTCCGGAGCGGGGATTTCAGCGGAGCATCCACAGCATCGAGAATTCTCCCTTCCGGACGAAGTTTGAAAGTGATGTGGCATCCATGCAGGGCAAGCTCTGCATCGGCTGCATCAGTGACACCGACCCGCAGCCCATTCTGATGCGTTCCAAGCTCGGACTGTATGCCGTGTGCAGTGTCGGCATCATTCAGAATGCAAAGCAGCTCGTAGAGGAGCTGCTTGCGGATGGATGCGCCAGCTTTGAAGCGATGAGCAGCGGCAATATCAATTCCGGCGACCTGATCGGTGCGCTGATCTCACGGAAAGATTCGTTTACAGAGGGCATCCGCTATGCACAGGAGAAGATCGTCGGCACGATGGATCTCATCGTCCTGACGGAGGAGGGCATCCTCTGCGCCCGTGACAAGGACGGCAGGTTGCCCATCATCATCGGCAAGCGTGATGACGGCTACTGCGTGTCCCTCGAATCCTTTGCATTCCAGAAACTCGGCTACTATACCCATAAGGAGCTGGGTCCCGGCGAGATCGTCCGCCTCACCGCAAGAGGCTGCGAGACGCTGTCCCCGGCAAACGGAGATCTGAAGATCTGTTCTTTCCTATGGACATATTACGGTTATCCCAATGCCGTCTATGAGGGTGTGACCGTGGAGACCATGCGGACACGCAACGGTGAGATCATGGCAGAAAATGACATCCGTGCCGGCAGACTGCCGGATGTGGATTATGTCTGCGGCGTGCCGGATTCCGGAACGCCCCATGCCATCGGCTATGCCAACCGCAGCGGCATCCCCTTTGCGAGACCCTTTATCAAGTACACACCGACATGGCCGAGGAGCTTCATGCCCACCAGCCAGACCATGCGCAATCAAGTCGCCAAGATGAAACTGATCCCGGTGCATGAGCTGATCGAGGGAAAGCGGCTGCTGTTCGTGGATGACAGCATTGTCCGTGGCACACAGATGCGGGAGACGGTGGAGTTTCTGTATGAGAACGGTGCCAGAGAGGTACATATGCGCTCTGCCTGCCCGCCGATCATGTACGGCTGCAAATATCTGAACTTTTCCAGAAGCACTTCGGAGATGGAGCTGATCGCCCGGCAGGTCATTGATGCCTTTGAGGGCGCAGAGGGCGTGCAGCATCTGGAGGAATACAGCAACTCCGAGACCGAACGGGGCAGACGCCTGCGGGATGAGATCTGCCGCCGTCTGAAGCTGACAAGTCTCGAGTTCCAGTCACTGCCCGGTACGATCCGGGCGATCGGCAGACCCGAATGCGGGCTTTGTACCTACTGCTGGAACGGAAAGGAATGAGAACATTGCGTACAGGTATCCATGAGGAATGCGGCGTGTTCGGTGTGTTCTCCCCGGAGAATACCGATACGGCGGCATTGTCGTATGCTGCATTGTTTGCCTTGCAGCACAGAGGACAGGAGAGCTGTGGCATCGTGGTCAATGACAGAGGTGTGTTCACCCATCACAAGGATGTCGGTCTGGTTCAGGAGGTGTTCAGCGGGGACAAGCTGAGTACACTCGGACAGGGCAATATTTCCATCGGACATGTACGCTATTCCACCACCGGCAGCAACAGCCGTGTGAATGCACAGCCGCTGGTGGTGCGCCATATCAAAGGTCCGCTCGCCATTGCGCATAACGGCAATCTCGTCAATGCCCATATGCTGCGGGAACGCTATGAGCTTCGTGGTGCCATTTTCCAGTCCACCAATGACACCGAGGTCATTTCCTACTGTCTGACAGAGCATCGCCTGAAAAAAGATTCCATCGAGCGTGCCGTGGAACATGCCATGTATGACCTCAAGGGTGCTTATTCTCTGGTCATTATGTCTGCGCAGAAGCTCATTGCCGCAAGGGATCCCAACGGTTTCCGCCCGCTGGTGATGGGCAGTCTCCCGGACGGGAGTACGGTGTTTGCCTCGGAGACCTGCGCACTGGACGCCATCGGGGCAAAGTTTGAGCGGGATCTTCTGCCCGGTGAGATCATTGTGGTGGAAAAGGAAGGCATCCGGTCGATCCGCACCCACTGCGGCAGAAGATCGACTATGTGCGTTTTTGAATATGTCTATTTTGCAAGACCTGATTCCGTGATCGAGGGATGCAGTGTCCACAAGGCACGCCTCCGTGCCGGGGAGATGCTCTGGAAAGAGCATCCGGTCGATGCGGATGTGGTCATCGGCGTTCCGGACAGCGGACTGGATGCCGCACTTGGTTTTTCCCATGCCTCCGGCATCCCCTATGGTGTGGGATTCATCAAGAACCGCTATGTCGGCAGGACGTTTATCCAGCCGAGCCAGAAGCAGCGGATGAACTCCGTCAAGCTCAAACTCAATGTCATACGGGAAACGGTAGAGGGGAAACGTGTGGTGCTGATCGACGACAGCATCGTCCGTGGTACGACCTCTGCCCGGATCGTCAGACTGCTCCGGGATGCGGGGGCAAAGGAGATCCATTTCCGGGTGTCCTGTCCGCCCTTTACCAACCCCTGTTATTTCGGGACCGATATCGACAGCCGGGAGCATCTCATCGCCTGTCAGATGGACATTCCGGAGATCTGCCGGACGATCGGTGCGGACTCACTCGGGTATCTGAGCGTTGACGGCGTGCAGCAGATCGCAGAGGATGCGGGCTGCGGCTTCTGCGTCGGATGCTTTACAGGCAATTATCCGATCGGTGTGCCGAAAGAGCAGCCGAAGGACAAATTTGAATACAGAATCGAAGCATAGGCTTCACACAGGAGGAACCCCCATGAACAACAGTTTTTCTGAAAGCTACAAGAAGGCAGGCGTTGATGTCACAGCGGGCTATGAGGCAGTCCGTCTGATGAAGGAACACATTGCCCGGACGAATACGCCCGGTGTGCTATCCGGGATCGGCGGCTTCGGCGGGCTGTTTGAGCCTGATCTGACCGGGATCGAAAAGCCGGTGTTTGTTTCCGGGACGGACGGCGTCGGCACCAAGCTCAAGCTGGCATTTCTGATGGACAAGCACGATACCGTCGGCATCGACTGCGTGGCAATGTGCGTCAATGACATCATCTGCTGCGGTGCAAAGCCCCAGTTTTTCCTGGATTATATTGCCGTTGGCAGAAATTATCCGGAGAAGATCGCAACCATTGTTTCCGGCATTGCGGAGGGCTGCGTGCAGGCAGGCTGCGCACTGGTCGGCGGTGAAACTGCTGAAATGCCCGGCTTCTATCCCGTGGATGAATATGATCTTGCCGGATTTGCCGTTGGTGTTGTGGACAAGAAGAACATTGTTGATACTTCTTCGCAGAAGGCAGGGGATGTGCTGATCGCCCTGCAGTCTTCCGGTGTGCATTCCAACGGTTTTTCTTTGGTGCGCAAGGTCTTTTCCATCAATGAGAAGAACTTGGCGGAGCATTTTGATGAGCTGGGAATGACGCTCGGAGAGAGCCTGCTGACACCGACAAAGATCTATGTCAAGCCGGTCTTGCAGCTCATGGAACAGGTGCGTGTGAAGTCGGTATCCCATATCACCGGCGGCGGTTTCTATGAGAATATCCCCCGTTCCCTGCCGCAGGGCATCTCTGCCCACATTGCAAAGAAAGATGTGCAGGTGCTTCCGATCTTCCCGCTCCTTGCCAGAACAGGGCATATTCCGGAGCGTGACATGTACAATACGTTCAATATGGGCGTCGGCATGATCGTCTGCGTGGCACCGGAGGATGCGGACAGAGCCGTGGAGATCCTGAATGCCGCAGGAGAGAAGGCATATGTGCTTGGCGAGCTGGTCGCTTCCGAGGAGGGCGTGATCCTCGACTGATGCCGTTTCGGCGGCTGCATCTTCTGACGGATCGCCGCCTGTGTTTCCTTTGCGGCAGCGGGCGGCATGCATTTCTGGTGTGCAGTGTCTGCATGCAGGGAGGGGACACAGTGAAACAAAAAGCTGAAAAGAAAATGCTGTCCGCATTGCACTCCTATTATGCACAGGTGCGTGATCCGGAACGGTTTGCACACTGCAAATACGAACCGGAATATGCAGAGCAGATACGGCAAGGGAATTATGTATTTCCCCGGAAAGAAAAGACAGATACAGCAGCATTCCGGCAGAGGTTCGGCTATGAGATGCCGGAGATCCTGCAAGCGTATTTTTCGGTGTATCACCCGGTGGTGTCCGGCTTTCATCCCCGTAGTCCGTACCTCCACGATGCCATTGTTCTGCATTCTTCCTTTTCACAGGGACTACAGAATGTCTTGGACGATGCAGCTGCCTGGGGAGACAAGTACCATGCGATCGACATAGAACAGTATATCCCGATCGGAGACATCAGTTATTTCGGAAGTTTAGTCCTCATGGAACGGATGACCGGACATATCTATGTAGAAGACGATGACGACATAGACGGCGTGGTCTGTCCCGAACCGCTGGCTGAAGATCTGATCACGTTCATTCAGGAGATCAGAGTGTACCCGGAATGGCGGATCGCACGGTTTCTCCGCAAGGAGAAACGGGAAAGATCTCTGTACGAAATAGGCGGAAAAAAGCGGCAGGCGGGCATCGGGCGGTTCTGTCATGATGCGGCATCCATGCTGGAGCCATCTGTTATTGTTGCCTGCGGCAGACTGTCAGAAGAAGAAATTGTGCAGATTGTGCGGCAATGTGATGAATTTGCTGTGCAGCATCTGAATTGGTATATTATGGCGCATGCAAAGGAATTAGACAGAAGAATATGTTCTTTCCGGGATGCCCTGTCCATGGTGCTGGGAAATGGCATGGCGGCTGTGATCTTGTCAGAACACACGGCGATCGTGGAAACAGAACAGGAACGGGGTACACCGGTACGGTATATCCTGCATGATACAAAAAAGGAGTGGATATCGTGAAAAAAATTGTCGTACTGGTATCCGGCGGCGGTACGAATCTGCAGGCACTGATCGATGCGCAGGAGCGGGGCGAGCTGCGGGGCGGAAAGATCACCTGCGTCATCTCGTCCAGAGCAGATGCCTACGCCCTGAAACGGGCAAAGGTGCATGACATTCCCACACGTGTCGTGCCCCGCAAACAGTACCCGGACAATGCATCCTACAGCAAAGCCCTGCATGAGGCTTTGTTTGAAGAATATGCCGATCTGGTCGTGCTTGCCGGATTTATGACGATCTTGGATAAGCGCATCATACAGGCGTATAAAAACAGGATCATCAATGTGCATCCGTCTCTGATCCCGTCTTTCTGCGGCGATGGGTTCTATGGACTGCATGTACATGAGAAAGCCTTGGAAAGGGGCGTCAAGCTCACGGGTGCCACGGTGCATTTCGTGACAGAGGTCTGCGACGGCGGACCGATCATCCTGCAAAAGGCAGTGGAAGTCCGCAATGATGATACGCCGGAGATCCTGCAAAAGCGTGTCATGGAAGAAGCAGAGTGGGAGCTGCTGCCGGAGGCTGTGAGCCTGTTCTGTGAGGACAGACTGACAGTGCATGACGGCAGGGCTTACATAGATCACAAGGAGGTTTCCAAATGAAAACACTGGATATTTATGAAGAGCTGCGGGGAAATTCCTATCCCGGCAGGGGCATCATCCTCGGCAGGTCGGCAGACGGCAAGTCCGCCGTGACGGCATACTTCATCATGGGCAGGAGCGTCAATTCCCGCAACCGGGTATTTGTTGAGACAGCGGACGGCATCCGCACCGAGGCTGCTGACCCGTCGAAGCTGACCGATCCGCATCTCATCATCTATTCGCCCGTGCGTGTACTCGGCAACAAGACTATTGTCACGAACGGCGACCAGACCGACACGATCTACGAGCTGATGGACAAGCAGCAGACGTTTGAGCAGTCTCTGCGCACCCGTGAATATGAGGACGATGCGCCGAACTATACGCCCAGGATCTCCGGTATCATGCATGTTGGGGACGGAAAGTACAACTATGCCCTGTCCATCCTGAAATCTGCGGACGGCGATCCGGACAGCGTGGAGCGTTTCACGTTCTCCTACAACAGCCCGCTTGCAGGCTACGGGCATTTCATCCATACCTACATGGGCGACGGCGAACCGCTGCCGAGCTTTGAGGGAGAGCCGAAGAAGATCACCATCCCGGACGATATGGATGAGTTTGCAGAAAAACTCTGGGATGCGCTGAACGAGGAAAACAAGGTCTCACTGTTCGTGCGGTATATCGACATCGCCACGGGAGAAGCAAAGTCGAAGATCATCAACAAGTACACTAAGTAAGCAGGAGGAACACACAATGGAAATGCTTTTGAAATATGGATGCAACCCGAACCAGAAACCCTCTAAGGTATTTATGGAAGACGGCAGTGACCTGCCGATCACAGTTCTCAACGGCAAGCCGGGCTATATCAATCTGCTCGATGCCCTGAACGGCTGGCAGCTCGTGAAAGAGCTGAAAGCAGCGACCGGGCAGTGCGCTGCGACTTCTTTCAAGCATGTGTCCCCGGCAGGTGCTGCCATCGGCAGACCGCTCAGCGATGTGCTGAAAAAGATCTACTGGGTGGATGATCTGGGTGAGCTGTCGCCGCTTGCCTGTGCCTATGCAAGGGCAAGGGGTGCGGACAGAATGTCCTCCTACGGCGATTTTATCGCATTGTCCGACAAGGTGGATGTCTGCACGGCGAAGATGATCCAGCGTGAAGTATCTGATGGCATCATTGCGCCGGCTTACGATGAGGAGGCACTTGCCATCCTGAAGTCGAAGCGCAAGGGGACATACTGCATTTTGCAGATGGATGAGAATTACAAGCCGGATCCCATTGAGCATAAGCAGGTGTATGGCGTGACTTTTGAGCAGGGGAGAAATGAACTCGACATCAACCGGGAGCTGCTTGCCAATGTTGTCACGGAGAACAAGAATATCCCGGATGACAAGCTCGATGATCTGCTGATCTCCCTGATCACTTTGAAATATACGCAGTCCAATTCTGTCTGCTATGTCAAGGACGGACAGGCGATCGGCATCGGGGCAGGGCAGCAGTCGAGGATCCACTGCACCCGTCTTGCCGGACAGAAAGCCGATAACTGGTGGCTGCGCCAGAGTCCGCAGGTGCTTGGCTTACAGTTTGTAGATGAGATCCGCCGTGCTGACCGTGACAATGCCATTGACGTTTACATCGGGGAGGAATATGAGGATGTACTCCGTGATGGCGAGTGGCAGCGTATTTTCAAGGTGAAGCCCCCGGTATTTACTGCGGAGGAGAAAAAGGCTTGGCTGGCACAAAATACAGATGTCTGCCTTGGGTCGGATGCGTTCTTCCCGTTCGGGGATAATATCGAGCGTGCGAGAAAGAGCGGCGTTGCCTACATCGCAGAGCCGGGCGGTTCTATCCGGGATGACAATGTGATCGAGACCTGCAACAAGTACGGCATTGCTATGGCATTTACGGGTATCCGGCTGTTCCACCATTAAGGAGAAGCGGCATGAAAAAATTAGTGATCACCAAACGGCTTGCGCTGATCGCCGCTATTTTGTACTGTGTAGACTTTGTGGTCGGGATAGTGCTGATGCTGTGTTACCCTGTCTATTTACAGAATACGCCCCGTGATATTCCCACTGATTTTGAGGCATTGCCCTTGCAGATCAGCGTAATGTATCTGATATATATTGCGGTGCAGCTGCTGCCCTTTGCTGCGGTCGCTTTCTGGAATTATGCGCAAAGGCAGATCTCCCGAAACAAGGCAATGGGGACGCTGATCGTGACAGGGGTGCTGTATGTTGTTTTGGGTATTGCAGCGACTCTGATCTACAGGGGCAGTATAAATATCGCTGTCCTCTATGGTTTAGGGGTATTTAAATCCTACCAGATGACCTCGTCAACGCACAGGATGTTTTCACCGCTTAGGACAGTGGGGCTGGTCTTGCTGTGCTGTGCGGCTGCGGTAGAACTGTATGCTGTGACCCATCAGGAGGGAGATCGGTATGAAATCAATTCCTATGCGCCGCAGGGACAGGGAAGTGACCGACCTGACGGAGATACTGAAAATTATTG
The DNA here is from genome assembly GCA_947627945.1 of uncultured Clostridia bacterium. Classification (GTDB taxonomy): domain Bacteria; phylum Bacillota; class Clostridia; order Oscillospirales; family Ruminococcaceae; genus UBA3855. Next base: position 22,830 of record CANQYC010000020.1, read on the forward strand.
ATGCCTGTGAGATACTGCGCTTAGGGCTTGCGGACGGGGCGGTACCGTACATCGTGCCGGTGAATTTCGCCTACACCTTTGACGGGGAAACGCTCTGCTTCTACATCCACGGCGCAAAAGCGGGCAGGAAGTATGCACTGATGCAGCAATGCGGTGTCTGTGCGTTTGAGATGGACATGTCCCTGCAAATGGAGTGCATCCCGGAGCGGGGGGATGTGACCATGCGTTACAAGAGCGTCATGGGGACGGCATCTGTCGCCTTTCTGGAAGGGGAGGAGAAGCAGGATGCCATGGACAATATTATCATGCAGCGGCATGAAATGACAAGGAATTTTGCCTATAACAGGCATGCACTTGACCGTACGGCAGTGGCAAAGCTGACCGTAATGGAAATACGTGCAAAGATGAATCCGCTTTCGGGCGGAGCAGATGGAACAGGAGGGATCCCATGAAGATCTTAGTAGTCGGCGGCGGCGGCAGGGAACACGCCATTATTATGAAACTTGCCGAAAGTGCAAGAAGCCCGGAGCTGTACTGCGCACCGGGCAATGGCGGCATTTCCCGCTATGCGAAGTGTTTTGATGTCAAGGCAACGGACATTCCGGGCATGGTGGCACTTGCCAAAAAGCTCCAGCCGGATTATGTGTTTGTGGCACCCGATGATCCGCTGGTGCTGGGCATGGTGGATGCCATGCAGGCAGAGGGGTTCAGGACATTCGGCCCCCGGGCAAATGCTGCCATTATTGAGGGCAGCAAGATCTTTTCCAAGGAATTGATGCAGAAGTACGGCATCCCCACCGGCAGGTATGAGGTGTTCAATGACAGCGAAAAGGCGATCGCCTACATCAAAGCGCAGAATACCTACCCGACCGTCATCAAGGCGGATGGACTGGCACTCGGCAAGGGTGTGATCTTAGCGCAGGACGAGGAAGAGGCAGTTGCGGCAGTCCGGTCAATGATCGACGACAGGCAGTTCGGTGAGAGCAGTGCCCGCATCGTGATCGAGGAATTTCTGACAGGTCCCGAGGTCTCCGTCCTCTCCTTTACGGATGGCAAGACTGTCGTGCCGATGATCTCCTCGATGGATCACAAGCGTGCCCTCGATGGAGATGAGGGACTGAACACCGGCGGCATGGGGACGGTGGCACCGAATCCGTATTATACGGATGCCATTGCCAAGGAGTGTATGGAACGGATCTTCCTGCCGACCATAGAAGCCATGCAGAAAGAGGGCAGACCTTTTTCCGGCTGTCTGTACTTTGGACTGATGCTGACACTTGACGGTCCCAAGGTCATTGAGTATAACTGCCGTTTCGGTGATCCGGAGACACAGGTCGTGCTGCCGCTGCTTGAGACCGATCTGGTGGATATTATCGAAGCCGTGTATGAGGAACGCCTTGCAGAACTGCCCATCACATGGAAACAGGAAAATGCAGCATGCGTTGTCATGGCAAGCGGCGGTTATCCGGTAAAGTATGAAAGCGGAAAAGTGATCACGGGTCTGGATGAAAAGGGACAGCTTGACGGCGTTCGCATCTTCCATGCCGGGACGAAGTTTACAGATAACCAATTCCTGACAGCAGGCGGCAGAGTGCTTGGCGTGACAGCCACTGCTGACACACTTGCCGATGCGCTGACACAGGCATATGATGCGGTCGATCAGATATTCTGGGACAATGTCCATTATCGCCGGGACATCGGGCTGCGGGCACTGGCTGCAAGACAGGGGTGAGACGGGATGCATCCGAGATTGAAACGCTGTTTTATCTGCGGACAGTTTGCCAATATCCTCTTTTTGCTGTTTGCACTCTGTGCCTCGGTCTATTACTGGTCTATCGAGCGGCATAACGTGGAACTTGTCCCGCTGGAGATCGCAGCATATACGATCGAGGTGGGTGGTTTTGTGTTCATGCTGTTTTCACTGCTGAATTTCCATAAGATCGTCCGTCACCGGTATATCATGAAAACGGCAATGCTGATCTACCTGATCGTGGAAGTCGTTATCATGATCATGGATTTCAATGCTGACCGGCTGTCTTTCTATCAATCCAGCTCGATGGTGCTGAACATTGCACATTCCATCTTTTCGGCGGCGATCTGCTTTACCTACCTGTCTTTGGAGCCGAAGAACACGGCACTGGAAATTGCGATCATCATTACAGAAGTGATCATCTTGGCGGGCATGTTCGGCGTGATCTTCAAGATGCATGTGTATGTCACCCTGTTTGCCAATTCGATCGCCTATGTGGTGTTCTTTTCGATCATGAGATTTTTGCTGTCACAGGAGCGCATCATGATCGACTGCCACGGCGACCGGGCAAGAGAAGTCAAATACCGGAGCGACTTGTTTGACGATATTTAACACCTGAAAGGAGGGCAGACAATGGATCCGGTCATTTCATTCCTGACGGAAGAATTAAATCCCCGTCTGCCCTATCTTCGGGAAAAAACGGCACAGCTGACGACTTCACCGGGCGTGTACCTGATGAAGGATGACAAGGGCGGCATCATCTATATCGGCAAGGCGAAGAATCTGCACAACCGGGTCAGCAGATTCTTCGC